>NZ_CP108101.1:919368-1225824 GCF_036195325.1 Streptomyces sp. NBC_00234 | reverse complement strand
ATCTCCCAGGGCCGCCTCGAGGCGCTCCTCAACTTCCAGACCATGGTCGCCGAGCTGACCGGGCTGCCGACCTCGGGCGCCTCCCTGCTCGACGAGGGCACCGCCGCCGCCGAGGCCATGGCGCTGGCGCGGCGCGTCGGCAAGGTGAAGAACGGCGTCTTCCTGGTCGACGCGGACACCCTGCCGCAGACGATCGCGGTGATAGAGACCCGTGCGGAGCCGACCGGAGTCGAGGTCCTCGTGGCCGACCTCTCCGAGGGCATTCCCGCGGAAGCCGCCGAGCGCGGTGTCTTCGGTGTGCTGCTCCAGTACCCGGGTGCCTCCGGAGCCGTCCGGGACATCAAGCCCGTCATCGAGCAGGCCCACGAGCTCGGCGCGATCGTGACCGTCGCCGCCGACCTGCTGGCCCTGACCCTGCTCACCTCGCCCGGCGAGCTGGGCGCGGACATCGCGGTCGGCACCACGCAGCGCTTCGGCGTGCCGATGGGCTTCGGCGGACCGCACGCCGGCTTCATGGCCGTACGCGAGAAGTTCGCCCGCTCCCTGCCCGGCCGTCTGGTCGGTGTCTCCGTGGACGCCGACGGCAACAAGGCGTACCGCCTGGCCCTCCAGACCCGCGAGCAGCACATCCGCCGGGAGAAGGCCACCAGCAACATCTGTACCGCTCAGGTGCTGCTCGCCGTGATGGCCGGCATGTACGCCGTCTACCACGGCCCCGACGGGCTGCGGACGATCGCCCGGCGCACGCACCGCTACGCCACGATCCTCGCCGAGGGCCTGCGGTCCGCCGGTGTCGACGTGGTGCACGGTTCCTACTTCGACACGATCACCGTGCGGGTTCCCGGCAAGGCCGCGGAGATCGTCTCGGAGGCCCGTGAGCGCGGTGTGAACCTGCGGCTCGTCGACGGCGACCTGGTCTCCCTCGCCTGCGACGAGACCACGACCCGTACGCAGGTCGCCGCTGTCTGGGCCGCCTTCGGCACCGACGGCGACGTCGAGGCGCTGGACGAGGTCGCCGCCGACACGCTGCCCGAGGGGCTGCTGCGCACCGACTCGATCCTTTCCCACCCCGTGTTCCACCAGCACCGTTCCGAGACGGCGATGCTGCGCTACCTGCGCAAGCTGGCCGACCGCGACTACGCGCTGGACCGCGGCATGATCCCGCTCGGCTCCTGCACGATGAAGCTGAACGCGACCACGGAGATGGAGTCGATCACCTGGCCCGAGTTCGGCGCGCTGCACCCCTTCGCGCCGGCCGAGCAGGCCCAGGGCTTCCTGACCCTGATCCGCGAGCTGGAGGAGCGCCTGGCCGAGGTCACGGGCTACGACGCCGTCTCCATCCAGCCGAACGCCGGCTCGCAGGGTGAGTTCGCCGGCCTGCTGGCCGTCCGCGCGTACCACCGCGCCAACGGCGACGAGGGGCGCACGGTCTGCCTGATCCCCTCCTCGGCGCACGGCACCAATGCCGCGAGCGCCGTGATGGCGGGTATGAAGGTCGTCGTGGTGAAGACCGCCGACGACGGCGAGGTCGACATCGCGGACCTGCGCGCGAAGATCGAGAAGCACCGCGACGAGCTCGCCGTGCTCATGATCACGTACCCCTCGACGCACGGTGTCTTCGAGGAGCACGTCGCGGACATCTGCGGCGAGGTGCACGACGCGGGCGGCCAGGTGTACGTCGACGGCGCCAACCTCAACGCGCTGGTCGGTCTCGCGAAGCCGGGCAAGTTCGGTGGCGACGTCTCGCACCTGAACCTGCACAAGACCTTCTGCATCCCGCACGGCGGCGGCGGTCCGGGCGTCGGCCCGGTCGGCGTGCGCGCCCACCTCGCGCCCTACCTCCCGAACCACCCGCTCCAGCCCGCCGCGGGCCCGGAGACCGGCGTGGGGCCGATCTCGGCCGCCCCGTGGGGCTCGGCGGGCATTCTGCCCATCTCCTGGGCGTACGTGCGCCTGATGGGCGGAGAGGGCCTCAAGCGGGCCACGCAGGTGGCCGTGCTCGCCGCGAACTACATCGCCAAGCGGCTCGAACCCCACTACCCGATCCTGTACAACGGCCCGGCCGGTCTGGTCGCGCACGAGTGCATCGTCGACCTGCGTCCGATCTCCAAGGCGACCGGCGTCAGCATCGACGACGTGGCCAAGCGCCTGATCGACTACGGCTTCCACTCGCCGACCATGTCGTTCCCGGTGGCCGGGACGCTGATGATCGAGCCGACCGAGAGCGAGAACCTCGCCGAGCTCGACCGCTTCTGCGACACGATGATCGCCATTCGCGGCGAGATCGAGAAGGTCGCCTCCGGTGAGTGGAGCGCGGACGACAACCCGCTGGGCAACGCGCCGCACACGGCGGCGGCGCTCGGTGGCGAGTGGGCGCACGGCTACAGCCGTGAGACGGCGGTCTTCCCCGCCGGTGTGTCGCCCGCGGACAAGTACTGGCCGCCGGTGCGCCGGATCGACGGTGCCTTCGGCGACCGCAACCTGGTCTGCTCCTGCCCGCCGCTGGACGAGTACGACCACTGAGGCACCTGAAGTAGAGCGTGACGCGGACATGCGTCGGGGCCGGTGCGGAGACTTCTCCGGCCGGCCCCAGTTCGTACGGCCGCTGTCAGGCGGCTTTCATGACCCGGCCCGTTTCCAGCGGCCGGTGCGGTGCGATGATCTGCCCGTCCGGGAGCAGCTCGCCGGTGTCCTCGAAGAGCAGGACGCCGTTGCACAGCAGGCTCCAGCCCTGCTCCGGGTGGTGTGCCGTGAGGCGCGCGGCTTCCCGGTCGGCGGAGTCGGCGGACGGGCAGGGTGGCTGGTGCTGGCACATGGATGGGTTCTTTCGCTGCGTTGAGTTGATTGTCCTGCGGCTTGACGGTGTGTTCATGGCCGCCCCCGTATCAGTCGGTCCGGTCCCAGTGTTGCCCCACGGGCGTCATTCCGCAGGGATTTCGCGGCAGCTCTCGTCCTCCTCTCAGGACGCATCACCCGGCCGGGCGGTTCAGGGCAACTCCACTGTCTTTTCGGGTGGTTCGGGGTGGCCCGTACGGACTAGCCCGGACGGGCAGCAGTGCGCCCCCGCCAGGGAGCCCCGGTGGTGGGGGCGGCGTGGCGGGGGCGGCGGACGTGGTCAGGCCGGCGAGCCGAGCAGCGGGCCGGGGGGAATGCGCAAGGTCATCACGGGCAGCAGATCGGCGACCGCGTGCGGACGGTGGGCGGCGATGCCCGGCGGTGCGGGTGCGAGCGGTACGAGAACGTCGGTGGGCGCGAGCGTGCCGCCGGAGGGGTCGGCTGTGATGTCACCGTGCAGCCACAGCGTGAGCATGTAGAGCCCCGGGATGGACAACAGGCGCGGCTGGCACGCGGTCGTCGCCGCTTCGGCCTGTCGTACGGCCAGCTCCGTCGAGGTGATGTACGGACCCTCGAAGAAGTGCGAGAAGGCCCAGCCGTCCGGGGTCAGCATGGTGTCCGCGGCGGCGATCGCGCGGTCCCCGCTACGGATCAGGAAGCGCCAGCCGGCGAGGCGGGTGGTGGGAGCTGCCTCGTTCGGACCGATCCGGTCCAGTACGTGGACGGGGAGCGGGAGTTCGGGGCTCAGCGGTCCCTGGACGGACCGGAGAGCGGGTGTGCGGGCCTCGCGGACTGCGGTGGGAGAACCGAGTGCCGCGAGAACGCTGCGCAATGCGGGCGCGGGAGCCTGAGGTACATGCAGCGGCATGGTGAGTCGCCTCTCACTTGGGAGACACGGTGATGCGTGGGCGGGTGCAGACGGCGCTGTCGGCGTGCCGGGGCCAGAGGACGGCCGGTATCGGGGCCTGTGCGTCAACTCTCTGCCTCGTTCGCGGAGTTTATACGACGCGTGTTCACACAATGTTTCCGCTAGCCGATTTCCATATTGTCCGCAAGGCGGTATCAGGACTTCGGAATGCGGAGTTTCTGGCGATACGGTCGGCCCGGTCGTCCTCCGCCAGGGGTTTACCCGAGACGGCGGTAGGCTGAAACTCGACGGCGCATTACCCGCGCATCCGGAAGAGGAATGTGCACCCGCGCCTTGCCGATGGAATGTGCCCCCGGCCTCCTTCATCAGACTATCGTCTGGACGGGGTCCGTGAGGGCGTTATCGATCACCTCGTCTGGGCATTATCGATCGTGATACGAACGGCCTGGTCCGCAGGCCGGTCAACCTAGGAAGGACGCTGCGATGGGGGAGAAGGTCGTGGCGGGCGCCTTTGACCTGTCCGATCGGCAGGCGTACCGCGACAAGCTCAACCAGTGCCTGGAGGGGCTGGGGAGGCTGCTGTCCGAGCGGAGGTTCGAGCGCCCCAGGAATCTCATGGGGCTGGAGATAGAGCTGAATCTCGCAGGTGCGGACGGTATGCCGCGGATGATGAATGCCGAGGTGCTCCAGCGCATCGCGAGCAAGGATTTCCAGACCGAACTAGGGATGTTCAATCTCGAAGTAAACATCGTTCCGCACCGTCTGAGCGGCCGTGTTTTCGATCAGCTCGCCGAGGAGCTGAGGACCGGCCTCGCCTATGCCCACCGGAAGGCCGGTGAGGTCGACGCGGGCATCCTGATGATCGGAATCCTGCCGACCTTGGGGCGGGAGGACGTGGTCTCGGCGAATCTCTCGCAGGTCGACCGCTACACCCTGCTCAACGACCAAATGGCGGCGGCGCGCGGCGAGGATTTCGCTCTCGATATCGAGGGCGTCGAACGGCTCGTCTTCACCTCTCCGTCCATCGCTCCCGAATCGGCCTGCACCTCGGTCCAGTTGCACCTTCAGGTGACGCCGGACCGCTTCGCCGACGTGTGGAACGCGGCGCAGGCCATCGCCCCCGTGCAGATCGCACTCGGGGCCAACGCCCCCTTCCTGTTCGGCAAGGAGCTGTGGCGGGAGTCCAGGCCGCCGCTGTTCCAGCAGGCCACGGACGTCCGGCCGCCGGAGTTCCGCAATCAGGGCGTGCGCCCGAGGACCTGGTTCGGGGAGCGCTGGATCAGCTCCGCGTACGAACTCTTCGAGGAGAACCTGCGCTACTTCCCGCCGCTGCTGCCCATCTGCGACGACGAGGACCCGCTGCGCGTGCTCGACGAGGGCGGAGTGCCGCAACTGGCGGAGCTCGTTCTGCACAACGGGACGGTCTACCGGTGGAACCGTCCGGTCTACGGTCTGGCGGGCGGTGTTCCGCACCTGCGGGTCGAGAACCGGGTCCTGCCCGCCGGCCCCACCGTGACCGACGTGATCGCGAACGCGGCCTTCTACTACGGCCTCGTGCGCGCGCTGGCAGAGGAGCCGCGGCCCGTCTGGAGCAGGCTGCCGTTCGCCGCAGCCGCCGAGAACTTCGACACCGCCTGCCGGTACGGCATCGACGCCGAGCTGCTCTGGCCGCGCCCCGGCCGCTCGGGCGGCGTGACCAAGGTGCCCGCGGTCAAGCTCGTACGCGACGAACTGCTGCCCCTGGCCGCCGCCGGGCTCGATGCCTGGAACATCGAGCCCGCGGACCGCGATCTCTACCTCGGTGTCATCGAGGAGCGGTGCAAGCGGCGGATGAACGGTGCCTCCTGGCAGGTCGACACCTACCACCGGGCCCTGGAGGCGGGTCTCGAACGGGACGCGGCCCTGGCCGCCACCACCCGGCGTTACGGCGAACTGATGCAGGCGGGTGAGCCCGTGCACACCTGGCCCGTGGGATTCCCGGCGCCCTGAGCGACGAGGGTGCCGGGACGCGCCGCGGGCTACTCGCCCGCGGCGTGGCCGCTCTGTCCGGCCGTCATGATCGCCTGGAGGATGACGGCCTGGATCTCGGCCGGGTCGGTGACCTGGTAGCCGCCGCCCCCGGTCACCTCCGCGATGTCGGCCACCTCCTCGCGATCGGCGTCCGGACCGACGGCGATGGCGAGGATCGGCACGGGGCGCGCCGGGTCCGTGAGCGTCTTGAGCTGGTCGATCAGCGCGCTGCGGGAGATGCTCCGGGGGTCCTGGTTGGAGCCGTCCGTCAAGATCACCAGGGCGTTGAACTTGCCCTTCACGTACGTCGACAGTGCCTCCTTGTACGAGGCCAGTGTCGTGTCGTAGAGGCCCGTGGCGCCGTTCGGTACGGGCTGGAGCGCGGCGAACGCGGCGGCGAGCGCCTCCCGGTGGGTGGCCCCGCCCTTCGCCGTGTCGCCGAGCCGGCGGGTGGGCATCAGCTTGCGGTAGTCCTTGGAGCCGTCGAGCGTCGTCGCGAACTCCCAGAGCCCGATCTCGTCGTTGGGCGTGAACTGGCTGAGCGCCTGGATCAGGGACGCCTTGGTGACGTCCATCCGTGACTGGCCGCGGCCCGGCACGAGGGTGGCCATGGAACCGGAGGCGTCGACGACCGTGGTGAGCCGTGCGCTCTGCACGGTGATCGTCCACATGCCGAGCGTCTCCTGGAGCGCCGCCGCGGACGGCGGGGCGGCGGCCGAGGTGGCGTACGGCTGGGGCTTCCTGCCGCCCGCCGAGGCGACGACCGACGTGCCCGCGGTGCCGTCGGCGGTACGAAACCCCCGCTTCGCCAGCGTGCGCTGGGAGCTCTCGCTCCTGAGCAGGGTCATGAACCGCAGGGCGGCCCGGCTCTCGTTGGTGGTCAGTTCCGGTTCGTTGACCAGCGCGTACGGATAGTTGAGCAGCGGGGTGCCGTCCTTCGGGTAGAAGAGGTCGAGCTTCCCGCCGCCGGTCGAGTCGGCGTTGTGCGTGAAGGCCGCCTGCTCCGAGAGCAGCACCGCCTGGTTCCGTCTGGGGTTGCCCTCCTCGGCTCCCGAGCTGTCCTGGGCCAGGGTCTCCAGCACATGGGCGTCGCTGTCGGACATCCGCTGCGCCAGGACCTTCGCGGTCTCGGCGACCCGGGTGTCGCTGTCCCCGCCCTGCTCGTCGGAGGACGCGCCGATGCTGGCGAGCGCCAGCAGCCCGGTGGCGCTGCGGGCGGGGTCGGCGGCGCCGAGACGCACCTTGTCCGACTGCATGGCCGAGGCCACCAACTCGGCCCAGGAGTACGTCTTCCTGGGCCAGCCGAGCGTCCGGGACGCGGACGGCACCATGGCGAGGGCCACCGGGGAGGAGGCCACGGAGTCGCCCGGCGCGACCGGGATGCCGTCGCCGTTGCCCATCGCCCGGTCCAGCCAGAGGTCCGAGTCCGGCAGCCAGACCTCGTAGTCGGGGGCCTTGTCACCTCTGGCCAGTGCGTCCGCGACCTTGTAGGAGTCGCGGGCCGCCACCTCGACGTACAGGCAGTGGCCGTCCGATCTCACCTCGTCCGCGCGCGCCTGGTCGGCGACGGCGCGCACGGCGGGGGCTATGTCGGGGGAGGCGGCCACGGACAGCCGCACCGCCGAGTCCTCACAGGACTCGGAGAACGACAGCAGACCGCCCTGCGCGGCGACCGCCGTTCCCGCCGCCACTGCGAGCACGAGCATGGTGGCGATGGCGACGGTGCGGCGGCGCCGGGGAGGGGCGTCCCCGGCGCCCTCCGCCGTATAGCCGTCGGGCAAGCTGTGACGTCCCATGTCGGTGGTGCCCCTCCTTGAGGATGAACAAGGAAAAGGGGGACCACACCATCACCAATGGTGGTCGTCCCCCGGCCGGTCGAGCATGATCTTCGTACCTGCATTCGAGACCCTAGCGGGACGGTGGGCGGGATGAGATGCGAATGCACAACTAAAGGCAGGTGTACAGGTGGAGGCGGGGCGCGTGGCTGATATTTATCCCCAAGAGGCCGTACCGCGAAGGATCTTGCGGTCCGAAACGGTGCTGGTCCTGGCTCTCTCGCTCGGGGCCAGCGGGGTGTCTGCCCTCATCAGTTTCGTCGGGTCGCTGACGAAGCCGGGGGGACTGAAGGACCAGGCGGCCACGCTGAACGGTTCGTACGCGCCGGGGCGGCCCTGGCTGGATCTCGCCTGGCAACTGTTCGGTATCGCATCGGCTCTGGTCCCGGTCGCCCTCGTGGCCCACTTCCTGATCAGGGAGGGCGCGAGCCTCCGGGTGATCGGTTTCGACCGCACCAGGCCCGGGTCCGACCTCGGCCGCGGCACCCTGGTCGCCGCCGGCATCGGCAGCGCCGGGCTCGCCTTCTATCTCGTGGCGCGGGCCACCGGGTTCAACCTGACGGTGGTGCCGGAGTCGCTGCCGGACGTGTGGTGGAAGTTCCCCGTACTGATTCTCTCCGCGCTCCAGAACTCCGTACTGGAGGAGGTGATCGTCGTCGGCTATCTGCTCCGCAGGCTGGGGCAGTTGGGCTGGACGCCGATGGCCGCCCTGGTGGCCAGTTCGGTGCTCCGCGGCTCCTATCACCTGTATCAGGGCATCGGCGGTTTCATCGGGAACCTGGTGATGGGTGTGGTTTTCGTGCTGCTGTACCGGCGTTGGGGGCGCGTCGGACCGCTGGTCGTCGCGCATGCGCTGCTCGATATCGGCGCGTTCGTCGGCTACGCGCTGCTCGCCGGGACGGTGGACTGGCTGCCCACGCCGTGAGCGGCGGGCCGACGACGGGGCGTACGGAGTTCTCGTACGCCCCGTCGGGCTGTCAGGGCGCGGTGAGCAGTTCGCCGTCGATGACAGTGACGGCGTGGCCGGTCAGCAGGGTGCGCTCGCCGCGCAGCGACGTACGGACGAGGCCGGACCTGGCCGAGCACTGCAGGCCGGTGAGCTCGTCCCGGCCCAGGCGCGCCGACCAGAACGGCGCGAGGGCCGTGTGCGCGCTGCCGGTCACCGGGTCCTCGTCGATGCCGACCCGGGGGAAGAACCCGCGCGAGACGAAGTCGTAGCCGCGCGAGGGGTCCCCGGCCGGGGCGGTGGCGATGATCCCGCGCCGCGAACAGGCGACGAGCCCGGGGAAGTCCGGCGTCAGCGCGCGTACCGCTGCCTCGTCCGCGAGCTCGACCAGCAGGTCGCCGATGTGCTCCCCGGTGTCGAGGACGGTGAGGGGCTCCGCGCCGAGGGCCTCCGCCAGTCCGGGCGGGGCGGTGGCGGGGGTCAGCGGGGCCGTCGGGAAGTCGAGGGTCAGCGTGCCGTCCCGGTGGGCGGTGGCCGTGAGGACTCCGCAGCGCGCCGCGAAGCGCACCTCGCCGCTCGCGATCCCCGTGGTGTGCAGGACGTGCGCCGTGGCGAGGGTGGCGTGCCCGCACATGTCGACCTCGGTGACCGGGGTGAACCAGCGCAGTGCCCAGTCGGCCTCCCCGCCCGGCGGCAGGGGGTGGGCGAACGCGGTCTCGGCGAGGTTGACCTCGGCTGCGACCTGCTGGAGCCAGGTGTCGTCCGGGAAGCCCTCGGAGTCCAGGAGCAGGACCCCGGCGGGGTTGCCGGCGAAGGGGCGGTCGGTGAACGCGTCGACGATACGAATCCTCATGACGCGACGGTAGAGCCGCCGGGGATCCGCGGGCCAAGGCCAATCCGCGGCGACTGGACCGCAAGCGGGGTGGGGGCGGGCAGCCGGACCGGGCGATTGCTGTCCTGTCTCAACGAAGTCGGTCGTCCGCATGCCACTGAACCGCGGGCACTGGCGCCATGACTGCCGGCGGGTGTCAGGGTCCGGGCAGTTCTATGAAGTGCGCTCGCGGAAGTCTCCACGCATGGAATGTGCACGCTCGGAGACGTGTCGTGCCTGCTCGGCGGAGAGGCGTCGCGCCTCCCACAGCAGCGCTGCGGTGTCCACCGCCGCCCGGGTCGGAGGCGGTGGTACGTCATGCAGAGTGACGCCCGTCAGCGCGGCCAGGTCGAGGGCGTCGATCCCCAGCAGGGCGGAGAAGTCCGTCACCAGGCGCGGGGTCAGCTCCTTGCGATCGGAGCCGATCGCACCGTACGTGGCTGCCGACAGGTAGGTGGGCGTCACGAACGCAAGCGTCATCGCCATTCCCGACCAGTTCAGGTTGCGGTGCTGGAGCATGCGGATGACCCGAGCGCCCGGACCGCCCGGGAGGGGCATGAGCGGTTTCGGGGCGAAGCCGGCACGCCGTTCCTCCTGCGGCAGTGAGCGGATCAGCTGCCGGAGTTCACGGCGTCCCGCTGAGGGGAGACGCACCGCATCCGTCACCGCGTCCTTCACCCATGTCGCGGCAGCGGTGTCCAGCGGCGCCATGTCGTCCGGGACCGCCAGCCCCGCGAGGATGAACAGATCGACGGCGTGGAATCCCAGTGCCGGCGCAAGCCGTCGGAGCAGTTCCTCGCCGGGGCTATCGCCTGCAAGCACTGAGCGGACCGCGTCCGCGTCCAGCTCGGCGCGGTCGGCCAATTCCTGCGCGCCGAGCTCTCTGTGGTCCAGCAGCCACGCCAGCATCGCGCCGAACCCGGGGTGCTCCGTCATGCCCACAAGCTAGCCAGCAGCGCGAGTGGGAAACAGCCGTCGCAGATGAGAGCACGGGCCGCTGGGGACTCTGTCGCCGGCACGCCACGGCGCACCAGGACGGACAGTCGCCCACGGAGAAGGGCATTGCCAAGCGACACGTACCGATATATCGTTGAGGCATCGCGACAGATCAACGATGGAAGGAGCGTAGCGATGCGTTCACATGGACAGGGCAATGAGCACGGACATGGGCACTGCGGGCCCGGTCATCGCGGTCAGGGCGACTTCGAGGGGAGGCGGGCAGCCTTCGGGCCGTTCGGTCCGCCCTTCGGTGGGGGGCCTTTCGGTGGCGGGCGCGGTCGGGGCGGCGGCAGGGGGAGGGCGCGGCGCGGTGATGTGCGCGCGTCGATCCTCACGCTGCTCAAGGACCGGCCGATGCACGGCTACGAGATGATCCAGGAGATCGGAGAGCGGAGCGGTGGGGCCTGGCGGCCCAGCCCGGGTTCCGTCTATCCGACCCTCCAGCTGCTGGAGGACGAGGGTCTGATCGTCAGCGAGACCGAGGGCGGCAAGAAGCTGTTCACGCTCACCGAGGCCGGGCGCACCGAGGCCGAGTCGGGCCCCGACGCGCCGTGGGAAGAGGCCGGACGCGGTATCGACTGGGAGAGCGTCAATGAGATCCGCCAGGCCGGCTTCGGTCTGATGGAGGCGTACGGCCAGGTCTGGAAGACCGGGTCCGCCGAGCAGCGGCAGAAGGCACTCGCCGTCATCAACGACGCCCGTAAGAAGCTCTATCTGATTCTGGCCGACGAGGGCTGACCCCGTCGTGCGGGAGTCGACTGCGAAGGGCCCCGCGGCCGGTAGCCGCGGGGCCCTTCCGGCGTCGTGGGCCGACTGTGGAGCTGTCGTGCGCGGGCGGTCAGGCGGCGACCAGGCCGCCCAGCTTGCGCAGTGATTCGTGCAGGGCGGACGTGGCCGAATCCTTGAGCTTGCCGGCCATCAGGGAGACCGCCGCGCCGGTGAACTCCCCGTCGATCCGCACCGTGGTGGCGTCCCCGTCCGGGGTCAGGGCGTAGCGCATGGTCAGGTTGACGCCCATCGGCCCCTTGCCCGTGGTCGTCAGCAGCCGCCCCGCCTCCAGCTCCGAGACCGTCCATGTCACCTCGGCCGGGAAGCCCATCAGTTTCATGTTCTCCTCGTAGGTGGCCGCGAGCTCAAGGGAGTCCGGACCGCCCTTCGGGAAGCTGGTGTGGGTGGCGTTCCACTCGCCGTACGCCGAGAAGTCCGTCAGCTGCGCCCAGACCTTCTCGGCCGGTGCTTCGATGCGTGCCTCCGCGCTGACTTCGGCCATGCGACCACCCCTTGCTCGTCGGGTTACGGTGTCGCGGAACGTAGCGGCAGCGGCAAGAACATTCAATACTGATGACCTGTCAGATCTGCTGGGTCTGGCGGCTGCGCCAGATCGCGGCGGAGTCGAACCAGTCGGACGCGCGGGGGTGCGGGCCCTCGTCGTGGCAGTGGAACGCCGCCCAGAAGAGGTCGGCGGGCAGTGCGTCGTCCGGTGCGTAGACCCGGTAGACGTACTGTCGGCCGTCGACCGCCAGCAGTGCGACCATCCAGAACATGCTGCCCGCCCTCCCTCCGGCGCCGTCATCGGGCTGTGGCCTGAGGGACGTGCGCACCGTGGCCCGCGGTTGCTCCGGGAGCGCGTGGCAAGGCGGCGCGCGCCGTTTCTCCTGATCGGCACCGTGCGGCTGCCGGATCTCATCCAGAAGGATGAGGAACCGAGCTGGTGTGCCCAACTTGGGTGGGATGTGCGAATGGGCCCCTCCGGGGATGTCTTCAGGCCACGGGACTGATGGGGTGAGAGGTGTGCAAAACCGGACGCCGCGGATACCCGAACAGCCCGCACCGAACCGTGCCGAGCTCGATTCCCGATTCACTGTGGAACTGGCTTCGGTGGTGACCGGCGCGCGCAGGCGGGCCCTGCGCGACGGTGACCGCCACATCGACACCGCCCACCTGCTGCACTCGCTCATCGAGTCGGACCCCGAGGTCCGTGCGGCCTTCGACGGCGGTCCGCAGCTCGCGAAGGTGCTCGGCTACCTCGTGCAGCGCAGCATCGGATACGGGCTCCGCTGGCAGGGGGCGGTCGAGAACTCGGGTGCGGTGTCCCAGGTGCGCGAGGCGGAGGCGGACGGCTGGTCCCCCTCGGCCGTGGCCGGCATGGAAGAGGCGCGGGTGCGTGCGGAGCGGCGTGGGGAGAGCCGCGCCGGTGGTCTGGATCTGCTCGCCGCGCTCGCCGCGGACCGCGAGTGCCGTGCGGTGGAGGTGCTCGACCGGGCAGGCGTCGACGTCGCCTGGCTGGCGGACCGTACGGCCGACCGCATAGCGGAGGCGTCCGGCCGGGCATGACAGTCGTGACAGGGGTGACGGTACTGATGGCACCTGTCATGATGTGCCGATGTACGCGTCTCAGGGGAGAAGCGCCGGCCTGGGACTAGCCCTGGCCTCGGCGTTCGCATTCGGTGGTTCGGGAGTGGCGGCCAAGCCGCTGATCGAGGCGGGGCTCGACCCGCTGCACGTGGTGTGGCTACGGGTGGCGGGAGCCGCTCTCGTCATGCTGCCGGTTGCCTGGCGCCACCGGAATCTGGTCCGTGAACGGCCCGCCCTGCTGGCAGGTTTCGGGCTGCTCGCCGTCGCGGGTGTGCAGGCGTGCTACTTCGCCGCCATCTCCCGCATCCCCGTCGGTGTGGCCCTCCTCGTCGAGTATCTGGCGCCCGCGCTCGTGCTCGGCTGGGTGCGGTTCGTGCAGCGCAGGCCGGTCACCCGGGCCGCGGCCGTCGGCGTCGTTCTCGCGGTCGGCGGACTCGCCTGCGTCGTCGAGGTCTGGTCGGGGCTGAGCTTCGACGTCGTCGGGCTGCTCCTCGCGCTCGGCGCCGCCTGCTGTCAGGTCGGCTACTTCGTCCTCTCCGACCAGGGCGGCCAGGACGCCGAAGGCGGAAAGCACGCCGAACCTCCGCATCCGGTCGGCGTGATCGCGTACGGACTCCTCATCGGCGCCGCGGTCCTCACCGTGGTCGCCCGGCCGTGGGGCATGGACTGGGCACTTCTCGGGGGCACCGCCGACATGAACGGGACGGACGTCCCCGCGTGGCTGCTGCTCGTCTGGATCGTGCTGCTCGCGACCGTCGTCGCCTACGTCACCGGGGTCATCTCGGTGCGGCTGCTCTCCCCGCAGGTGGCGGGCGTGGTGGCCTGTCTGGAGGCGGTCCTCGCGACCGTGCTCGCCTGGGTGCTGCTCGGCGAGCACCTGTCGCCGCCTCAGCTCATCGGCGGCAGCCTGGTGCTGATCGGCGCGTTCATCGCCCAGTCCTCGGCGCCGAAGCCGCCTTCCGGACCGGTGGCCTCCGGGGCCGGCGCCCCGGGCACGGAGGATGCCGGGGAAGCCCAGGGGCAGGTGCCCGCCGGACACCCGCTGGCCTGAGGGTCAAGCATCCGACGGTGCTTGCGCCGCCTGCCGTCCAGCGCGGGCGGCGACTCAGGACGAGGACCGGGCTCGGGCAGTCCCCGGGCGGATCGTCGCTGCCCGCATACGGAGCTCGTCGCGGTGGTCGGTCTCGCCGCCGCCGAGGCGCGCCGGGCGGCCGTCGCGCGCCGGGAGGCGGTGCTCGTCCGACTCGGCGCCTGCCCGGTGGCGGTGCGGCTGTGTGACGGGCCGGCTCCGTGGCGGGCCCGCCACGCGAACGCCGTTCAGAGGGACGTCAGATACTCCGGGACCGCGATCGCCGGGTCCAGGTCGTCGGCCGGGACCGGAGCGGCGTGGCCGCGGGTGAGCGGGACGACGCCCGCCCAGTAGGGGAGCGAGACGTCCTCGGGATCGTCGTTCGGGCCGCCGGTGCGGACCTTGGCGGAGACCTCGTCGAGGTCCAGGCGGATCACCGCGGTCGCGGCGAGCTCCTTCGCGTCCGCGGGCCGCGAGTCCTGCGACCGGCCGGGCACGACCTGGTCGACGATGGCGTCGAGCGCTATCCGGCGCTCCTCGGGGTCGGTGACCGTACGGGCCGTGCCGTGGACGACCACCGAGCGGTAGTTCATCGAGTGGTGGAAGGCGGAGCGTGCCAGGACCAGGCCGTCGACATGCGTGACCGTGAGGCAGACCGGGAGGCCCGGGTCCGTCCTGCCCGCCGCCAGCAGCGGCCGGGAACCCGTCGAACCGTGCACGTAGAGCCGCTCGCCCACCCGGCCGAAGAGGGTCGGCAGGACGACCGGCGCCCCGTCCCGTACGAAGCCGAGGTGGCAGAGGTAGGCCGCGTCGAGAACCGAGTGGACCAGCTCGCGGTCGTAGGTGGCGCGTTCGCGGCCCCTGCTCGGGACCGTCCGGTCCGTCGGCTCGTAGGCGGCGGCGACGCGCGGGCCCGCGCCGTCGGGCGTGATCGTGTCCGGCTCGGCGGTGTCCGACATTGCGTACTCCATTGCACTAGTGCATAATGATGTTTGTGCTAGGAGACTATCCGATCAGTGGGCGGCGTGCATCCGAGATTGCCGAGAGCGTGGAGCGGGCGGTCGGGTCGGGTGAGCTCGCGCCCGGGCATGTCCTGCCCCCCATGCGTGAGTTGGCGGCCCGGCTGGGCGTCAACCCGAATACGGTGGCGGCTGCCTACCGAACGCTGCGCGAGCGCGGGGTGATCGAGACCGCCGGGCGCCGGGGCAGCCGGGTCCGGCCCCGCCCGGCGAGCACCGCGCGCGGCTCCCTGCGAGTCGAAGTGCCCCCTGGCGTCAGGGACTTGGGGGAGGGGAACCCGGATCCGGACCTGCTGCCGGATCTCGGCGCCGCGCTGGCCTCGGCCGCGCGCGCGAACACGGCGCGGCCCGGGCTGTACGGGGACGAGCCGGTGCTTCCGGAGCTGGCCGCGCTCGCCCGGGCCGCGATGGACGCCGACGGGGTGTCCGCAGGGCCCGTGGTCGTGACGTCCGGGTCGCTCGACGCGATCGAGCGCGTCCTGTCGGCGCATCTGAAGCCGGGCGACGCGGTCGCGGTGGAGGACCCCGGATGGGGCGCCCTGCTCGATCTCGTACCGGCACTGGGCCTGCACGCCGTTCCCGTCGGCGTGGACGACGAAGGGCCGCGCACCGCGGATGTGGAGCAGGCGCTGCGGGCGGGCGCGCGAGCGCTGGTGGTCACCGACCGTGCGCAGAACCCCACGGGCGCGGCGGTCGGCGCCGGCCGGGCGCGCGAACTGCGGGCGGTGCTCGCCGCCCATCCCGGAGTCCTGCTGATCGAGGACGACCACGGGCACGCCATCGTCGACCTCCCGCTGCATCCGCTGACGGGGGTCACGGACCGCTGGGCGTTCGTGCGGTCCGTCGCGAAGGCGTACGGGCCGGATCTGCGGCTCGCCGTGCTGACCGGGGACGCGGTCACGGTGGACCGGGTGGCCGGGCGGCAGCAGCTGGGGCCCGGCTGGGTCAGCACACTGCTGCAGCAGGCCGTGGTGCACCTGTGGACCTCGAAGGCGGTGGACCCGGCGGCCGTTGCCCGGGCCTACGCGGAGCGGCGGGACGCGCTCGTCCGGGCGCTGGCGGACCGCGGCGTCCCGGCGCACGGCCGGAGCGGGATGAACGTGTGGGTGCCCGTCAGTGACGAGACCGGAGCCGTGACCCGGCTGCTGCGCGCCGGCTGGGCGGTGGCGCCCGGGGCGCGCTTCCGGATGTCCGCCCCGCAAGGGGTGCGGCTCACCGTGTCGGGGCTGACCGCCGCCGACATCGAACCGCTGGCGGACGCGGTCGCCGCGGCGGCGGGCCCGGCCCGGCCGATCAGCTTCGGCTGAGCTGTTCCTTCCGCCGGGGCCGCTTCTTCCCGGGCGGCGTACCGGCCGGGGTGCGGGCGCGGCTCTGGGTGAGGGCCGCCCCGGCAAGGACGATCAGGGCCCCGACCGGAGTGTTCCAGCTCAGCTGTTCGCCGAGCAGGGCCACTCCGGCGGCGGTGGCGATGACCGGGATGAAGTAGGTCACCATCTGCGCGGTCGTCGGGCCGACCTCCTGGACCAGTTCGTACTGGAGGAGCATGGCGAACCCCGTGCCGATCGCCCCCAGAGCCAGCACCGAGAGCGTCGGCAGGAGCGGGAAACCGTCGGGTGCGGCGGTGAAGAAGGGTGTCACCAGGGCGAGTTGGACCGTGCCGACGAGGAGCTGGCTGCCGGTCAGCGCGAGAGCCGACGAACCGGTGTCCGTCAGGGTCCGGCGTACGTAGATCCAGCCGACCGGGTAGCAGAGGGCGGCGAGGAGCGCCATCGCCGTACCGGTGAAGTCCAGCCCGGAGAAGCCCTGCCACGCGCCGAGCACGGTCAGCACACCGATGAAGCCGAGCCCGAGGCCGGCGACGCGGCGGCGGGTCGGGCGGTCCTCGGAGAGCGCGACGAGCGAGAGCGCCATTCCCCACAGCGGTGAGGTGGCGTTGCAGATCCCGGCGAGCGTCGAGGGGATGGTGAGCTCGGCGTAGGCGAACAGCGAGAACGGCAGCGCGTTGAGGAACAGTGCGGCGACGAACAGACGGCCCCAGGTCCCGGCGGAGCGCGGCAGGCGTTCGCGGCGCACCGCCATGGCGACGGCGAGCACCGCCGCACCCGACAGCAGGCGCCCGAAGGCGACCTGGAGCGGGGCGTACCCGTCGGTGCCCACCTTGATGAGCAGGAAGCTGAAACCCCAGATGAGCGCGAGTGCCGCGAAGCGGATGCGCCAGTCCACCGGCCTGCGCCCGGCGGGAGCCGCGGCAAGGGTGGGCGGGGGAGGGGAGCCGGCGGCGGGGGAGGTTCCCGGTACTGCTCGCGGGGCGGAGGGGGCGCTCATGGGCTCAAGGATGACGACCGGAACCACGTAGGACAAGTGAGACTTTCTAGGGGTGTTCGCGTAGCATTTCTTACATGTTGAATCTGGAGCGGCTGCGGACGCTGGACGCCCTCGCGCGGCACGGCTCGGTGAGCGGGGCGGCCGACGGGCTGCACGTCACGACGTCGGCGGTCTCGCAGCAGATGGCCAAACTGGAGCGGGAGGTCGGGCAGCAGCTGCTCGCCAAGAACGGGCGCGGAGTCCGCCTCACCGACGCGGGCCGGCTGCTCGCCGACCACGCGGCCCGGATTCTCTCCCAGGTGGCACTCGCGCAGTCCGACATCGAGGCGCAGCGCGGCCGGGTGGTGGGTGAGGTCCGGATCGCGGCCTTCCCGACCGCGGCCCGCGGACTCTTCCCCGCCGCACTCACGGCGCTGCGTGCGGAGCACCCCGAACTCAAGGTCTGCACAAAGGAACTGGAGCCCGAGGACGGCATCCGTGCGGTGCTCCGCGGCGACAGCGACCTCGCGGTGGTGCTCGACTGGAGCAACAAGCGTCTGCCGGTGCCCGGTGGCCTCGCCAAGGCCGAACTCCTCGACGACGCACCGGACATCGCCATGCCGTCCGGTCATCCGCTCGCGGACCGCGCCGAAGTCGACCTGGAGGACTTCGCCGACGACGAATGGGTGTCCTGGCCCGAGGGCGAATTCTGTTACGAGTGGCTCATGTTCACCCTGCGCTCCAAGGGGATCGAGCCCCGTATCGCGCACCTCGCGGGCGAGCACCACACCCAGCTCGCGCTGATCGCGGCCGGTTTCGGGGTCTGCGTGGCCCCGAGGCTCGGGCGCGGTCCGGTGCCGGACGGGGTGCGGCTGGTGCCCGTACGGCAGCAGATGCGCCGTCACATCCACGCCGTGTGGCGGACCGACGCGGACCGGCGGCCCTCGATCAGGGCGGCGGTCGAGGCGCTGCGCGCGGCGGGCCGGACGCTCGACGCGCCCGCCGTCACCCACCCCGGGGGCTGACGGGCGCCTCTACTGGAGAGCCGCCAGTTTCCGGAAGTCCCAGGAGGTGATGGTGTCGGGTGTGAGGCGCAGCCAGGCATGCCGGCCGTCGTGCGGCATGGTGTCCATGCCGAAGTACTTCGCCGCGAACAACTGCTCGGGCACGTCCAGTTCGGCGCAGCTCTCGCCGGTACGGGGCGCCTCGCCGACGAAGACCGCCGTGCCGGAGAGCTCCACGCCGCGCAGCTCTCCGTACTCCACCCCGTCGTCGACGACCACGGCGATCCGGGGGTCCTGCCGCAGCTGGGACCACCGCAGACTCCGGGTGATCGAGTACAGCCAGAGCGAGGTGCCGTCCCAGACGAACCACAGCGCCCCGATGTGCGGGCGGCCGTCCTCGGCGACGGTGGCCACCCGGCAGGTGCGCAGACCGGCGAGGTAGGAATCCCGCTCGCCGGGATTCATCATGATCCGGCGGCCTCGCCGCTGAGTCGCGGTCATGGGGCGATCCCTCCTGCTGGGCCAATGAACTGACTGGGTGTCAGGAAATCATGGAGTCTCTTCCCTCGTCACGCAATGGGCGCTAGCCTCGCCCGCCCTGCCGACACGTACGAAAGGGGACGTCGTGCCCTCGAAGGAGTCGAAGGACCGCCTCGCCGAACAGCTCGATCCGGCGACCACCGTCCTGCTCACCGTCGAATGCCAGCAGGGTGTCGTGGGCCACGACAGCGCGCTGCCGGAACTCGCCAAGGAGGCCCGGTCCTCCGGTGTGCTCACCAGGATCGCGCGGCTGGTCGCCGCGGCGCACGAGTCGGGTGTCCAGGTCGTGCACGCCGTTGCCGAGCGCCGCCCGGACGGGCGCGGCGCCAACCACAACGCCCGCCTCTTCAGGGCCGCTGCCCGTCTGCCCGTCCAGCAGTACACCGGAAGCACGGCGGTACGCGTCGCCGCTCCCATCGAGGTGGCGGACGAGGACTTCGTCGTACGGCGGCTGCACGGCCTTTCCCCGCTGGCCGGCACGGACGTGGACGCGCTGCTCCGCAATCTTGGCTGCCGGACCCTGATCGTCACCGGGGTCTCGGCCAACGTGGCGATCCCGAACGCCGTCTTCGACGCGGTGAACCTCGGCTACACGGCGGTCGTACCGGCCGACGCCATCGCGGGGGTGCCTGCCGAGTACACCCCCGCGATGATCCGTAACACGCTCGCGCTCGTCGCCACGATCACCACCACCGACGAGGCGCTGGCGTGCTGGAAGCGCCCGGGGCGGCAGGGGCCGGCTACGCCAGGCTGATCGAGCCGCCCTCGACCTTGATGGCCTTGGCGGGCAGCGGCTGGGTCGCGGGCCCGCCGGTCACCGTGCCGGTCTCGGCGTCGAACGTGCTGCCGTGGCAGGGGCAGGTGATCACGCCCGCCGAGATGCCCTTCACCGCGCAGCCCTGGTGCGTGCACTTCGACGAGAACGCCTTGAACTCACCGGCCTTCGGCTGCGTCACCACGACACCCTGGTCGGCGAAGACCATTCCGCCGCCCTCGGGGATGTCGGCGGTCTTCGCGAGGATCTCACCGCCGGCCTTCGCGCTGTCCGCGCCCGTCGAGGCCGTCTCGTTCCCGCACGCGGTGAGCGCGGCGGCCACCCCTGCCGCGCCGACCGCGGCGACGACCGTGCGGCGCCCGAGGCGGATCTGACGCTCCTGCGATGCGCTCATGCCGGCTTTCCCTTCATCGAATACATGACGTCGACCATGCATACGCGAGTGGGCGCCGCCGTGTTCAGGAACGGCGGTAACTTCTCCGGGACGGGGGAACGGGGCGCGTGACGGTCAGGACGGTTCGGTGGCGGCTGCGCCCTGTTCCAGGCGGGTCCTGAGCGTGGCGGCGAAGTCCTCGGCGCGCGAGAGCTGGACGCGGAGCCGGTCGACCTGCTCGGTGGCCGCCTGCTCGTACGCGCGGACGCGGTCCATCAGGGCCTCGCGTTCCCCCGCGTCGAGATCCTCCCCGGAGTCGAGGCGGTCGGTGGCGTCGAGGAGATCGCGCATCTGGTCAAGCGTGAAGCCGAGCGGCTTCATCCGCCGGATGACCATCAGCCGGGCGACGTCCGTCTCGGTGTAGAGGCGGAAGCCGCCCTGGGAGCGGGCGGAGGGGGCGACCAGGCCCGACTCCTCGTAGTGCCGGATGGTGCGCAGGGACAGCTCCGTCCGCGCGGCGACTTCGCCGATCTGCATGTGCTTGTCGTTCACGCGTGGGGTCCGCCTTCTCGTCCTGGCGGGCCGAGCCCGTACGGCGCCACCGATCTCTACCCTAACGTTAGGGTAGAGTTGCTCGTGGTCAGGGTGCCTGCGGCTGCCCTGACCCGTGCCGTGTCGGGGCCGATGGCGCCCCCGGCGAACACCCGATTCTTGCAGGAGAGTGCGTGCGCGAGCCCAGGATGCCCGGCTCGGCCGCCTGTCCACCGTGATGCCGCACCCCGGGATGTGAGCGGGCGGCCCGTCCGTGGCCGCCGTCGCTCCGTCCCGCCGTCGTTTCCGGCTCGCTCCGCGGGCCGACCGCGCGGTGCCGGCCCGGCCCGTCCGCGTCCTTCCGTACGCCCCAGCGGGGTGCGCCCGAGCACGACAGGTTCCCCTTCCCTTGTCCTCTTCCGTTGTGTCTCCCGCCGCGATGCTGCGCGGTCTGCGTCCGGACTGGCTCTCCGATCCGAAGGTGTGGCGTACCGAGGTACTGGGCGGCCTGGTGGTCGCGCTCGCGCTGATTCCCGAGGCCATCTCGTTCTCGATCATCGCCGGGGTCGACCCGGCGATCGGCTTGTTCGCCTCGTTCACGATGGCCGTGGTCATCTCGGTCGTCGGCGGGCGGCGGGCGATGATCTCGGCGGCGACCGGTGCCGTGGCCCTGGTCATCGCGCCTCTGAACCGCGAGCACGGGCTCGGCTATCTCTTCGCCGCGGTGATCCTGGCCGGCATCTTCCAGATCGTGCTGGGTGCGCTCGGCGTGGCGCGGCTGATGCGGTTCATCCCGCGCTCGGTGATGGTCGGCTTCGTCAACTCCCTCGCCATTCTCGTCTTCGTCGCGCAGATCCCCGAGGTGCGCGACGTGCCGTGGCCCGTCTACCCGCTGCTCGCGGCCGGCCTGGCCCTCCTGGTGTTCCTGCCGAAGATCAGCACGGCGGTTCCGGCCCCTCTGGTCTCCATCGTCGTCCTCACCGCCCTCACCGTGGCGGCCGGGATCGCGGTGCCGACCGTGGGCGACAAGGGTGCGCTGCCGTCCTCGCTGCCGGTGCCCGGCCTGCCGGACGTGCCGTTCACGATGGACACCCTGACGACGATCGCGCCGTACGCCTTCGCGATGGCGCTGGTCGGTCTGATGGAGTCGCTGATGACCGCGAAGCTCGTCGACGACATCACCGACACCCACTCCAACAAGACCCGCGAGTCGATCGGGCAGGGCATCGCCAACATCGTCACCGGCTTCCTGGGCGGCATGGGCGGCTGCGCGATGATCGGCCAGACGATGATCAACGTGAAGGTCTCCGGCGCCCGGACCCGGCTGTCCACGTTCCTGGCCGGGGCGTTCCTGATGGTGCTGTGCATCGCCTTCGGGCCGATCGTCTCCGACATTCCGATGGCGGCCCTGGTCGCCGTGATGGTGATGGTGTCGTTCGCGACGTTCGACTGGCACTCCGTCGCCCCCAAGACGCTCAGGCGGATGCCGGCCGGGGAGATCGCCGTCATGGTGATCACCGTCGGCTGCGTCGTGGGCACCCACAACCTGGCCGTCGGTGTCGTCGTCGGTTCGGTCACCGCCATGGTCGTGTTCGCCAAGCGCGTCGCCCGCTTCGCCGACGTCACCTCGGTGACGGACCCCGGCGGCGGCAGGGTGGTGTACTCCGTGACCGGCGAACTGTTCTTCGCCTCGTCCAATGACCTCGTCGGCCGGTTCGCCTACGCCACCGACCCGGAACGCGTCGTCATCGACCTGTCCGCCGCGCACATCTGGGACGCCTCGTCCGTCGCCGCGCTCGACGCGATACAGACCAGGTACGCGGAGCGGGGCAAGACCGTCGAGATCACGGGTCTGAACGACGTCAGCGCCGACCTGCACGCCCGGCTCAGCGGAGAACTGGCCGGCCACTGAGAACGCGCGGACCCGGAGCCGATGCCGCAGCCGAGGGGCGGTCCGGCGACGGCAGGTGCCGACGAGCGTGCCTACGGCAGCACGCGGAGCCCGTCGCGGCCGTCACGGGGTGCCGCCGGGGTGCTGGAGGTCGTCCCGGTCGGGCACGGGGACACCGGCCGCGGTGAACGGGTCGAGGAGCGCGCGGTACTGGGCCTCGGTCAGTTTCGTGCGCTTGTGCACGGCCCGTGCGGCGATGACGCAGGCGGACTTGGCGTCCGAGTGCAGGCCCCTGCGGACCTGCTCCAGCTCGTCGACACGGGGGAGCAGCGCCGACCCGACGGCGTGGCCGATCGCGGACTGCTCCGAGGCGGACACCCGCGCCGCCCGGCTGCCCTCCCGCCCGCCCTGGGACCACCGGTCCAGGGAAGCCTCGTACACCACCGCGAGCTCGGCGGCCGGCAGGGCCGTGGCGCACGAGATGAAACGGGCGGTCGTGGGATCCATGGGCGTACCTCCTGAGCGGTGCGGACGACCGCCAGGCTACGGCCGGGGTCGGACAGTGCTCCGGCGGGCAAGCCGCGGGGGCTGCGCCTTATGCCCTCGAGAAGCTGACCGCGCGCCCGATAGCCTGGGGAAATGCTCACAGAAGTCACGGCGACCCGCTACGTCACGCCCCTGCGGGAGGGCGGCTCGCTCCCCGGGATCGTCGAGGCCGACGATCTCGGCACGTACGTCATGAAGTTCACCGGCGCGGGGCAGGGCCGCAAGACCCTCGTCGCCGAGGTCATCTGCGGGGAGCTCGGCCGTCGGCTGGGGCTGCGCGTCCCGGAGCTCGTGACCATTCAGCTCGACCCCGTCATCGGGCTGGCGGAGCCGGACCAGGAGGTCCAGGAGCTGCTGAAGGCGAGCGGTGGGCTGAACCTCGGCATGGACTACCTCCCCGGCTCGCTGGGGTTCGATCCGCTCGCGTACCAGGTGGAACCGGCCGAGGCCGGGAAGGTCGTCTGGTTCGACGCGCTGATCAACAATGTCGACCGGTCGTGGCGGAACCCCAATACGCTGGTCTGGCACGGTGATCTCTGGCTGATCGACCACGGAGCCACGATGATCTGGCACCACAACTGGCCGGGGGCGCAGACCTCGGCGGCCAAGCCCTACAACGCCTCGGACCACGTCCTCGCGCCCTTCGCCCCGGACATCGCGGCTGCCGCTGCCGAGCTGGCCCCGCTCGTCACCGAGGAACTGCTCACCGAGGTCGTCGCCGATGTCCCCGGCGAGTGGCTGGTCGACGAGCCCGGCTTCGATTCGACGGACGCGCTGCGCCGGGCCTACGTGGCACCGCTCCTGGCGCGTGCCGGCAGCATTCATGAGCGGATCGTGCTGGACGCGCCGGCCGGGACGAAGCCCTCGCAGGCTCCGGGCTGGCTCGTCGAGCGTCTGGCCCCCCGGCCCGCGCAGCAGCGCGAGGAGCAGGGCAGTGGCGAGCTGAACAAGGACGGCGGCCGATGAACCAGCGCGATGTCTTCGAGTACGCGGTGCTGCGGGTCGTCCCCCGGGTCGAGCGCGGTGAGTGTTTCAACGCGGGCGTGCTCGTGTACTGCCGGGCGAAGTCCTTCGTGGCGGCCCGTACGCATCTCGACGAGCGCAAGCTCGCGGCGCTGGACCCGCAGGCCGACGTGGTGGGCGTACGGGCCGCACTGCGCGCCGTCGAGGGGGTCTGCGACGGCGGCGACGCGGCGGGCCAGGCGTCGGGTGACGACCCGGGCCGGCGCTTCCGCTGGCTGATCGCGCCGCGTTCCACGGTCGTCCAGCCCGGCGCCGTACACAGCGGTCTCACCGCCGATCCGGCGGCCGAGGTCGAACGGCTGCTCGACCTGCTCGTGCGCTGACGCGGCACTCGGCGGCGCCGCGCGGGAGAGCCCGGTCGCGGCGCCGGCGAGTGTGACATGCGCCCTGGGGCCCGGGTGCCGTTGACACCGGGTGCCAGGGCTTCTAGCGTCTCGTCTGCTGAAGGTACTAAGCGGTTGCTCAGTCATCGGGAACTTTTCTGTCAGGGAACGTCCCACGTCCGCTGAGCCGCGATCCAAGGGCGAGGAGAACCAAGCATGTCCACCACCGAGCAGCGTGTCGCCATCGTGACGGGAGCGGCGCGGGGCATTGGCGCCGCCACCGCAGTGCGCCTGGCGGCCGAGGGCCGCGCCGTCGCCGTACTCGACCTCGACGAGGCGGCCTGCAAGGACACGGTCGAGAAGATCACCGCCGCCGGGGGTACCGCCCTCGCGGTCGGCTGCGATGTGTCGGACAGCGCGCAGGTGGAGGCCGCCGTCGCGCGGGTCGCCGCCGAGCTGGGCGCCCCGACGATCCTCGTCAACAACGCGGGTGTCCTCCGGGACAACCTGCTCTTCAAGATGAGCGAGTCCGACTGGGACATCGTGATGAACGTGCACCTCAAGGGCGCGTTCCTGATGGCCAAGGCCGTCCAGAAGCACATGGTGGACGCCAAGTTCGGCCGGATCGTGTCGCTGTCCTCCTCCTCGGCGCTCGGCAACCGCGGCCAGGCCAACTACGCCGCCGTGAAGGCCGGCCTGCAGGGCTTCACCAAGACCCTCGCCAAGGAGCTCGGCAAGTTCGGCATCACCGCCAACGCCGTCGCGCCCGGCTTCATCGTCACCGAGATGACCGCGCAGACGGCCGCCCGCGTCGGCATGGGCTTCGAGGAGTTCCAGGCCGCGGCGGCGACCCAGATCCCGGTGCAGCGTGTCGGTCACCCCGAGGACATCGCCAACGCCATCGCCTTCTTCGCGGGCGAGGACGCCGGGTTCGTCTCCGGTCAGGTCATGTACGTCGCCGGCGGACCGCTCAACTAACCCGAAGGGCAGGGGACAGCATGACTGCGCAGGACAGTGGCAAGGTCGCCCTCATCACGGGCGGGAGCCGCGGCATCGGTTACGGGATCGCCGAGGCTCTCGTCGCCCGCGGCGACCGGGTCTGCATCACCGGCCGGGGAGAGGACGCGCTCAAGGAGGCCGTCGAGAAGCTCGGCGCCGACCGGGCGATCGGCATCCCCGGCAAGGCGGCCGACGAGGAGCACCAGGCGGCGGCCGTCGCCCGCACCATGGAGGTCTTCGGTCGCGTCGACTTCTTGATCAACAACGCCGGTACGAACCCGGTGTTCGGCCCGATGGCCGAGATGGACCTCAACGTCGCCCGCAAGGTCTACGAGACCAATGTGATCTCGGCCCTCGGCTTCGCCCAGCAGACCTGGAAGGCGTGGCAGAGGGACAACGGCGGGGCGATCGTCAACATCGCCTCGGTCGCCGGTGTCTCCGCCTCGCCCTTCATCGGCGCGTACGGCATGAGCAAGGCCGCCATGGTCAACCTGACCCTCCAGCTGGCGCACGAGTTCGCGCCGGTCGTCCGGGTCAACGCGATCGCCCCGGCCGTGGTGAAGACCAAGTTCGCCGAGGCGCTGTACGAGGGCCGGGAAGCGGAGGCGGCTGCCGCCTATCCGCTCGGCCGGCTCGGCGTCCCGCAGGACATCGGCGGTGCGGCCGCGTTCCTCACCTCCGAGCAGTCCGACTGGATCACCGGTCAGACCCTCGTCGTGGACGGCGGGATCTTCCTGAATGCCGGCGTGGCCTGAGACGGCCTGAGCGGGTTTCGCCCTGATTGACTCAAGTGCCCCGTCGGGCCAGCGGATTGACCCGATGGGGCGCTGCGGTATGGTCTGCCGACCCATGGCTGATCGAGGAGCGTGCACGTGTTCTACCGGGCCAGTCTGCAGGCTGCTGCAGCCCTTGCTTCCCTGTCACTGCTGGCCGGCTGCGGTCTGCTGTCCGACAGCAGTTCCGAAACGGATCAGCAGATATCGGTCGGTACGACGAGCTCGCCCTCGACCCTCGACCCCGCTGCGGCCTGGGACGGCTCCTGGGAGCTGATGAGGAACGTCTTCCAGACCCTGGTGAGCTTCCCCACCGGCAGTACGAGTCCCGAGCCCGACGCGGCCGATTCCTGCACGTTCACCGACGCCACGAGCATGGCCTACCGGTGCACGCTCCGTAAGAACCTGAAGTTCTCCAACGGCGAGAAGCTCGACGCCGAGGCCGTGAAGTACTCCATCGACCGGATCAGGACCATCAAGGTCAAGGGTGGCCCCCTCGGCATGCTCGGTTCCCTGGACCGGGTGGAGACGAAGGGTGACGACACGGTCATCTTCCACCTCAACAAGTCGGACGCCACCTTCCCGTTCATCCTCGCCACCCCGGCGATGTCACTGGTCGCGCCCAGCGAGTACCCCAAGGACAAGATCCGCGACGACGGCAAGGTCACCGGCTCGGGCCCGTACCTCCTGGAGTCGTACGAGCCCAAGAAGACGTCCGAACTGACGAAGAACCCCGACTACCGGGGCTTCGCCAACCGCAAGAACAACGCCGTGACCATCCGGTACTTCGACGACTCCGCCTCGATGGTGGCCGCGCTGAAGAAGAAGGAGATCGACGCCACGTACCGCGGTCTGACTGCCGAGGAAGTGGTCAGCCTGGAGGACAACAAGTCCGACAACAACGGTCTCCAGATCGTCGAGACGGTCGGCGCGGACATCCGGTTCCTGGTCTTCAACCCGAAGGACCCCGCCGCGGGGAACCTCGCGGTACGGCGGGCCATCGCCCAGCTCGTGAACCGGGACGCCCTGGTCGCCAAGGTCTACCAGGGCACGGCGGAGCCCCTGTACTCGATGGTTCCGAAGGGGATCGCCGGGCACACCACCAGCTTCTTCGACACCTTCGGCGACCCCAGCCAGACCAAGGCCAAGGCCATCCTGACCAAGGCGGGCATCACCGAGCCGGTCAAGATGACCTTCTGGTTCACGACCGACCGGTACGGCTCCTCGACCGCTCCCGAGTTCGCCGAGCTGAAGCGTCAGCTGGAGGAGTCCGGGCTCTTCGAGATCACGCTGAAGAGCGCGCCGTGGACGACCTTCCAGGAAGGCTTCACCAAGGGCGACTACCCCGTCTTCGGACGTGGCTGGTTCCCGGACTTCCCGGACCCGGACAACTTCATCGCCCCCTTCGTGGGCAAGGAGAGCGTCACCGGCACCCCGTACCTGAACGCGGAGATCACCGACGAGCTGCTGCCGTCCTCCCGCCAGGAGAGCGACCGCGGCGCGGTCAGCAAGCAGTTCGAGCAGGCCCAGCAGATCCTCGTCGAGGACGTCCGTCTGCTGCCGCTGTGGCAGGGCAAGCTGTACGTCGCGGCGGGCGAGGACATCGGCGGCGGCGAGCGGGCCCTGGACCCGCAGACGGTCATGCAGCTGTGGGAGCTGTACCGGAAGACCAGCTGGTAGGGCTGGCCGGGGTCGTTGTCAGTGGCCCCCGGTAGGTTCTGTGGTCAAGAACTGATTGCTCACCGGAGGTTGTGGACGTGACCGACACCGACCTGCTGCCCGAGTCCTGGCGCGGCGTCCTCGGCGAAGAACTGCAGAAGCCGTACTTCAAGGAGCTTGCGGACTTCGTCGAGGAAGAGCGGGCCAAGGGGCCGGTGTATCCGCCGCGCGAACAGGTCTTCGCCGCGCTGGACGCCACTCCGTACGACAAGGTGAAGGTCCTCATCCTGGGCCAGGATCCGTACCACGGAGCGGGCCAGGGGCACGGACTGTGCTTCTCCGTGCAGCCCGGGGTCAAGACGCCTCCCTCGCTGCGCAACATCTACAAGGAGATGCAGGCGGAGCTCGGCCTGCCCATCCCGGACAACGGCTATCTGATGCCGTGGGCCGAGCAGGGCGTCCTCCTGCTCAACGCGGTGCTCACGGTCCGGGGCGGCGAGGCCAACTCGCACAAGGGCAAGGGCTGGGAGAAGGTCACCGACGCGGTGATCAGGGCCGTGGCCGAGCGCCCCGACCCCGCCGTCTTCGTGCTCTGGGGCAACTACGCGCAGAAGAAGCTCCCGCTGATCGACGAGGAGCGCCATGTGGTGGTGAAGGGCGCGCATCCCTCCCCGCTCTCCGCGAAGCGGTGGTTCGGCTCGCACCCGTTCACCAGCATCAACGAGGCCGTCGCCGCCCAGGGGCACGAGGCCATCGACTGGCGCATCCCCGACCTCGGCTGACCGGGTCGGGCCCGCGCCGTGCGCGGGCCCGGCCGACGGGGCCGGGTCCGCGCCTGAGCGGGATTGCCCACTGCGGCGGCTAGCGTCGGGACGACCGGAACGGGCCGGACGGGCGCGAAGGAGACCGCAGTGTCGGAGCAGCAGGAGGCGTCGCAGGACGCCGTCATGACCAGGATCGGCCAGGCGATCATGCTGCTCCACGGCGGGGACCGTGAGGAGGCCCGGAATCGCTTCGGTGTCATCTGGTCCGAGATCGGGGAGGACGGCGACGCTCTCCACCGCTGCACCCTGGCGCACTACATGGCCGACACGCAGGACGACCCCGGGGACGAACTGGCCTGGGACCTGCGGGCACTGACCGCGGCGGACGGCCTGACCGACGAGCGGGTGGCACAGCATCAGGACGCGCTCGCGGTGCGCGCCTTCTACCCCTCGCTGCATCTCAATCTCGCGGCGGACTATCTGAAACTCCACCGCCCCGACGCGGCCCGTATCCATCTGGACCGGGCCCGGGACACCGCCGACGTCCTCACGCACGACGGGTACGGCGGAGGGGTGCGCGCGGCCATCGGGCGGCTGGAACAGCGGATGCGCGAGCAGTGACACGGGGCCCGTCGGATGCGACGGGCCCCGCTGTCTCCGGCGGGGCTGCCCGGCGCGCGGACCGGGCGCCGCACCGGCCGGCCGGGATCAGCGGTCGTAGGTCTCCTCGCAGATCCTGGCCTGGGTGCTGCCCGCCGGCCATCCCCCGTAGCCACGGCCCAGGGCGCAGACGTCCGTCCCCGTGAGGGGCGGGGCGGGTGCTGCCGGTGCGGCAGCGGGAGGGACACGGGGAGCCGGGTGCGGCGCCCGCCGGGAAGGCGTCTGGGCGGGCCCCCGCTGACGGGGCGCGCGCGGCTCAGTGCCGGCGGCCCCGGCCGGAGACTCAGCCGGGGTGGCGGACGCGGAGGGCGTGGGATCCGGCAGGGACCCCAGGGACTCGCGGACGGGCGGCTGCACGATCTGAGGGGCCACGTCCTGGACGGGCCTGCTGGTCCCGGGCCGGGGCGGGACGCCCGCCCGGGGCTCCACCGCCACACAGCCGGAGACGGCCGTGACGGCCACCCCCACCAGGAGCTTCGTGGTGATTCTGGTTCGATGCACCCGCCAACTCTGCTGGTGTTGCGGGGTGTGACGGGAGCCGGTGGACCGGGATTGGCTCGCACGGGTGACCCGGTCAGCGAGGTGACGGCGGACGCCACCGCGCGAAGCGGGCGCAGGGCGCCGGTCGTGCGCCGGGCGCAGGGCGCCCGGGCGCGGACCCGTCGGAAGGGTCAGACGCCGGTCGCGCCGTCGACCCGCTCCCGTACGAGGTCCGCGTGGCCGTTGTGGCGCGCGTACTCCTCGATCATGTGCGTGTAGATCCAGCGGAGGTTGAACGGCTTGCCGCTGCTGCTCAGGCCGACCGACAGGTCGTCGAGCTCGTACGTGGCCGCGTTCGTCCTGGCCTGCTCGATCTCGGCGCGCCAGGTCGTGTGCGCCTCGTCCCAGGTGTCCGCATCGGTGAGATGGAACTCGCCGTCGGGGTCCTCGTCCGTTCCGTAGATCGCCGGCACGTCCTCGCCGACCAGCACCTCACGGAACCAGCCGCGCTCGACCTCCGCCATATGCCGCATCAGCCCGAGGAGCGTGAACTCCGAGGGCGGCACCGACGCCTCCCGCAGCTGTTCGTCGGTGAGTCCGGCGCACTTCGAGGCCAGCGTCTCGCGGTGGAAGTCCAGCCAGCCTTCGAGCATCGGGCGTTCCGCGGCGGCGATGGCGGGTTCGGATCGTTCAGGTGTCGTCATGCCGGTCATCCTCGCGTACGGATCATGACCCGGGCCAGGGACTAACAGCCCCGTGGTGCCAGCATTCCGTGAAGGAGTTCGGCGATGCCCGTACGCAGTTCGGCCTCCGTCGGTACGGATGTGGTGTACGAGCCCACGGCGCACGAGAACATCATTCCTTCGGCCCAGGCCACGAGGGTCAGCGCGTGGCGCTCCGGTTCGGCCGACCCCGCCGCGGTCATCAGTGCCACCAGCGGTTCGCGGAACTGCCGGCCCGCCGCGTCGAAGAACGCCCGGAGCTCCGGGCGCCGGGTGGACTCCAGGGCCAGTTCGTAACGGCAGATCAGGTACTCGGGATGGCCCGTCAGATACCGGTGCAGCGCGCGGGCGAGCCCGGCCGCCACGTCCTCGGAGCCGCCGGGGGCCGAGCCGGGCCGCGGGAGCTCTCCGGGGGTCAGCAGCCGGGCCTCCTGCTCGGCGAGACGGCGCACGGCCGCCTCCAGCAGGGCCTGCCGGGTGCGGGCGTGGTTCGACGTCGAGCCCTGGGGGAGTCCGGCGTGCTCGTCCACCGCGCGATGGGTGAGCCCCCGCATCCCGCGCTCGGCGAGGAGGGTCAGCGCGGTGTCGGCGATCAGATCGGCGCGGGAACGGCCGGGCGTTCCGTCGGTGCGTGTGGCCATGGGGCCAACCTACCCGCCTAACTACACCTGTAGTACGGTGGAGGTCGTCACTACAGGTGTAGTTACGAGGGGGCGTCATGACCAGGAACCACGCGGTAGTCATCGGCAGCGGAATCGGCGGTCTCACCGCCGGAGCGGCCCTGCACAGGAGCGGCTGGCAGGTGACCGTGCTGGAGCGCGCCCCGTCGCTGGAACCCGTCGGAGCGGCGATCAGCCTCGCACCCAACTCCCAGCGCGCGCTGGACGTCATCGGGCTGGGCGACGCGATCAGGTCCCTCGCCGCCTGGCAGGGCGACGGCGGCATGCGGTCCCCGAGCGGCCGCTGGCTCTCCCGGACGAACAGCGCAGCCGCCGCCGAGCGTTTCGGCGGCGCGCTGGTCCTGCTCCACCGCGCCACCCTGGTCGGCATCCTCGCCACCGGCCTGCCCGCATCGGCCCTCCGTACCGGCACCGCCGCGGAACTCGTGAGCCCGGGACGCGTGGGAGGCAGCCGGGCCGTCGTCCGGACCTCCTCCGGCGACATCGAGGCCGACCTCGTCGTCGGAGCCGACGGCATCCACTCGGCGGTCCGCACGATGCTCTTCCCCCGCCATCCCGGCCCCTCGTACGCCGGATTCACCACCTGGCGCGCCGTGGTCCCCGGCCTCGGGCGGCCCTTCGCCCCGCACGAGAGCTGGGGCAGGGGCGCTCTCTGGGGCACTCATCCGCTCAAGGACGGCCGCATCTACGCCTACGCCGGCGCCGTCACGCCCGCCGGAGGCAGGGCGGCCGACGACGAGAAGGCGGAACTGCTGCGCCGGTTCGGTGACTGGCACGACCCGATCCCCGAGCTCATCGCCGCCACCGAGCCCGGCCGGCTCCTCCGCCACGACGTGCACCACATGATCGACCCCCTGCCGTCCTTCCACCGGGGGCGCGCCGTGCTGATCGGCGACGCCGCGCACGCCATGGCGCCCACCCTCGCCCAGGGCGGGAACCAGGCCATCGAGGACGCCGTCGTGCTGGCGCACCACGTCGCCCCCGGCGGCGACCTGGGGGAGGGGCTCGCGGCGTACAGCGCGGCCCGGCTGCCCCGGACCACCGCGTTGGTCCGCAGGTCGGCACAGGTCGCCCGGCTGATGTCGTGGTCCAGCACCCCCGCCGTCGCCCTCCGCGACAGCCTCATGGCCACCGTCAACCGCCTCGGCCCCGGACTCGTCCTGCGCGCCCTCGACGGCATCGCCGACTGGGAGCCGCCGCAGCGCACGTATGCTGCGGAGCCGAGGACGCGCGTAGGACAGTGATGAGGGAGACCCCTGTGAAGGTCGGCTGTATCGGGCTGGGCGACATCGCGCAGAAGGCGTATCTGCCGGTGCTGAGCACCTTGCCCGGGGTCGAACTGCATCTGCAGACCCGCACCCCGGCGACCCTGGCCGCCGTCGCCGAGACCCACCGGATTCCGGCGGCGCAGTGCCACACGGACCTCGAATCGCTGCTCGCCCAGGGGCTCGACGCGGCCTTCGTGCACGCCCCGACAGCGGTGCACCCGGAGATCACCCGCCGTCTCGTCGAAGCGGGCGTCCCCACGTACGTCGACAAGCCCCTCGCCTACGAATTCGCCGACTCCGAACGGCTGGTGACGCTGGCCGAGGAACGCGGTGTCAGCCTCGCCGTCGGTTTCAACCGCAGGCTCGCGCCCGGCTACGCGCAGTGCGCCGAGCACCCGCGCGAACTGATCCTCATGCAGAAGAACCGGGTGGGACTGCCCGAGGACCCGCGGACCCTGGTGCTCGACGACTTCATCCATGTCGTCGACACCCTGCGCTTCCTGGTCCCGGGACAGATCGAGAGCACCTCCGTGCGGGCGAGGATCGTCGACGGGCTGATGCACCACGTCGTGCTCCAGCTGTCCGGCGAGGGGTTCACCGCGATCGGCATGATGAACCGGCTCAACGGATCGACCGAGGAGATCCTGGAGGTCTCGGGACAGGACTCCAAGCGCCAGGTGCTCAACCTCGCCGAGATCATCGACCACAAGGGCCAGCCCAGCGTGCGGCGGCGCGGCGACTGGGTGCCGGTCGCCCGTCAGCGGGGCATCGAGCAGAGCGTGCTGTCGTTCCTCGACGCGGTGCGGGCCGGAAAGCTGCTCAGTGCCCGGGACGCTCTGGCGACCCATGAACTGTGCGAGCGGGTGGTGCGGGACGCTCTGGAGCAGGCCGTCTGAGGAGCCGCGTACCCTCGGCGGCGAGCAGCGCGGCCAGCAGTGCCAGTGCCGCGTACACCGCCCAGTCGCCGAACCGCACATAGAGCGTGGTGCCCGTTGCGAGAGGGACGTCGAAGACGGCGGCCGTACTCGCGTCCGTACCGAGCGGTGAGCCGACCCTCTCGCCCTGCGGGCCGTACACCGCACTCACCCCGGTGAGCGTGGCGTGCACCATCGGACGGCCGCTCTCGGCCGCGCGCAGGGCGCCGAGCGAGGCATGCTGTGCGGGTGCCCAGCTGTGCTGGAACGTCGAGGTCGACGACTGGGCGATCAGCACCTGGGCACCGTCCCGCGTCAGCCGCCTGCTCATGTCGGGGAACGCGGACTCGAAGCACACCAGGGGCCCGATCCGCAGCCCCTCGGCACCGGGCACGTCCATCACCACCGGACGGGTCCCGCGCAGCCGGTCCTCGCCCGCGGCCTTGCCGACCGAGGTGGCCCAGCCCAGCAGCGAACGCAGCGGGACGTACTCGCCGAACGGGACCAGGCGCATCTTGTCGTAGCGGGCCCCGGTCGGCCCGTCCGGACCCACCAGGACCGCCGACTTGAAGATCCCGGTCCGCTCCGAGCCGTCCGTCTGCCGGGCGTCCGCGTTGACCAGCACCTCGGCCCCGACCTCGCGCGACAGCTCCGCGATCCTGGCCGCGGAGGCGGGGCTGTGGGTCAGGTCCACGCCGACACTGCTCTCGCCCCACACCACCAGGTCGACGTCCTGTCCCGCGAGCCCGCGCGTCAGCTCCGCGCTGCGTGCGAGGCGGCGCTCCACGCTGCCCGTGCCGTCCACCACGCCCGGCTGCACGACGGCGATCCGGACCTGCCCGGTCCGTTCCGGTTGAGGTGCCCAGGCCCAGACCGCCCCCACGGCCAGCGCGCAGGCCACGAGCGAGGCGGCTGCCGCCGTACGGGCCCGGGGCGTGACGAGCAGCAGGGCGACCGCGGTGTTCACGGCGAGGACGAGCAGGCTCACGAGCCATACGCCGCCCACCGACGCCACGCGCAGCGCGGGCGCGAACTCCCACTGACTGGCTCCGAGCAGCCCCCAGGGGCCGCCGAGCCCCTCCCAGGACCGCACCAGCTCGATCATCAGCCACCCGGCCGGCACCGCGGCGACGGCCAGCGCGCAGCGCCGGCCCGAGGGCGGTCCGCCGAGCAGCCGGGCCACGAGCAGACCCCAGGGTGCCCACAACAGGCCGAGCAGCGCGGCCAGTACGACGATGAACACATGCAGGCTCGGCACCAGCCAGTGATGTACGGCGATGACGAAGCCGATCCCGCCGAGCCAGCCGTCCAGGGCGGCGCGACGGGCCGTGGGTGCCGCACGGATCAGCAGGAGCCAGGGCACCAGCGCGACGTACGCGAACCACCACAGCGACGGTGCCGGAAACGCGAGGGCGGGCAGGGCGCCGGCGAGCAGGGCCGCCGCGCCGCGCCACCAGGGCGACCGCAGCAGGGCCGCGACCTGCTCCCGCCGGCTGTCCGGGGTCCGCCCGACGGGGCTTCCGTCGGCCGGAATCCGGCCCGCCGGGGCTCGCCCGATCCGCATGCCCATCCCGCGCCCTCCTCGACCTGCCTGGTGGGCGATGTCCGTCGCCGCGTGGTCAGGCTCTGGTCCCAGTGTGGAGGAGAGCATCCCGGGCGGACAGCGGGCGTGTGCTGCGGGCGCGCCGCCGTGGTGGTCCGAGCGGCCCGATCAGCCCTGTACGCGCCGCCACTTCTCATGGACGACGACGCTGCGGATGCCCCAGCCCGGCTCCGTACGCAGGAGCTCGAAGGTGTAGCGGCCACCCGAGACGAAGTTCGGTGCCGTCTCCCCGCCCGCGGCCGTGTCCTGTCCGCCCGCGTCCAGCCGCATCGGGTTGAGGTAGTCGGCCCGCACCCGGGCGCGGTCGCCCGGGTAGCCGCCCAGGTCCTGGAGGTCGATCCGCCGGTTGACGATCAGGTGCTGACGGACCGGGAACAGCCGCATGGTCTCCGCGAGCCACTGCGCGACGTCGGCGGCCGGGCCCTCCATGCCGCCCGCACCCCGGTAGTCGGCGCGGCCGTCCGGCACGAACAGGGCGCGGTAGTCCGCCCACGCGCCGTCGTCCACCGCCACCGCATAGCCGGTGATCACCGCATCGATGGAGAGCTGGTCCATCACCGTCGCCAGAGCCACGCGCTGTGTCATCGGCCAAGTCTCGGTCAACGGACCCGTCAGGCCAAGGGGCCTGCAGGGGCCGTGACCGCCCGTCACGTCAGCAGGGGACGACGGCCACCGGACCGAGCGCGTGCGTCACCGTCGTCTGGGCGACCGGGGAGAGACCGAGCCCGAGGGACTCGCCGCCCTTGCGCCGGCCGACGACGGTCAGCGACGCGGTGCCCGAGGCGGTGACCAGGGTGCGCGAGGCGGAGCCGCTGACGGGTTCGCGTACGACCTCCACCTGCGGGTACTTCTCCTGCCAGCCCGCGGTCACCTCCGCGAGACTCCGCTCGGCCACGTCCGCCGCCGCGTCCCGGTCGAAGACGGGACCGCCGGAGAGCATCGAGGAGAACATCGTCCACCCGTGGACGAGGCGCAGCCGGGCACCGGGCCTGGCCGCGGCCGTCGAGAACGCGAACTCCAGCACCGCCTCGCTGCTCTCGTCGGCGGCCACTCCCGCGACGATGTCCGGGAGCGTCTCCGCCACCGAGGTCTCGTCGTCCTCGTTGTTCTCGCCGTGCACGACGACGACCGGGCACGGTGCCATCGAGGCGACGGCCAGGCTGTTGGAGCCGATCATGAGGGAGCGGAAGCCGCCCAGGCCGCGCGAGCCCAGCACGACCATCGACGCGTCCTGGGCGAGCGAGATCAGGGCCGCCGCCGGGAAGTCCAGCGGCGCGAGGGTCGACGGGTGCAGTTCCGGAGCGAGCCGGGCGGTCCGCCGTACGGATTCCGTCAGCAGTTCCTCCGCGTCGCGGAGCTGGGTCTCCTGGCTCATCCGCCGGGTCGGCGGCCGGACGTGCACGATCATCAGGGGCAGCTGCCGCCGCAGGGCCTCCTGGGCGGCCCAGTCGAGGGCCTGCCGGCTGTGCGCGGAACCGTCGACTGCGGCGATCACGGGAAGGTCGGTGGCGGTCATGATTCCCTCCAGGGTCCGGTGGTGCACCTCCCAGCCTGGTCCCTGCGCAGCGCGGACGGGAGGGACTTTCGCCCCCGGCCGCGGGACCTTCGCCCCCTGCCGGGGACGTGGCGCACGGTCCGAACGCTACGGCCGTCCGGCGCCCGTCGCCCGGGACGCACACCCGTCCGGGGCTCAGTCGTGGTTGTGGGTGGAGGACGTGTTCTCGGGGGGAACGGCCCGTCCGCCGTCATGTCCGCTGAGCACGACCGCGAGCACGGCCACGACGACACCGGCGACCGCCAGCCGGCCGGTCAGGCGCAGGGTCCAGCCCGCCGCCGACCCGGTGCCGGGCCGGGGCAGGCGCTCCGAGCGGCGGGCCGGCTTCAGCAGACGCAGGAGCAGCAGGGCCGCGATCGGGAGCTGGAGGAGCCAGACGGTGTTCCGGAACCAGCCGTCGTACCAGACGTTCGTCCCGTAGAGCAGGGTGTGCCAGACGCTGAGGACGTACACGACGATCACGCAGCGGTGCAGGATCCGCCAGGTCTTCGGACCGATGCGGTGCCTGACGTAGAAGAGCAGGCCCAGGGGGACGGCGAGGTACAGCGCGGCCTGTCCGACGGGGATGGCGATCCTGCCGGTGCCCGAGTCGTACCCGCCCGGGACGAACGCCTCCACGAACGCGGTGGCGACTGCCGAGTGCCAGCGAGCGGTGTCGTGGCGTACGAGTTCGGCGGCGAAGAGCAGGGCGTGAGCCGCTATGAGGGCCATCGTGTTGAGGCTCGTGGTGCGGTGGAGGCGTTCGAGACGCGGGCCCGAGAGCGGGAGCCGGCGCGGACGGGGGCCGGAGAGCATGAGGCCGAGGACGACCGTGCCCCATGCCCACAGCAGTGCGGACCATCCGAACGCCTGGCTCAGGAAGTACATCCAGAAGCCGCCCGCGTCGGCCATGAACGGCATGACGGACACCGTCGATGAGGTCTTGGCCTTGATCCGGACGTAGAGCAGCGCGAAGACGGCTCCGGTCACCGCCAGGGCGACGAGACCGTCGGGGAGGGAGGCGCGGAGATCGGAGCGCAGGGTGGGGCGTGTCTGCCGGTCGCCGGTGTCGGCGGCGGGGGCGTCGGCCTCGACGGGTTCGGGTGCGGGTGGCGCTGGGGACGGCTTCATCGTGCTGCCTCTTCGGTCGCGTCGGCGGTGAGGGCGCGTCCCCGGGCCACCAGGCGTGCACGGGTGCGTCGTTGGAGCAGTCGGAGGACGGCGGGGGAAAGTTCCCCCGGGTTCTGTGTGACATGGATCACAGGTTGATCGTGTCCTCGCATAGCGGGTCAACTGATGCTGTTTCAGGATCTGATGGTCTTCTCGCGAGGACGGGGGACGCTGGCACGATGGCGGTCATGGAAGCCGGACGCGCACTCCGCTTCGTACGCGCCGTGATGTTCTCGGTCGTGTGCGTCGCCGTGTCCGGGCTCGGCCATGCCTCCATGTCCGGCGGGACCTTGCCGCTGCCCGTCCTGGTGGCAGCCCTGTTGCCGGCGACCGGCGCCGGCTGGTGGCTGGCGGGCAGGGAGCGGCACGCTTCCGTCGTCGTCGCGGCCAGTGCCCTGGGCCAGGTGGTCCTGCACGCCCTCTTCAGCTCCCTCCCGTCGTGCCTGCCCGGAGCGCGGTCCGCTACCGGCCACACGATGGCCGGACACCACTCGGGCCCCGTGGGCCACTCGGACCACGGGGTGACGGCCGAGAGCCCGTCGGATCCGATGGCCGTCGTGGCGGCCTTCGACGGTTCGGTGTTCACCACAGGCATGGCGGCGGCCCACCTGGTCGCCGGGCTGGTCTGCGGCTGGTGGCTGTGGCGCGGCGAGCGGGCCCTCGTCCGGCTCGGCCGCTCCCTCGCGCTGTTCGTCTGCGCGCCGCTGTGGACGGCGTTGCGGCTGTGGAGCGTCGGCTCGCCGGCGGGACCGGTCACGCGCTGGCGCACGCGGCGCAGGCCGGGACGCCGCCTCCAGGACCTTCTGCTGCTGCACGGCCTGTCCCTGCGCGGCCCGCCTCCGTACGTCCTCCCTGTCCGACCTTCACCCGCCCGCTGACTTCCGGGCGGTCTCCGGGACGTACGCGCCGTTCGCGCGCACGTGCCCGTGACAGGCATGCCGGTTCCACCCCCTGACGCACGGCGACGGGCGGGGGAGCCGGTCACGAGGAGCCCGTGTGTGGACACCGCGGCTCCGCGAAAGACACGAAGGACGTGCTGTGATGACCCCTGCCCCGACGCTCTCCCCTGCCCGGCCGGCCTCCGCCGGGCCGTCTTCCGCGCGGCGGAGCGACTTAGAGATCACCGGCTGGGCGCTGGCCGCCGGCTGCGGTGACCGTGAGGCGGCCGAGCGCTTCGTCCGGGCGACCTATGACGACGTACGCCGCTTCGTCGCGTACCTCGGTGCCGACGGGCCGGGCGCCGAGGACCTGGCCCAGGAGACCTATCTGCGGGCCATGACGGGCCTGGCCGGCTTCGCGGGACGTTCCTGTGCCCGCACCTGGCTGCTGGCCATCGCCCGGCGCGTCGTCATCGACTGCTACCGCACGGCCTCGGTCCGGCCGCGGATCGCCGACACGGCGGACTGGCAGGCCGCGGCCGAACGTGCCCAGCCACGCCATGTGCCGGGATTCGACGAGACGGTGGCGCTCTTCGACGCGTTGCGGAGCATCGACCCCGCGCGGCGCCAGGCATTCGTCCTCACCCAGCTCCTGGGGATGTCCTACGAGGAGACCGCGGACACCGCGGGCTGCCCGATCGGCACGGTGCGCTCCCGTGTAGCGCGCGCCCGGCGCGATCTCGCCGCGGCGTGGAGCACGGAACCGGCGGCGCCCCTCGGCCCGTCCGGACACGACCTAGTGCCGTGACCCGGCGGGCTTGATTCCCGGGCGTCGGAAGGGTCCTGGACCAGGACCCTTCCGACGCCGGTGGAGACACACGGGCAGGATCAGTGCCTGGAGGCAGACCGCCGCCCAGAACCCCCGTGCGGAGCCCGCCGCATCCGCCGCCGCGTACAACTGGCCCCCGACGATCCCGCTCCCGAACGCGCCGATTCCCGCCGCCAGCCGCTGCCTTCCGAAGATCGTGGCGGGGGGTGCGGACGAACGGGCCAGCGCCTCCAGGTCGTTCTTCAGGAAGAGCACTATCTCGCCCAGGCACATCAGCACCGCACCGGCACCGATGCCCACGTACCCCCCGACGCCGATGACCGCCGTCCCGGCGGCCATGGATCCGAACCCCACCCGCATCGCCGTCCGGTGGCTCAGCGCGGCGATCCGCCCCGACAGCAGGGGCTGGGCGATCACCAGGAGGCCCGCGTACCCCATCAGCACCGCCCCGTAGAAGGCGGCCGAGGTGCGAGGCACCGCGTACAGGGCCAGGTAGTGCTGGAAGAACATGAAGACGTACACGGCGAGGACGGTCGCCGCGAAGGGAGAGGGGCCCGTCCCTCCGCCCGGGGATGCCCCGTTCCCGGTGGGAGCGGAAGCCGTTCCCGGTCCGGAACCGGCCGGCGGCAGCAGGGCATGGCCCGCGCCGACGAGGGCGAACAGCGCGGCGACGCAGGAGAACAGCACGGCCGGTGAACCCAGGACGAACGGCGCCGCCGCCGGCGGCCCGAGGGCCATGCCCGCGTTGAACGCCGAGTTTCCGGCCGACAGCACGCGGGGCCGTTCCGCCTCCGTGGCGCCCTCCACCAAGTACGCCTTGTTGGCCGGCAGATAGAGCGCGGCCCCGCACGACACCAGCGCCAGCGCACCGACCGCGAGGACAGGGCTCCGCAGCCCCGGTACGAACGTCGCGAACCCCGCCGTGCGCAGTGCGAGCGCCACCAGCATCGTCGCCCGCAGACCGATCCGGCCCGCCACGGCCCCCGCCGCCACACCTCCGGAGAACTGCACCAACGAGGCGACGGCGAGCACGAATCCGACCGTGCCGAGCCCCAGCCCGAGCCGCTGGTGCAGCAGCACCGACATGTACGGCAGGACCGCGAAGCTGCCGAGGGTGATCAGGAACGAGCCGGCCAGCAGGAATGCCTGCGGGCCCGTGACCCGCTTCCCGGCGGCCGTGGCCTCACGGCCCACCGGTGACGACCGGCCGCACCCAGGTGGCCGCGCTCCACGCCCGGTGCTGCGCCAGCTCCGCCGTCTCGGCCTCCGCCAGCACGATGCCCGTGCAGCCCCGCTGGTCGCCGACGTCCGGCAGGGCGTCGCCCGGTTCCTTCGTGGGATACCAGCGCACCGAGCCGGGGAAGGACGCCAGTTCGTCCAGGCCGAGCCAGCCCTTCAGGACACCCGGATGGTCCGCGTGGACCAGGACGAAGCCGAACGCCGGTCCGCCCGAGCCGAGCGGGGCGTCCATCAGCCGGGGACGCCGGCCGAGCGCCTCCTCCATCATGGCCGCGTACACGTTCGTCCCGAGGGAGCGGCACAGGACCTCTCCCACGAGCGCCCCGCCGATCCGGCGGTTGATCTCGACGAGCTCGGGGCCCTCGGCCGTCAGGACGAACTCCACGTGGGCGAAGCCGCTCCGGTGTCCCGCCGCGAGCAGGATCCGGCCGACCCACTCCTCGATACCGCGCCGCTCGGGGTCCGGCAGCGCGACCGGGAAGGCGGCGGCCTCCTCCCGTACCGCCGGCTGCCGCGAGGTCTGGCGGCTCAGGACACCGAGCAGCCGTGTGGCGCCGTCCCAGCTGATCGTCTCCGCGCTGTACAGCGGGCCGGCCAGGAAGCCCTCCGCGAACAGCCCGCCCATGAGCGGCCGTTGCCCCGCCTCGTCGAGGGCGCCGCGCAGCGCCTCCCGGTCGTGGACGATCCATACGTTGCGTGAGGAGGTGCCCGCCGAGTCCTTCAGCACCGCGGGCAGACCCACCTCGCGCAGGACGTCCCCGGCCGCGGCGGCGCCCGGCACGATGTGCACGGCGGCGCTGCGGCTCAGACCCCGGCTGTGCAGCAGACCGCGCACCCGGGACTTGTCGCGCAGCAGCCGCACCGCTGCCGGGTCCGGCCCCGGCAGGCCGAATTCCGCCGCGAGGTCGGCCGCCGGCACGCTCCAGGTGTCGGTGGTGTTGATCAGCCCGGCCAGACCGGGCACGGCGGACAGCGCGCTCCGGACCGCGGCCGGGTCGTTCGTGTCGACGTCGACGACGGTCAGCGCTTCCTGAGGGAGGGTGTCCAGCTCGTGCCGGTACACCGACCTGTCGCGGGTGAGCAGACACAGCCGGTGTCCGGCCTCCGCGGCGGCCGAGGCCATGCGGCCCAGGCCGAAGGAGAGAGATTCGAGTGCGGCGATGGTCATGGCGTCAGCTCCACGGACGGTACGGGACCGGGGAGGCTCTCCCCGGCACAGCGGGCGCCGGCCGGAGCGGCGCGGTGGGCCCACTCCATCACCGACCAGGGCGGGCGCAGTTCGGTGAGTGCCCCGATGGTCAGGGGCCGGAGGGCCGCCATGTCCTGGGCCTCGGCGTGCCGGGCGAAGACCCGCTCCGCGTAGCGGTGGCCGGTGTCGGCGCCGAGGACGAGATGGATGCGCCCGGGGTCCCGGGCGGCCTCCCACGAGGCGACGAGATGCGCCGCCCCGGTGGACAGTCCCGCGAACACCGCGTGCTGCCGCAGCAGTCCGACCGCGCCGGCCATCGCATGCCGGAAGTCCAGCCAGTGCACCGTGTCGTACAACTCGTGGCGCACGTTCCGGAAGGGGATGGAGCTGCCGATCCCGGCGATGATCGCGTCCGGGTCGCTGAACTGCTCGCTGCCGAAGGTGACGCTGCCGAACGGCTGGACACCCACCAGGCGCACCGACCGCCCGGACGCCCGCAGGGCCTGGGCGAGACCTCCCGTGGAGGCCCCCGTGCCCACGGCACCCACGACGGTCACCGGCCCTTCGGGCAGCGCCCCGGAGACGAGGTCGGCGCACTCCCGGTACCCCTCGTAGTGGACGGCGTCGTGGTACTGCCGCATCCAGTGGAAGTCGGGCCGGTCGGCGAGGAGCCGGCGCACGTGGCGCACCCGGCGCTCCTGGTCGAGGAGAAGGCTCTGCGAAGGAGGCATCTGGTCGACCGTGGCGCCCAGGATCTCCAGTTGGGCGCGCATCACCGAGTCGACCGTCGTGGACGCGACGATGTGGCAGCGCAGCCCGTAGCGGTGGCAGGCCATCGCGAGGGCGAGTGCGTAGATGCCGCTCGAACTGTCGATCAGGGTCTGGCCGGGGACGATCCGTCCCCGCCGCAGCAGCGAACGGACGGCGCCGAGCGCCGCGTAGACCTTCATCGTCTCGAAGCGGGCCAGCACGACGTCGCCGTCCAGCCTGACCAGGTCGGGGGCCTTGATGGCGTCGGTGATGTGCTCGTGGACGGTCCCCGGCCCGGTAAGCGCGTCCGCCGCGGAAGTGCTCGCCTCCGCACGGGGGTTCACTTGCGCCGCCCGCGGACGATCAGCCGCTCGGACCGGTGGTCGTAACCCGATCCGTCGAAGCCGCCGAAGCACTCGACATCGGTGAATCCGGCGCTCTCGAAGAGCGCGTGCAGTTCGGCGGCGCTGTAGAGCCAGGACGTCAGCGAGGCCGTACGCGCCGAAGTGCCTTTCACCAGCGTCCAGTCGGTCCGCAACCGCCGCCAGCTGTCGAGCACGGTGTCCCGCTGGACGACGTACGAACCGTCGGGCAGGTCCACGGCCTGCGGGCGTCCGATCCAGCCCGCCAGCACCTCCTTGCCCATGACGTCCGCCAGGAGCTGGCCGCCGGGGGCGAGGCTCTCCCACGCGTTGCGCAGGACCCGCAGATTGTCCTCGGGATCCTCGAAGTACCCGAAGGACGTGAAGACGTTGAGCACCACGTCGAACGCGCCCGGCGCCGTGTACGTCAGCATGTCCGCCCGCTCCAGGCGCACTTCGGCTCCCGCCTGCTCGCAGGCGTTCCCCGCGCGCTCCAGCATCGACGGCGAGAGGTCGACGCCGGTGACGGCGTACCCGCGACGGGCCAGCGGCACCAGGAACAGCCCCGGACCGCAGCACAGATCGAGCACCCGGCTGCCCGGTGGGAAGTCCAGCAGGGGCGACGACTCCACCAGAGCGGCCGTCGCCGCCGTGCGGCCTGCGGAGAACATCGTGGGCGCGAAGTCGGACCACAGGGAGTCGTCCTCGTACCAGTGCATGCCTGTCGGCCTCCTCCTGGGCCGCATGGGCCCCTGATACCGCTCGTGTCACTGTGCTTCGTCCCAGTAGTCGGAGGAATCCGGCACCTGGTTCCCGGAGTTCGCGACGGAGGGGAAAGCGGGGGAGGCGGCGTGAGCGGCACAGGCCCCGGCGGTGTCAGTGGCGGACGAGCCGTACCTCGGTGGCCTTGATGCCGGCGAACACGGCGCTTCCCTCGTGGAGGCCCAGTTCGGCGGCGGACGCCGGGGTGATCTCCGCGACGAGTCCGGGCGCCCCCTCGCAGTCGACGAGGATCCGCAGGCGGCTGCCGAGCGCGGTGATCTCGCGGACGGTGCCGGCGTAGACGTTGCGGGGGCTGCCCTCCGGGCGGTTCCGGTGGAGGGCCACCGCTTCGGGGGCGATCACGGCGAGGGCGTCGGTGCCGGGCGCGACGGGTTCCGCGGCCACGAGGTGGGCTCCGGTGCTCAGTGCGAGCCCGTCGGAGGTGGCGGTTCCCGTCCAGGCGTTGCTGCCGAGCATGCGGGCGACCCAGGGCGAGCGCGGGTGGCGGGTGACCTCGGCCGGCGGGGCGTCCTGGACCGTCCGGCCGTCCTCCAGCACCAGGACCCGGTCGGCCAGCGCTACCGCCTCGACCGGATCGTGCGTGACGATCAGGCAGACCCCGGCGAAGCCGTCGAGGTGGGCGCGCAGGGTGTGGCGCACCTGGGCGCGGGTGGTCTGGTCGAGGGCCGCGAGAGGTTCGTCCAGCAGCAGCAGACGGGGCCGGGCGGCGAGACCGCGTGCCAGGGCGACGCGGCCCGCCTGACCGCCGGAGAGCTGGGCCGGCCTGCGGTGGGCGAGGTGGCCCACGCCCAGCCGGTCGAGCCACCGCTGCGCCTCGCGCCGTGCCGCGGCCCGGGGGACGCCGTGTGCGCGGAGCCCGTACGCCGTGTTGGTCAGGGCGCTGAGGTGGGGAAAGAGCGCGCCGTCCTGGGGGACCCAGGCGACGCCCCGGCGGTGCGGTGGCAGGTCGGTGACGTCGGTTCCGCCGAGGCGGAGTTCGGCATGGGCCCTGGGGGTGAGGCCGAGAAGGGCGCGCAGGAGGGTGGTCTTGCCGGCCCCGTTCGGACCGACGACGGCGATGGTGGTGCCGGGTTCGGCGTCCAGCGTCAGCCGGTCGAACCCGGTGACCACCGCGTGAAGCGGCCACCGCTGCCCGGGAACCGCCTGTTCGTCGGGTACGGCGGCCGGCGGCACCGCCGGGGTCCGTGCGGGGTCGTCGGCCGGGACACGGGACTCACGGACGCGGCCTCCCACTCCGCCCGTCCAGCGGCCCCGCAGCGCGACGAGGACGGCCATGGCGATCGCCAGCAGGAGCAGGGAGACGGACGTCGCGGCTTCGGGGGAGTCCTGGAGCAGCAGATAGACCTGAAGCGGCAGGGTCTGGGTGGTACCCGGGAGGTTTCCCGCGAAGGTGATGGTCGCACCGAACTCCCCGAGGGCCCGCGCCCAGGTCAGCGCGGCTCCCGCGGCGAGGCCGGGAGCGACCATCGGCAGGGTGACGGTCCCGAAGACCCGCAGGGGCGACGCCCCCAGGGAGCCCGCGGTCTCCTCGTAACTGGGACGCAGCCCGGCGAGGGCGCCTTCGAGGCTGATGACGAGGAACGGCATCGCGACGAACGTGGCGGCGAGCACCGCGCCCGAGGTGTGGAACGGCAGCGTGATGCCGAAGGTGTCCTCCAGCCAGGGCCCGAGCAGCCCGCGCCGCCCGAAGGCGAGCAGCAGCGCCACGCCTCCGACCGTGGGCGGCAGCACCATCGGCAGCAGCACGAGCGAACGGACCAGTGCCTTGCCGGGAAAGTCGACGCGGGCCAGGAGCCAGGCCAGTGGCACACCGAGGACGAGGGAGAGCCCCAGCGCCCAGAACGAGACGAGCAGCGAGAGTTTCAGCGCCTCGGTGACGCCTGGGCTCGTCAGATGGGTGCTCAGGTCGCTCCAGGACGTACGCGCCAGGATGCCGACCAGCGGCATGAGGAGGAACGCGATCGCGAGCAGCGCGGGCACGGCCAGCGCCATGGGAGTACGGGGGCCGGCGGTACGGCGGCGAAGGCGGCTCATCGGCGCTTCCTGAACGGGGACGTGGACCGGGGGAACGACCGGGGACGGACGCGGCCCCCCCGGTCGGGAGCCGCGCGGTTACGGCTTCTGGAACCCCGCGTCCTGAAGGATCTTCTGCGCTTCGGGGCCGCCGAGCCACCTCACGAACGCCGTGGCGGCCTCCGCGTTCTCCGACTGCCGCAGGGTGGCGGCCGGGTAGGAGGCGACGGCGTTCTGTCCGTCGGGGATGTCCACCGCGTCGACCCGGTCCACGTCCGACGCGGCGTCCGTCCGGTAGACGAGGCCCGCGTCCGCCTCGCCGAGCGCGACCTTGCTGAGGACCGCGCGGACGTCCGTCTCCTGCGAGACCGGCTTCACGGTGAGCTTCTGGGCGTCCAGGATCTGCTTGCTGTACCGGCCCACGGGGACCTCCGGTGCGGCGAGAACCACCTTCAGCCGGCTGTCGGTCAGGTCCGCCAGGCCCTTGATCCCTTCCGGGTTGCCCTCACCGGTGGCGATGACCAGGCGGTTCTTCGCGATCACGGTGGGCGTGCCCGTCTCGGATTCCAGCCCGGCCATGGTCTTCGTGTCGGCGGTGACCAGCGCGTCCGCCGGGGCGCCCTGCTCGACCTGGGCGGCGAGCTCCTGGGAGCCGGCGAAGGAGAACGTCACGTTCGTGCCGGGGTGCTCCTTCTCGTACGCCGCGCCCGCCGTGGCGAACACGTCGGTGAGGGAGGCCGCGGCGAGGACCGTGAGCCGGGTGTCCGGCGCGCCGGAAGCGCCGTCCTCGCTGCCGCCGTCGCTTCCGCAGGCCGCGAGCGGTACGAGCACGGCGGCGGTCAGCACGCCGGCGGCGATACGACGTCCGGAGAACGTGGGGGGCATGGGCGGGAGCCTCCTTGGGAACGTGTCGGGCGGCCGGTCGCGGCCGGCCGGGTCAGGTGCGGTCGATGTGCACGTTGGTCGACTTCACGCGGGCGGTGGCCCGCATGCCGACGGCCAGGCCGAGTTCCTCGACCGCCTCGCGCGTCAGGAGCGAGACGATCCGGTGCGGCCCGGCCTGGATCTCGACCTGGGCCGCGACATCGCCGAGTTTGACCGCGGTGACGATCCCCGGGAAGGCGTTGCGTGCGGAGGTGAAGGAGGGGTCGTCCTCCTCGCTCCCGGGACGGCCGACCTCGACGGCGAGGGCCGCGAGGTCCCGTCCGTCGACGAGACGGCGCCCGGCCTCGTCCCGGTGGGTGGCCACCCGTCCCGCGTCGGCCCAGCGCCGGGCGGTGTCGGGACTGACGCCGAGCAGGCGGGCCGCCTGGCCGATTGTGTAGGACTGCATGTGCGACAAGATATTCGGGTGCGTCTTGCATCTGCAAGGTAGGTCGCGGATATCTGGAGCATATGCGGAACCACTTGGAGGATGATCCGAAAGGGAGTCGCCGCCCACGGCTCCGATGGCCGTCCGGGGGAAGTCCGCAGGGGTCATTGACGCGGATGATGTTCGATTCTACGGTCCCGTTCGAGGTAACGAGCAGCATTCGGTATATCGAACAACCGCAGCTACCGATCGAGGGACCCATGACCCGTTCCGCCCGCTTCACCCTGCACCCCGACTTCGCCGTCGGCGACGTGGACCCCCGGCTCTTCGGCTCCTTCGTCGAGCACCTGGGCCGCTGTGTCTACACCGGGATCCACGAGCCCGGACACCCCTCGGCCGACGAGGCGGGCCTCCGTACGGACGTCCTCGCCCTGATCCGCGAGCTCGGGGTGACGGCGGTGCGCTATCCCGGCGGCAACTTCGTCTCCGGCTACAAGTGGGAGGACTCCGTCGGCCCGGTGGAGGAGCGACCGCGCCGGCTCGACCTGGCCTGGCGCTCCACGGAGACCAACCGCTTCGGGCTCGCCGAGTTCATGGACTTCCTCGGGAAGGCAGGCCCGCAGGCCCAGCCGATGATGGCCGTCAACCTCGGCACACGCGGAGTCGCCGAGGCGCTGGAGCTCCAGGAGTACGCCAACCACCCCGGGGGAACGGCCCTTTCCGACCTGCGCGCCGCCCACGGTGACAAGGACCCGTACGGAATCCGGCTGTGGTGTCTGGGCAACGAGGTGGACGGCCCCTGGCAGACCGGTCACAAGACCGCCCAGGAGTACGGTCGTCTGGCCGCCGAGACCGCCCGGGCGATGCGGCAGATCGACCCCACCGTCGAACTCGTCGCCTGCGGCTCCTCCCACCAGTCGATGGAGACCTTCGCCGCGTGGGAGGCCACGGTCCTCGCCGAGACGTACGACCTCGTCGACTACGTGTCGCTGCACGCCTATTACGAGGAGATCGACGGCGACCGCGACTCCTTCCTGGCATCCGCCGTCGACATGGAATCGTTCATCGAGAACGTCGTCGCCACCTGCGACCACGTGGGCGCCCGGCTGAAGTCCACGAAGAAGATCAACCTCTCCTTCGACGAGTGGAACGTCTGGTACATGTCCAGGCCCCGTCCCGACGCCGGGGAGGACGCCGCCGACTGGCCCGAGGCGCCCCGGCTCCTGGAGGACAACTACTCCGTCACGGACGCCGTCGTCGTCGGCTCCCTGCTCATCGCCCTGCTGCGCCACGCGGACCGGGTGTCCGTCGCCTGCCTCGCCCAGCTCGTCAACGTCATCGCGCCGATCCTGGCGGAGCCCGGCGGCCCGGCGTGGAAGCAGACCACGTTCTTCCCCTTCGCGCAGACCTCGCGGTACGGACGCGGACGCGTCCTCGACGTACGCGTGGACTCACCGACGTACGAGACACGGAAGTTCGGCGAGGTGGACCTGCTGCACGCCACGGCCGTGCACGGCGAGGACGGCACCGTCACCGTGTTCGCGGTCAACCGCGGCCGGAGCGAACCGCTGCCGCTCGACGTCGCCCTGTACGACCTCGGCGTCACCGAGGTCGTCGAGCACACCGCGCTCTGCGACGCGGACCCGGAGGCCCGCAACACCCTCGACGACCAGGAGCGCGTGGTCCCGCACACCGTCGACGGCACCACACTCACCGACGGCCGGCTCCACGCCGTCCTCGAACCGCTGTCCTGGAACGTCATCCGGCTCGGCCGCTGACGCGTGCCATGACCGGACCGTGACGGCCCGGACGACCCCGGGCCGTCACCCGCCGTACAGCACGTCCCGCAGGAAGCCGTTCGTGAACGTGGCCGCCGGATCCAGCTCCCGTACCAGCGCCTCGAAGTCGGCCATCCGCGGATAGCGCTCCCGGAGTCGCTCGGGAGGCACGGTGAAGACCTTCCCCCAGTGCGGGCGCGGGGCGAACGGAGCGAGGCGTTCCTCCAGCAGGGCGAGCACGGGCAGGACGTCCGCGGTCTCGGGCACCCAGGTGAAATGCAGGCCGACCGTGTCCCGCCCGTGGGCGGGACTCAGCCACTGCTCGTCCCCGGACATCGTCCGCACCTCGCAGACCTGGAGCACGGGCGCGATGCTCTCCCGCATTCCGTCCAGCACGGTCAGCGCCGCCACGGCGTCCGCGCGGGCCACGAGGTACTCGGACTGGAGCTCCGCGCCGCTGCTGGGCGTGAACTCCGCACGGAAGTGGGGCAGCCGCTCGTGCGCGGGACCGGGCACGCCCAGCTGCGGCGTGCAGTTGGCCGTCGGCATACCGGGCACCGGGTGGAGCTGTTCCACGGCGGGCGCCGCCCACGGGAACGCGGGCCGCGGCTCGTCGGCGCGGCACTTGAGCCACACCTGGCCGAAGGACGACTCCCGCCACCGGGTGAACAGGCTCACGCTGTACCCGGCCGACGTGATCGCGTCGAAGTGCGCCAGGGCGTCGGACAGTTCCAGGCCCGTGTGGACGTACTGCCGCACGTCGAAACCGGGCACCAGGTCCAGGGTCAGCGAGGTCACCGCACCGAGCGCGCCCAGCGCGACGACCGCCCCGCCGAAGCGGGCGCCGTCCTTGTCGCGGCCTAGTGTCAGCAGCTCGCCGTCGGAGGTGACCAGTTCCACCTCCCGGACTGCCGTCGCCAGCGCCCCGTTCGCGTCGCCCGAACCATGCGTACCTGTGGAGACCGAACCGGCGACGGAGATGTGCGGCAACGAGGCCATGTTGTGCAGCGCCAGACCCCGCTCGTGCACCCGCCGGGCCAGCTCGGCGTAGCGCACCCCGCCCGCCACCCGCACGGTGCGGGCGGCGGTGTCGACGTCGACGGCCGGCGGCAGCCCGGCCAGTGAGACGAGCACGTCGTCGCTGTCGGCGATCGTGTTGAACGAGTGCCCGCTGCCCAGCACCCGCACGTGCCGCCCGTCCGCCACGACGCGCCGCAGCTCGTCCAGGGAGGCGGGCCGCGTCACCTCGCCGGCCGTGAAGCCGATGTTCCCCGCCCAGTTCGTCACGGTCCGCAGGTCGTCCGTCGTCATCGCGCCTCTCCCCAGCCCTTGTCCCACTGCGAACCGTACGGCCTCCGGCCCGGTGCGCCGAGGCCGCGGTCCGTCCGGATACTGGGTGCATGCGCATCGACTTCGATCCCGGGCAGACCGGCAGCGGCGCCTTCTACCGGCTCCTGACCTCCGTGGTCGTCCCACGGCCCATCGCCTGGGTGTCCACCCTCGGCCCCGACGGGGAAACGCCGAACCTCGCCCCGCACTCCTTCTTCACGATCGCCTGCGTGACGCCGCCGATCGTCCAGTTCACCTCGGTCGGGCGGAAGGACTCGCTGCGCAATATCGAGGCGACCGGGTCCTTCGTCGTGAACTTCGCGCCCGAGCACCTCTTCGAGCAGATCAACGCGACGGCGACGGACTTCCCGCGCGGCGTGAGCGAGTTCGAGGCCGTCGGCATCGAACCGGAACCCAGCCTCCGGGTCGGGCCGCCGAGGGTGGCCGGGTCGCCCGTGGCGCTCGAATGCGAACTCCACAGCACCGTCCTGCTCGGCGACTCCACCGTCGTCTTCGGCCGCGTCGTCCACGCCGTCGTGGACGAGGAGGTCATGACGGACGGCCACCCCGAGATCACGAAGCTGCGCCCCCTCACCCGGCTCGGCAGGAACGAGTGGGGCACCCTCGGCGGCGTACGGGAGATCGCCCGCGTCCCGTACGCCCAGTGGCGGGAGGACAGGCCCTAGCCTGCCGACTCACCCGCGTGGGGGCTCAGCACACCGGCCCCCACCAGCACGAACAGGAGGATGCCGAGCAGCACGCGGTAGATGACGAACGGCATGAAGCTCTTGGTAGTGATGAACTTCATGAACCAGTCGGTCAGTTGGGCCTCGCTGCGGCCGTGACCTGCTTCGTCATCCACCCTGCAAGATCCACTGGGAGAGGTTTGGGAGAACTGGGCTCCCAGCCCTGCTCCAACGTCCGCGCGAACTGCACCCATCGGACCTGCAACGACTCCGTGACGGCACGCTCCATCGCTGGGGTGACGTTGCTGTACGTCCCCTCGACGCCAGCAAGTCATGCCCCACCCGCGCCTCGACGGCGACGCGGCTGTGCCCGTCTCGGGGCCGGTAGCAGCACGGGTGCGAATCTGGCGCGCTCGCAGGCAGAGATGGGATTCCGACATCATCCGCGGCCTTGGGATGCCCGTCCCGCGGACAGCTCAGGACTGGGCCCGGAACCTCGTTGAACAGCGAGGATGGACCGAAGCGATCACCGAGATTCGCGAGGCGACGGGATATGGCCGACGCGACCCGAGATTCATCGCACTGGCCCTGATGTACGGCTGGAAGATACCGACTCCGATGCCAGGGAGACCCCGGCGCCGTCGATCACGCGGCCCCATCAACCCCGCAGATTGACCATCACGGAACTCCGGGCAGAGCCGTGATTTTGGCTCCGGCCGGAGTTTCATGAAGGGCCAGGTCGTCGGAGTGGAGGTGGCGGGGATCCAGCGGCCCCCTTAGTAGGCCGCTACCCAGCGGCCACAACCATGCCGGCCGTGACCTGAGGACGGTTGGGGAGCAGCGACGCGAGGTTGTCCCTTACGAAGTCCGCCGCCCGCTCGATCGACTCTTCGGCCCCGGACTGGTCTTCAAAGACGCTGGTAGAGACCATCACTCCGCCCCCGGCGTCCACCCAGTAGTAGGCCACGAAGCCGGGGACCCGGCGCAGGAGAGGCACGAATCCCTCATCCACTCGGTGTCCCGCCTCGGCAGAGTCGGTCACTCCTTCGTAACGTCGAATTACTGCGTACACAGCTGATCTCCTCACGGATCCCAAGGTCACCTTGCGCGAAGCGACCTACCCCCACCGAGCATCTTTCGCTCGGGGGACGCCCGGAAGTGACCCGTATAGGCGCACCGGTGATCCAACCCGGGGGTCTGCTGTGGCCAGGGCTGGGCGAACCGGGACATCACGGAAGTCCGGTCCAAGACTGGCGACGCCTCCGACGTCCACTGGCTGTCCTTCGGGCCGACGAACGTGGCGCTGCACCAGATGTCCGCCGCCGTGGAGATGCGCCAGTACGACGAAGCGCTCACCCAGGCCCAGCGCATCGATCTTTCACCTGCCCTAGCCACATCGCGGCGGGCGCACTTCCTCATCGACAAGGCCCGCTCCGAGATGGAGACCGGCCGCACCGAGGCGGCACTGACCAGCATTGTCGAGGCCCGGCACGCAGCCCCAGAGCAGACCCGCTACCACCCAGGGGCCCGCGAGACCGTCAAGGGGCTGGTCCACCTCTCTCGCCGCGCGCCGGACAGCCTCGGACACATGGCTGCCTGGATCGGCCTGTAGTCACGCTCACCCTCTGGGCTGCTAACGCTCACAGTTTTGTGAGCGTTAGCCCCCTCTCCGTCCGTCACGCTGGTCACGTACCTGATCAACGACGAGCCGGGGATCGCCATGACAGTGAGGGATTTACCACCGGTCAGTGACCTGACCGAGCAGCAGCAGCGCGGATGGCGCTGCGTCTGGTGCCGCACCCGTCTCAGCGTCGGCGCGGACGTCGACCTCGGCGAGCAGCGGGCGCGGCCGGCTAACGGTGCCGCCTACTCGTGGTTCCCGCGGGCGTGCTCGGACATGGTGTCTTGCTCGGCGCGCGAGGCGGAGGTGGCCAGATAATGATCTGCGCGCGATGCGACCGGGCAATTAGGGGTGACGCAGTCAGACTCGACCGCTCTGGGTCGATGAGCGGGGCCCGGCCGGATGAGTGGGCACACACGGGGGGCGACCCGGAGTGAGTTCCAGGCCAGAGGTATCCGCCTCTCGCGGGCCTTCTCAGCCCCCGGATTCACCCGCGTGGGGGCTCAGCACACCGGCCCCCACCAGCACGAACAGGAGGATGCCGAGCAGCACGCGGTAGATGACGAACGGCATGAAGCTCTTGGTCGTGATGAACTTCATGAACCACGAGATGACCGCGTAACCCACGCCGAAGGCGATGAACGTCGCGAAGATCGTCGGGCCCCAGGACACGTGGCCGCCGTCGCCCGCGTCCTTCAGCTCGAAGACGCCCGAGGCCAGCACGGCCGGAATCGCGAGCAGGAACGAATACCGGGCCGCCGCCTCACGGGTGTAGCCCATCAGCAGACCACCGCTGATCGTCGCCCCGGAACGGGACACACCCGGGATCAGCGCCATCGCCTGGCAGAAGCCGAAGATCAGGCCGTCCCGGATGCCCAGCTCCTTGAGCGTCTTGCGCTCCTTGACCGCGCGGTGCTTGCCGCCGGCCTCGTCGCGGGCGGCGAGACGGTCCGCGATGCCGAGGACGATGCCCATGACGATCAGCGTGGTCGCGATCAGACGCAGATCACGGAACGGGCCCTCGATCTGGTCCTTGAACGTCACACCCAGCACACCGATGGGGATCGATCCCACGATGACCAGCCAGCCCATCTGGGCGTCGTGGTCCCTGCGCATGGCGGAGTCTGTCAGCGAGCGGAACCAGGCCGAGACGATCCGGGAGATGTCCTTGCGGAAGTAGATGAGGACCGCCGTCTCCGTGCCGATCTGGGTGATGGCGGTGAACGCCGCACCCGGGTCGTGCCAGCCCGCGAAAGCGGCGGTGAGCCGCAGATGGGCGCTGGAGGAGATCGGCAGGAACTCGGTCAGTCCCTGAACGAGGCCCAGGACGAATGATTCGAACCAGCTCATGGGGCTAAGGCCATCCCGGAGGTGATCATGCATCGGCCGACGGACACGAAGGCCGTCGGCAGCGTGCGGATTGCGGTCATTGAGGGACGGGACGCCTGCGCCCCGGAGATCCTTTGTCGGTCGCGGGCAGCGTATCGCCTGTCGGTGAACGGGCTCCCGCCTGCCCCCTGCCGCCCGCCGGGATCAGGGGGTCACCCGGCGCCGAGCCGGTGGCGCTTGCGCCAGGCGACCAGGGCCGCGCCCGCCCCCGAGAGCACGATGAAACCCATCGCCGCCAGGAACGCCGGGGACGTGGGGGAGGCCGCCTCGCTGCCCGCGACGACGTACGCGGCCGTGTTCGGGATGGAGCCGAGTCCGGTGGCCAGGAGGAAGGGCGGATATCCCATCCGCGAGGTCGCCGCACAGTAGTTGGCCGCGGCGAACGGCACACCGGGGAAGAGCCGGAGCGCCAGCATGGAACGGAAGCCGTGCCTGCTGAGCAGACCGTCCGCGGCCTTCAGCCACCGGCCGCGCACCAGCGTACGGAGCGCGTCCTGCCCCAGCACCCGGCCCAGCATGAACGAGACACCCGCCCCGAGCACCGTGCCCGCCAGAGCCGCGGCCAGACCGGCCTGGGCTCCGAAGAGCGCGCCCGCCGCGAGGTTCAGCAGCGGACGGGGCACGAACGCCACGGTGCACACGCCGTACGCGAGGCCGAACACCATCGCCGCCGCGCCGCCCGTCAGCTCGGGTGGCCAGCCGGACGCGAGCAGCCGCTGCGGCTCGAGGAGAAGCATCGTCGCGGCGGCGGACACCAGCATCACCACGAGCAGCGACAGCCGGGACCACGGGGAGAGCAGCGCCTGCGTACAGCGCACTGCGAGACCGCCGGAGGGCCGGGCGGCGGGGACGGGGTCGAGCATCCGGGGAGAGTAACCGAAAGGCGTGTGTGATCGCCGTAATGTCCGTCGGGCCCACGAGCGGCGGGCGAACTGCCCTTCCCCGCCCGGCTGCCGCTCCGTCCGCCCGGCCGACGGGAAAACCGTTCGACGGGCGCACGCCGTTCGGCCATGATCAGGGGCATGTTCCGGTACGCCTTCCTCGCAGCGCAGTCCGCAGTCGCGGACGCGCCGAAGGCTGCCGTACCCACCGCGACGGCCGTGGCAGCGCCCCTCGGCGGCGCCCGAAGCTGACCCTCCCCCGACAGTCCGGCGGACCCCGTAAGGGGAGGGTCGGCGGGGCCCTGGGGTCTTCTCTCTCAGCTTCGAATCCAAGGAACGAGCCATGCCCAAGACGGCATACGTGCGCACCAAGCCGCACCTGAACATCGGCACCATGGGCCATGTCGACCACGGCAAGACCACCCTCACCGCAGCCATCACCAAGGTCCTCAGCGACCGCTCCGGCAGCAGCACCTCCTACGTCGCGTTCGACCGGATCGACCGGGCGCCCGAGGAGGCGCAGCGCGGCATCACCATCAACATCGCGCACGTCGAGTACGAGACGGACACCCGGCACTACGCCCACGTCGACATGCCCGGCCACGCCGACTACATCAAGAACATGGTCACCGGGGCGGCCCAGCTCGACGGGGCGATCCTCGTGGTCTCCGCGCTCGACGGGATCATGCCGCAGACCGCGGAGCACGTCCTGCTCGCCCGCCAGGTGGGCGTCGACCACATCGTCGTCGCCCTCAACAAGGCCGACGCGGGCGACCCCGAGCTGACCGACCTGGTCGAGCTGGAGGTCCGCGACCTGCTGTCCGCGCACGGCTACGGCGGTGACACCGTCCCCGTCGTCCGGGTGTCGGGACTGGGCGCACTGGAGGGCGACCCGCGCTGGACCGCGTCGATCGAGGGCCTGCTGGACGCCGTCGACACGTACGTACCGATGCCGGTGCGCTACACCGACGCGCCGTTCCTGCTGCCGGTGGAGAACGTGCTCACCATCACCGGCCGCGGCACCGTCGTCACCGGTGCCGTCGAGCGCGGAACGGTCCGCGTCGGCGACCGGGTGTCGGTGCTCGGGGCGGACATCGAGACGGTCGTCACGGGTCTGGAGACCTTCGGCAAGCCGATGGAGTCCGCGGAGGCCGGCGACAACGTCGCGCTGCTGCTGCGCGGAGTGGAGCGCGACCGGGTGCGCCGCGGCGATGTGGTGGCCGCGCCGGGCAGCGTCGTTCCGAGCCGCCGCTTCACCGCCCAGGTGTACGTCCTGTCGGGGCGCGAAGGGGGCCGCACCACCCCGGTCACCACCGGCTACCGGCCGCAGTTCTACATCCGTACCGCCGATGTCGTCGGAGACATCGACCTCGGGGACGCGGCGGTGGCGCGCCCGGGTGAGACGGTCACCATGACCGTCGAGCTCGGCCGCGACGTCCCGCTGGAGGCCGGTCTCGGCTTCGCGATCCGCGAAGGCGGCCGGACGGTCGGCGCCGGTACGGTCACCGGGCTGCTCTGACCGAGGGCGGATCCTCCTCCGGGCCCACCCGGGCCGGGAGGAGGATCCGACACCTCACAATGGGGGAGTGAACGAGCCCATACCCGTCATCCGCGACGTCGATCACGGCACCGCCCGACTGCTGCCCGACGTCGACCGCGACCGGGCCTGGCTGCTCACGGTCGACGAGGCCCCGCAGTCGTACGTCGACCTGGACGATCCGACGTACCTGGAGTTCGAGTACGTACGGCGCCTGGCCCACGTACTGGACTGTGCCGCCGGACCCGGCGCGGCCCTCGACGTGATCCACCTCGGCGGCGGGGCACTCACCCTGCCCCGCTACGTCGCCACCACCCGGCCGGGTTCGCGGCAGGACGTGGCGGAGGCGGACCGCGGACTGCTGGCGCTGGTCGCCGAGCATCTGCCGCTGCCCGAGGGGGCGGGGATCGGCGTGCACGGCACCGACGCCCGCGGCTGGCTCGAACAGGCGCCACCGGACTCGGCGGACGTCCTGATCGCCGATGTCTTCGGCGGCTCCAGGGTGCCCGCCCACCTCACCTCCGTCGAGTACGCGCGAGCCGCGGGACGGGTCCTGCGCGAGGACGGGATCTACGCCGCGAATCTGGCGGACGGCGCGCCCTTCGGATTCCTCCGGTCCCAACTGGCCACCTTCGCGGCGGTCTTCGACGAACTCCTCCTGATCGCCGAACCCGCCGTGCTGCGTGGCCGGCGCTTCGGCAACGTGGTGCTCGTCGCCTCGCACAGCGCCGTCGACCCCGGACCGCTCACCCGCCTCTGCGCGGGCGACGCCTTCCCGGCCAGGGTCGAGTACGGGGCCGCGCTGACCCGGCTCATCGGAGACGCCGGGCCGGTGCGGGACAGTGAGGCGGTCGCCTCACCCGAGCCCCCCGACGGCGCCTTCAGCATCGGCTGAGGGCGCGGCGGGCTCCCTCGCGGCCGGGAGCTTCGCCATGTCCCCGGCGATCTCCTTGCTCGTACGGCGCGTCAGATTGCGTACGTCCGGCACGAGCAGCACGAGCGCCGTCACCAGCACGACCAGCGCCGCGCACCCCCAGAGCGCCTGGCTACGGCCGACGAGCCCCTCCACCGGGCCGGCCACGGCGGTGGCAAGCGGCACCATGGCGACGGAGCCGAACCAGTCGTAGGCGGAGACCCGCGACAGCTTCTCCTCCGGAATCTCCTGGTGCATCGCCGTCATCCAGGAGACCCCGAACACCTCGATGGCGACCCCGCTGACGAACATCACCGCGGCCAGTCCGGACACCGGCAGCGGCACCGCGAGCCCCGCCGACGGCAGGGCCAGCGGGAAGACGCAGAGGGTCCCGGCCAGCAGCAGCCGCCGCGGCTTCCAGCGCATCATCAGAACCGCTCCGGCCAGGGTGCCGACGCCGAACGCGGCGAGCGCGAAGCCCCAGGGGCGCGCGCCGCCGAGTTCGTCCCGGGCGACCAGGGGCCCGTACACCGACTCGGCCGCCGCGACGACCGCCACGACCACGGAGAACTGCGCCACGATCGCCCACAGCCAGGGGCGGCCGACGAACTCCTGCCAGCCCTCGCGCAGATCGGCCAGCAGCCCGCCGCCCGCCGCGCGCACGGGGATATGACTCACGTCGAGGAACGCCCGCAGCGCCCCGGCGACGGCGAAGGCGGCGGCATCGACGGCGAGCACCCAGCCCGGGTCCATGGCCGCGATCATCGCCCCGCCGAGAGCGGCGCCGCCGATGGCCGCCCCGTGCATCGACATCCGGAAGAGCGCGAACGCGCGACTGGCGTGCTCCGCGTCGACGCTGGACATCAGCATGCCCTCGGCGGCCGGGTTGAAGAACGCCTGCCCCGTGCCGCAGAGGGCGGTCAGCAGCATCATCTGCCACAGCTGGGGATCGCCGGTCAGGACCAGCCAGGCGAAGACCGCCTGCGACACGCAGTTCAGGGAGTTCGCGGCCACCATCACCCGATGGCGCGGCAGGCGGTCCGCGATCGCGCCGCCGATGAGCAGGAAGAGCACCAGCGGCGCGGTCCGCGCGGCGGCGACCAGTCCGACGTCGCCGCCGTCGCCTCCCGACTCCAGAACCGCGAACGCCGCCGCGATCAGCGCGCCATGGGTGCCCAGGCTCGTGACGATCGCGGCGGCGGTCAGCAGACCGTAGTTGCGGCCGGCGCCGACGGGGCGGACGGCAGGGACGGGAGGTACGGAGTCGGAGGTCACCAGGGGACTATCGCCACCTGGACCCCGTACCCACAAATCGATTACGGGCGGGGATCAGGACGAGGACTTCGCCAGCCGCACCGTGCTCAGGATCTTCTGGATCGTGGCGTCCGGGAGTTCGTCGTCGACGCCGGCGTTGGCGTACAGGACCCAGGTCGAGTACTCCTTCTTGGCGTTCGTGAAGGTGAAGGCGATCGACTTGCCGTCGGTGTCGCACTTCTCCTTCTTGGAGACGCCCGCCGCCGTGGCGGTCACCACGCTGCCGGAGAGACCCGACTTGGTGGTGTACGGCTTGGGCTGGCCCACCTTGACGGTGCCCTTGGGCTCCTCCTGGGCGTAGGCGGCCCACACCCAGTTGCCCGCCTCGTTCCTGGCGGCCTCGTCGGTGCTCTTCGCGCCCTGGGCACCCTTGGTACCGACACCGGCCAGACCGGTGTCCTCCTTGGTGCCGTCCTTGTCCGCGTCGTCGATGCACCACTTGCTCTTGTAGTAGGCCGGTGCGGAGAAACCGACCGCGGGCGGACCCTCGGGGTTCTTGGCGTCCTCGAAACCGGAGATCACACCCGTGCCCGCGACCTCCCAGTCACCCGGGACGTCGAACTGGGTGCCCCACTTGGGGTTGGTGACGACCTTCCACCCCGGGATCACGGGCTCGGCGTCACCGCCGCCCCGCGGATTGGCAGCAGGGGACGACGCCGACTCGGACGGCTTGGCCGACTCGGACGACTTCTTGTCGTCGGCGACCGTCTTGCCGCCGCTCTCGTCGTCCTTGCCCAGCACGATCACGCCGGTGACGACCGCCGTCACGACGACCGCGGTGGCGGCGACGATCGCGACGATCGTCGTCTTCTTCTTGTCGTCGCCCTGCGGGCCGCCGGGCTGCCCCGGAACGGCGTACTGCGGCACGGTCGGCTGCTGGTACGGATTGGGCTGCTGGTAGCCCGGCTGCTGGTATCCCGGCTGCTGATAGGGATTCGGCTGCTGGTACCCCGGCTGCTGGTACGGGTTCTGATTCTGGTCCTGCGGGTTCTGCTCGCCCCCGGGCGGCTGCTGTCCTGGCCACATGGCCAGTAACCATAGAGGGACCACGGGCCCGCTGCTACGCCCGCCCCCGTGCGGGGATGGCCAAACAGCACTACTCGTGAGTAACCTTCGGCGCATGAGCGCTGAACAGATGACAGTCGGCGAGATGCTCGTCGCGACCGTTCCGATGGCCAGGACCCTCAACCTGGAGTTCCTGGAGACGACCGCGGACCGCGCGGTCGTCCGGCTGCCCGACCAGGCCGATTACCACAACCACGTCGGCGGCCCGCACGCCGGAGCGATGTTCACGCTCGCCGAATCCGCGAGCGGTGCGATAGTCATCGCCGCCTTCGGCGACCAGATGACGCGTGCGGTGCCGCTCGCCGTGTCGGCGGAGATCGGCTACAAGAAGCTGGCGATGGGCGAGGTCACCGCGGTGGCGACGCTCGGCCGTCCCGCCGCCGAAGTCGTCGCCGAGCTCGACGAGGGCAAGCGGCCCGAGTTCCCCGTCGCGATCGAGATCCGGCGGGGCGACGGCGCGGTGACGGGCGAGATGACCGTCGTCTGGACGCTGCGTCCGCACAGCTGACGTCCGGTCTCCGGCAGGGCCGTCGCGCACCCCCGCAGGGGGCGCGGCGGCCCTGCGTGCTGCCGGGACGGGTAGGCTGCCCGCCGTGCGCCACCGAGGTGCGCGGTGGGCGGTGAGCAACTGCGCGGGGCGCGGCTGCGGAACCTGTACGGGAGGAACCGGCGTTGCACGTCCAGGAGTGGCTCGAGACCGTTCCCGCGGTCAGCATCTACCTCCTCGTGGGGGTCGTCATCGGACTCGAGAGTCTGGGCATTCCGCTGCCGGGCGAGATCATCCTCGTCAGTTCGGCGCTTCTCGCCTCGCAGCACGGAGACGTCGATCCGGTGGTGCTGGGCATCTGCGCCTCGGCCGGCGCGATCATCGGTGACTCGATCGGTTACGCCATCGGCCGCCGGGGCGGCAGGCCCCTGCTCGCCTGGCTCGGCGGCCGGTTCCCCAAGCACTTCGGCGAGGCCCAGATCGCCATGGCGGAGCGCTCCTTCGAGAAGTGGGGCATGTGGGCGGTCTTCTTCGGCCGCTTCGTGGCGCTGCTGCGCATCTTCGCCGGACCGCTGGCGGGCGTCCTGCACATGCCGTACTGGAAGTTCCTGATCGCCAACGTCTTCGGCGGCATCCTCTGGGCCGGCGGCACGACCGCCGTCATCTACTCCGTCGGCATCGTCGCCGAGGCGTGGCTGAAGCGCTTCTCGTGGCTCGGCCTGGTGCTCGCCGTGCTGATCGGCCTGACCTCGATGCTCGTGCTCAAGAACCGGGCCAGGAAGGCCGCCGCGCAGGGCGCCGGCACCCCCGCTCCCGAGCCGGCGGCGGTGCCGGCCGCCGACTGAACCGGCGGCCGGGTCCGGCCTCAGCCTTCGTGCTCCTGACGGTGCGCCTTGGCCAGCTCGACGTAGCCGACGGCGTTGAACCTGACGCCCTCGCGCTCCTCCTCGGTCAGCTCCCGCTTGACCTTGGCGGGCACCCCGGCGACGAGCGAGTACGGCGGCACGCGCATGCCCTGCGGTACGAGGGCCTGGGCCGCGACCAGTGAACCCGTGCCGATGTGCGCGCCGTTGAGCACGGTGGCGCCCATGCCGACCAGGACGTCGTCCTCGATCGTGCAGCCGTGCAGGACCGCGTTGTGGCCGACCGAGACCCGGGCACCGACCGTGAGCGGGAAACCGGGGTCGGTGTGAACGCTGCAGTTGTCCTGGATGTTGCTGTCCGGGCCCAGGCTGATGGGACCGCAGTCCGCCCGGAGCACCGCCTGGTACCAGACGCTGGAACCCGGGGCCATCGTGACCTCGCCGATCACGACGGCGGTCGGTGCCACGAAGGCGTCCGCGTCGATGTGGGGCTCCTTGCCGCCCATACCCATGATCAACGCCTGCTCGGCCATGGCCTTCTCCTTCGTGCTCCGGTGTGGTGCGCTCGCTCCGGAGGAACCGTAGGCGACGCCCCGCGCCGGTGGCGGGGGTGGGGTGGGGTGAACATCACAGGCCGGGGCGCCGACCTGCCCCTGCCGCGCCCACTACGGTGTGCGGGTGCCGAAGAACAGAAACACGTTCTCCTCGCTCGCCGCCCGGCGGCGCAGCGTCCTGTCCCGGGCCGTCCACCGCGCCTGGGCCTGGGTGCAGGAGACCGGCGCGGTCACCGCGGAGCACCCCGGACGGCTGCGGTTCCGGCGGATCGGCCCGGGGACGCGGCTGGCCTTTCCGCAGGGCACGGTGTTCGGGGAGCCGTGGATCGAGCTCGGCGACCACTGCGTCATCGGCGAGCAGGTGACGCTCACGGCCGGACTGATGCCCGATCTCGATCTGGGCCCGGAGACCGTCCTCACCCTGGGCAACGGCGTCGTGCTCGGCAGGGGCAGCCATGTCATCGCCGACACCACGGTGACGATCGGCTCGGACACGTACTGCGGCCCGTACGTCTACATCACCTCCACCAACCACAGCTACGACGATCCGCACGAGCCCGTCGGCAGGCAGTGGCCGCGTATGGAACCGGTCGTGATCGGCCCCGGCTGCTGGATCGGCACGGGCGCGGTGATCCTTCCGGGGGCCAGGCTCGGCCGCAACGTCGTGGTCGCCGCCGGGGCGGTCGTCCGCGGTGAGGTCCCCGACCACGCCGTGGTGGCCGGCGCGCCGGCCCGTGTCGTACGGAGCTGGGACCCCGACAAGGGCTGGCAGCCGCCGCTCCGTACGCCCGCGCCCGTCCCGATTCCGGAGGGCGTCACCCCCGAACAGCTGCTGTTCCTCGCGGAACTCGAACCGGAGACCCCCGAGCGCTCCTAGAGTCTGTCGTGGAGGGGGCCTAGCCCGACGCCAGCAGGACCGTCCCCACCAGGGCCAGTCCCGCTCCCGCCGCCTGGATGCCCCGCAGCCGTTCGCCCAGCACGCCGCGCGCGGCCAGCGCCGTCACCACCGGGTAGAGCGAGGCCAGCACGGCGGCCACGGTGACCGGGCCGTGCTGGGCGGCGACCGCGTAGGTGCCGTTGGCGGCGACGTCGGCGAGTCCGACGAAGGCGAGCGCGGGCAGCGCGGCCACGACGACGGCCCGGCCGCCGTCCTCGGGCAGCGCCCGGCCCCCTCGGCGTACCGAGACGAAGAGAGCCGCACCGCCGACCGCGACGTTGGTGACGCGCTGGACGAACAGCGCGAGGAACAGGCCGGTGACCGTCGTGGACGCCTCGGAGATCAGCGCCATCACCGCGCCGAACCCGAACGCCGCAAGCAGCGTCAGCAGCACGGCCCGGCGCCGCACCGGCGCTCCGCGCAGTTCGGGCCCGCCCGCCAGCACGATGCCGACCACGGCGACGGCGACACCGGCGAGCTGGAGCAGCCCCGGCCGCTCGCCGACCATCAGCCCGACACTCACCGGCACGGCCACGCCCAGCGAGCCGAGCGGCGAGACGACCCCCATCGGGCCGAGTGCCAGCGCCTTGTAGAAGCTCAGCATCGCCACCGGTCCGACGACGCCCGCGGCCACCGCGAACCACAGCAGTCCGCCGGCCTCGCGCCAGGCACCGGTCGCGAGCACGACGACACCGAGCACGAGGGCCGCGATGGTCTGCGAGACGACCACCACGGTCAGCGCCGGCGTCCGCCGGGTGAGCAGCCCGCCGCCGAAGTCGGCCAGGCCCCAGAGCAGGCTGGTGGCCAGGGCGAACAATGCTGTCATGGCGGGCCTCGCAGTACAGTGCGGTGAACGGTTCGGTGCACCACACCGTAGTGCAGTATTTTGAACTCTGTCATCCAGAATATTGGACGGAACGTGTCTGACCTCGATCAGCTCACTCAGTCGCTCGCGCGCAATCTCAAGCGGTGGCGGGGCGAGCGCGGCTTCACCCTGGATGCCCTGGCCGCCCGCGCGGGGGTCAGCCGCGGCATGATCATCCAGATCGAACAGGCGCGCACCAATCCCAGCGTCGGCACCACCGTCAAGCTCGCCGACGCGCTCGGCGTCAGCATCACCACGCTGCTCGACTACGAGCAGGGGCCGCAGGTCCGGCTGATCCCCGCCGACCAGGCCGTACGCATGTGGTCGACGGATGCGGGGAGTTCGACCACCCTGCTGGTCGGCACGGACGCCGCGGGCCCCCTGGAGCTGTGGTCCTGGCGTCTGATGCCCGGCGACGGAAGTGCCTCGGATCCGCATCCCGAGGGGACCGTGGAACTGCTCCACGTCACCGCGGGCGAACTGACCCTGGTCGTCGACGGCGAGCGGCACACGGTGCCGGCCGGGACCTCCGCGACGTTCGAGGCGCACGTGTCGCACGGCTACCGCAACGACGGTGCGCAGCCGGTCGAGTTCACCATGGCGGTCTCGGTCCCTCCCGCCCGCTGAGACGTGAACTCCCCGCCAGGTAAAGGCTGTTAGCGTATTCCGCATGCGCGCACCCGTGGGCTCCTTCGAGGACGCCTCTCCCGCTGTGGACCGTATCGACCTGCTGACGCCGCCCGTTGCGCGTGCCGTCGAGGCCGGGTGGGGTGGTGTGCCGGCCGATCGGATCGTCTATGTCGACACCGATCCGGCGATCGCCGACACCGCCGCCTTCGTCGAGCGGCACGGTGCCGACCTGCTCGACCGGTCCGCCAACTGCGTGGTCGTGGCGGGCAAGCGCGGCGGCGAAGTGACGACGGCCGCCTGCGTGGTGCTCTCCCGGTCGCGCATCGACATGAACGGGGCGCTGCGCAAGCACCTCGGCGCGCGCAGGGTCTCCTTCGCCCCGATGGACGCGGCCCTCGCCGAGGCCGGTATGGAGTACGGCGGGGTCACCCCGGTGGGGCTGCCCGCGGCCTGGCCCGTGCTGATCGACCCCGCGGTGGCCGACGAGGAGTACGTACTGATCGGCAGCGGCCGGCGCCGCGGAAAGCTGATCGTGCCGGGCAAGGCCCTTGCGGCGCTGCCGAACGCGGTCCTCGTCGAGGGTCTCGGTGTCTGATTCATTGCTGTCCGGAATCATCTTTCATGAATTCCGGGTTTCGGTCCGGGCGGCATAGGAGGGTGTGCATCATGGCCCGCCCGCTGCCCTCGAACTCGTTCGCGCGAACTGTATGCGTGCCCGAAAGGATCACGCTTGCCGCTCGCCCGAAGGAGTGCATTCCCTTCTCGGGAAGCACTCGGGTGCCCGGATCGGTGTTTGCGGCACAGGGGGCCGGGTGTGTCGGAATTTCAGCCATTCGGCTTGTGTCTGATTTGCGTTCTTTGTTCCGTTATGCAGAAATGAGGGCCCGTGATATGCGGACGGCGAAATTCCGCCGTCCGTGCACGGGCCCTCGTTATTCTCTCTGAGAGGCTCTTCATGGACATTTCACTCGTCTCCGCAGCCGGCCGGCCGGGGCTCGCTCCCCGCCGACAGTCAGTTCCCCGGGTGCCGCTGGCGAAGAGTGCCGCTGTTCAGGGCGGCGGCGCGGTGCCCGCTTCCCTCAGCCGTCTGCTGTCGACCGGCTCAGGGGCGAGTCCGCTGGTCGTCGCGGCCTTTCAGTCGTCGGTCTGAGTAGCCGGACACAGACACCACCATGGACCGGCCGCCGCTCTCCTTGAGTCAATTTGTGCTGAAGATGCACAGCCGCTGTGACCTCGCTTGCGACCACTGCTACGTGTACGAGCACGCTGACACGAGTTGGCGTGGCCGGCCCAAGGTGGTGTCCCAAGAAATCCTGGCCAAGGCGGCGGAGCGGATCGCCGACCACGCCCGGGACCATTGCCTTCCCGAGGTCCATGTCGTCCTGCACGGCGGTGAACCGCTGCTCGCGGGCACCGCGAGGCTGCGGACGGCGGCCGAGGAGCTCTACCGCGCACTGGACGGCGTGAGCACCCTCGATCTGCGCATCCACACCAACGGCGTACTGCTGAACGAACGGTTCTGCGAGCTCTTCCGAGACCTGGGCATCAAGGTCGGAGTGTCGCTGGACGGAGACCGGACCTCCAACGACCGCCACCGCCGCTACGCCGACGGCCGCAGCAGCCACGCGCAGGTCCTCAAGGCCGTCCACCTGCTCAGCACGCCCCGCTACCGGCACCTGTTCGCCGGCCTGCTCTGCACGATCGACATCGAGAACGATCCCGTCGCCGTGTACGAGGCACTCGTCGCCCTCGACCCGCCCCGCATGGACTTCCTCCTGCCGCACGCGACCTGGGACGTACCGCCGCCCCGCCCGGACGGCTCGACGACGCCGTACGCGGACTGGCTGGACGTCGTCCACCGGCGCTGGGAGGCGGACGGGCGGCCCGTACCCGTGCGCCTCTTCGACTCCGTCCGGCGCACGCTGCGCGGCGAGAGCAGCCTCACCGAATCCCTCGGACTGGCGCCCGCCGACCTCGTGGTGATCGAGACCGACGGAACGTTCGAGCAGGCGGACAGTCTGAAAACGGCCTACGAGGACGCGCCCGCGACCGGGATGGACGTCTTCACGCACTCGCTGGACGAGGTGCTCGGCCACCCCGGGCTGCTCTCCCGGCAGCAGGGGATCGAGGGGCTCGCCGAGGAGTGCAGGGCCTGCCCGGTGGTCACCTCCTGCGGCGGCGGTCTCTATGCCCACCGGTACCGGACCGGCAGCGGAGGCAGTGGTTTCGACAACCCCTCGGTGTTCTGCGCCGATCTGATGGAGCTCATCGTGAACATCCGGGACCGGGAGGCCATCGCCCCCGCCGCCGCGCCGGAGCCGTCGCTCGCCGACCTCGACCTGGAGGAACTGGCCAGGGGATTCGGCGGTGCCGGGACCGTGGAGCGGCTGGCGGAGAGCCAGCTGGATCTCGACAGGCACCTCCTCGCGGCCGTGCACGAACGGGGTCCCCGGACCGACCGGTACGGAATCCCGGCCTGGGAGCTGCTGGTCGATCTCGACACCTCGCTGCCCGCCGTGGTGGACGCCGTGGTCGCGCATCCGTATCTGCGGCCCTGGGCCCTGCGGGCGCTGGACGGCCGCGCCCCGGACACCGCGGGAAAGGGGCTCGCGGAGATCGCCGCCGCCTGCGCCCTGCGCGCCCGGCGCGGCGACAGGGTCACGGTGCCGGTGCGCGAGGGGCTGCTGAGGCTGCCGGGCCTCGGCACGGTGTCGCTCCCCGGCGACACGGAGCTGGCCGAGGTGGAGGCGGGCCCGGACGGGTTCACGGTGCGGGCCGCGGGGCGGTGCCTGGAGATCGGCTGGGACAGCGGCGCCGACGGGCTCGTCCCGAACTGGCGGCCCGTACGGCTGGTGGAACTGCCCGGCTGGACCGTGGCGCTGGAGGACACCGACCCGATGCGCGACAGCCACCAGTGGCCCGTCTCGGACCGGCTCTCCGGAGGCGAGGCGAAGCTGTGGTCCGAGGACCTCGCCGACGCCTGGTCGCTGATCCGGCGTGAACTGCCCGTCTACGCGCCGGGAGTGGCCGCGGGGCTGCGCGCCGTCACCCCGCTGCACGCACCGGACGGCAGCGATGTGAGCGCCGCGTCCCGGGAGGCGTTCGGCGCGATCGGTGCCGCGCGGCCCGTCACGCCCGACCTGCTCGCCCTGCTGATCGTCCACGAGTTCCAGCACGTCAAGCTGGGTGCGGTCCTGGACAGCCACGACCTGTACGACCCGGACGACGGGGGCCGGCTGTTCTACGCTCCCTGGCGCGACGATCCGCGGCCCCTGGAGGGCCTGATGCAGGGCACGTACGCCCACATCGCCGTGACGGACTTCTGGCGGGTGCGACGACTGAATGCCTCCGGGCCGGCCGTGCGTGCGGCCGAGGCGCAGTTCGCCCGGTGGCGCGAGCAGACGGCCGCCGCGGTGGACGAACTCGCCGGATCCGGGGTGCTCACCCCCCTGGGCGAGCGCTTCGTCGCGGGCATGGGGGAGACGGTCGCGGGCTGGTCGGCGGAGAAGGTTCCGCAGGCCGCCCTCGCCGACGCGCGACGGGCTGCGGAGATGCACCGGGCGGCCTGGAACGCGTCGGCTTCTTCCGGCCAATGATCATATACAGCTCCGGATTTGGCAGATATGGCATCAATTGATTGATCCAAATTGAGATTTGATCAATTGGATCAGCTAATTGATGTGTTCGCGTGGTTCCGCCGGGGAATCGACGTTTCCTACACTGAGGGCCCAGCAACAGGGACCGGGGGAGACGTTGGCCAGTGGAGCTGTGGGAGCCGGGGGAGACGAACCAAAGCCATACTTCTTTCTCAGCTACGCGCATACGCCGAAGAACCATCCGAAGGACAAGGACCCGAACGTCTGGGTGGAGAGGTTCTATCGGGACCTGTGCGCGCACGTACTGCAACTGACCTCACTTCCGGCGGGCGTACCCGCCGGATTCATGGATCAGCAGATGCAGCCGGGCGAAGGGTGGCAGGAGAGGCTGTCCGAGGCGCTGGCGTACTGCCGGGTCTTCGTGCCGCTCTACTCGCCGCGCTATTTCCTGAGCGAACAGTGCGGCCGTGAATGGTACGCGTTCTCAAGCCGGGCCGTGCACCATCAGGCTGCCCAGTACAACAGCACCCCGATGACCGGGATCGTCCCCGCGCTCTGGGTGCCCGTACCGCCCAAGCAGCTTCCGCAGCCGGCGGAGCGGCTCCAGTTCAACCACGCGACCTTCGGGGACGACTACGCCGGTGAGGGCTTCTACGGGCTGATCAAGCTCAGATACCTCAGGGACCAGTACGAGCGTGCGGTGTACCTGCTGGCCAAACGCATCGTCAAGGTCGCCGAGGAGATTCGGATGGCCGAGGGCCATCCCCACCAGGACTACCTGGCGGTGCCGAGCGCCTTCGGGCCGCCGGGGCCCGCCCGCGAGATGGACATAGCCGTGCTCGCCTGTTCGCAGGCCGACCGGCCGGAGGACCGGGGCCCCGACTGCTACGGGGCGGATGCCCGGGACTGGAACCCGTACCACCCCAAGTCCTCCCGCCCGCTCGCCGACCACGCGGGCGATCTCGTGCGCAACCTCGACTACCTGGTGCGGGTGGGCGACTTCGAGGCCGAGGCCGAACGGCTGCTGGCCGCCGGGGGTCCCAGCGCCCCGGGGCTGCTGCTTCTCGACCAGTGGGCGCTCGAAGCCCCGCACCGAAGGGATCTGCTGCGGCGGCTCTGCGCCCAGGACCGGCCCTGGATCAGCATCATGGTCCCCTGGAACCGCGAGGACCCGGATTCCGTGCACCGTTCGGAATCCCTGCACTCCGCCGCGGAGATCTTCGCGGCCGAGACGACCGGCGGCCACCGCTCACCCGGCGCCGGAGTGCCCACGCTCGAAGCGTTCAGCGAGGAGCTGCCGCGCGCGGTGCGGGCTGCCGACCGGCACTACACGGCTCAGGCGAAGACCTACCCCCCGGAGGGGCGGGGCGGGCGGATACCACGCGTGCTACCCGGCGGCGTCGGTTACGGCGCCGATGTTCACGTCACCCCTCCTGACGGATCGCACCAGGCCAAAGCCAATGCCGACGACGTGGAGGGATCCTCGGATGTCCGAGAACCGTGAAGGCACCATCGTCACCTTTTACTCGTACAAAGGCGGCACCGGGCGCACCATGGCTCTGGCCAACACCGCCTGGATCCTGGCAGCCAACGGATATCGGGTGCTCGCCGTCGACTGGGACCTGGAGGCGCCGGGCCTGCACCGCTTCTTCCACCCCTTTCTCGACTTCTCCGACCTGGAGGCCACTCCCGGGGTGATCAACCTGATCACCGAATACCAGGAGGAGGTACGACGGCCCGCCGAGCGGGAGCCCGAATGGCACCGCGACTACGCCCGGGTCCGCCCGCACGCCACCTCCCTGAACTGGACCTTCCCCTTCGGCGGGAGCCTCGACTTCGTCTCCGCGGGGCGGCGCAACCGGGACTACTCGGCGACCGTGGGACGGATGGACTGGGAGGACTTCTACGAGCGTTACGACGGCGGCCAGTTCTTCGACGCGATGCGTACCGACATGCAGCGCCATTACGACTACACCCTCATCGACAGCCGGACCGGGATCAGTGACATCGGGGACATCTGCACCGTCCAGATGCCTCAAGTGCTGGTCGTCTGCTTCACGTTGAGCGATCAGAGCATCGACGGTGCCGCCGCCGTGGCCCGCGACATCGAAGAGCGCTTCCACGACAAGCACATCCGCATCCTGCCGGTACCGATGCGCATCGACGACGGCGAGAAGGAGAAGGCCGACGCCGGCCGGGCCCTCGCCCGGGAGAGCTTCAGCGGTTTCCCGAGCGGACTGAGCAGCGAGGAACTGGCGGGCTACTGGGGCTCGGTGGAGATTCCCTACCGGCCCTTCTACGCGTACGAGGAGATCCTCGCGACCTTCGGGGACGCGCCCAACGTGTCCAGCTCCATGCTCACCTCCTGCGAGCGCCTCACCTCGGTGCTCACCGACGGAGCGGTGAGCGCGCTGCCGCCGATGGACGAGGCCGAACGGCTCGGCTACGTCGCGGCGTACACCCGGCGGCGGCCCGTCCCGCCGTCCAACGTGGTGCTCACCTACGTGGCCGAGGACCAGATGTGGGCCGACTGGCTGGAGGCCGTGCTCACCCGGGCGGGTTTCCACGTCGTCGGCGTCGACGTCCGGACGGCACAGGTGGCGGGCGCGGAGTCCGCGTTCGCCCCGGGGGGCACGTACCGCGTCGTCTCCGTCGTCTCGCAGGCGTACCAGAACTCCCTCCAGGCCAGGAACCTGTGGGACTCCGTGGTCAGCCTCGACCCCACCGGGAGCCGCCGCCAGCTGATACCCGTCCGGGTCGGAGACGTACGGCTGAACCTGCCCGCGAGCAGCCGCGCGGTCGTCGACCTCGTGCGGCTCGACGAGAACGAGGCCGCCTCCGCACTCCTCGGCGCCCTGGACCGGGACGAGCCCGCCGCGTCGCCGCCCGTGCCGGTGGGCGGCCCCCGCTTCCCGGGCGCAGCGCCGCAGGTGTGGAACGTACGCCCCCGGCACGCCTGGTTCACCGGGCGCGCCTCCGTACTGGAAAGACTCCGCGACCAGTTGCGCGGCGACACCCGCTCGGGGCAGCGCCTGCCCCAGGTCCTCTACGGACTCGGCGGGGTCGGGAAGACCCAGGTCGCCCGGGAGTACGCCCATCGCTTCCGCGCCGACTACGACCTGGTGTGGTGGGTCGAGTCCGAGCAGCCAGACCGGGTGCTCTCCTCGCTCGCCGAACTGGCCGCCGAGATGGGACTGCGCACCGGTGACGGGGTCACCGACGCCGCCATGGCGGCCCTGGAGGCGTTACGCAGCGGAACGCCGTACTCCCGCTGGCTGCTCATCTTCGACAACGTCGAGGACCTCGACAGCGCCCTGGACGTCTTCGCCGACGAGACCGCGCCCATCTCGGGCTCCCTCTACGGCCACATCCTCGCCACCTGCCGCAACAAGCCGGTATCGGCCCAGGTCGAGACGACGGAGGTCGAGGTCTTCATCCGCTCCGAGAGCGTCGAACACATCTGCCGACGGGTCCGCAAGCTGCCCGCACGGGACGCGGACCGCGTGGCCGAGGCCGTCGGCGACCTGCCGCTGGCCGTCGAGGTCGCGGCCGCCTGGCTCGCCGAAACGGCCACCCCGGTCGACGACTACGTGCAGCAGCTCCGGGAACAGAGCACCAAGGTCCTGTCCCTGGGCACACCCGACGACTACGCCCAGCAGATCGGCGCCACCTGGAACATCTCCATCGCCAGGCTCCGCGAGGAGTCCCAGGCCGCCGTACGGCTCCTGGAGCTGTGCGCCTTCTTCTCGGCCGAGCCGATCTCGATGAGTCTCATCGGCAGCGACTCGATGCTGCGCTCGCTCCTGCCGTACGACCCCGACCTGCGCGAGCGGTACATGCTCGGCAAGGTCACCCAGGCGCTCAACCGCTTCGCGCTCGCCAAGGTGGACCCCGCCGACAGCAGCATCCAGGTGCACCGTCTCGTGCAGGCCGCCGTCCGATCCGGGATGTCCCCGGACGAGCAGGAGAAGGCGGCGCACGAGGTGCACGTCACTCTGGCGGCTGCCCGGCCGCAGGACACCGGGGAACTGGACAGCCCGGTGAACGACCCGCGCACCTGGCCGAGCTTCGAGCTGATCTGGCCGCACCTCGGGGCATCGGGCATCGCCGACTGCGACGAGGAGTCGGGCCGCCAGCTCATGCTCGACCGGATCCGCTACCTCCTCAAGCGCGGTGAACTGGAGAACGCACGGCTCCTGGGGACACAGCTCAACCGCACCTGGACCCGGGAACTCGGCGAGGACGACAAGCAGACGCTGAACCTCCGCTTCGAACTGGCCAACGCGCTCCGGGCCCAGGGCAAGTACCACGCGGCGCTCGCCCTGGACGAGGACACGAGGGAGCGGCAGATCCGGGTGTTCCACCCCGACCACCCGAACGTGCTGATCACCACCGGGAGCCTCGCCGCCGACCTGCGGGCCCTGGGCCGCTTCGACGAGGCGCTGGAACGGGACGTGCGGATCTACCGCGGCATGCGTGAGACCTTCGGCGAGGACCACCCGCGCACCCTGACGGCCGCCAACAACCTCGCGATCGACTACCGGCTGACCGGCGACAGCGAGCGCGCCAGGCGGCTGGACGAGCAGACCGTCGAGCGGCGGAGCGCCCTGCTCACCGTGGACCACCCCTACACCCTCACCACCAAGGGCCACCTCGCCCGTGACCTGCGGGAGACCGGGGAGTACGAGGCTTCGGTACAGGTCCTGCGCGAGGTGATCGCCGCCTTCGACCGGAGCGTGCTCAACGCCGACGTACCCGAGGCGCTGCGTACGGCCAAGAGCCTCGCGGTGTCGCTGCGCAAGGCCGGACATCCGCACGAGGCGAAGCGGCTCACCGAGGAGACGTACAGCCGCTACCGGGGGAGGTACGGGGCCAAGGTGCCCGACGCCCTGGCCTGCGGGCTGAACCTGGCCGCCGACTTCTCGGCGGTCGGGGACAAGCAGGCGGCCCTCGACCTCGCCCTCCAGTCGCTGGAGGGCTACCGGGAGAGCCTGGGCGAGGAACACCCCTTCACGCTGGCCTGCCGCAACAACGTCGGTATCTACCTGCGGGGGCTCGGCGAGGCCCGGCGGGCGGCGGAGGTGGGCGAGGACGTCCGGGCCCTGCTGGAGGACCAGTTGGGGCCGGCCCACCCCTACACGCTGTGCGCGGCGATCAACCTCGCCAACGCCTACGGAGACCTGCACCGCCCCGAGGACGCGGAACAGTGGGAACGCGTCGCGCTGGAAGGGCTGATGGCGAGGTACGGGGCGGCCCACCCCGATGTGCTCGTCTGCCGCTCCAACCTCGCGATCACCCTGCGTGCGGCGGGCCGCGAGGTCGAGGCGCAGCGGATGCGGGCCGAGGTCCTCGATCCGGCCGCGGCGCGGCTGGGGGCGGACCACCCGATCACCGAGTCGGCCCGCTCCTGGCGCCGGGTCAGCCGCGACCTGGAGCCGCAGCCGGTCTGAGGCCGGGCGGCACACGGGGAGCGGGGCGGGTCCCGGCCGGACGGTTCAGCAGGACGTCCGGCCGGGGGCCCGGTCCCCGGCGGGCGGTTCGCCTGGACGTCCGCCCGGGGGCCCGGGTCAGGGCCGGTGGTTCACCTGGACGTCCAGTCGAGGACCCGGGCCAGCACCCTCAGTGCGCCGAAGTGTGCGGCGCCCCGCTCCACCACCAGTTCGGCACCGGGGATGTGCTCGGCCAGCCACCGGGTGTGCGACACGGGTGCGAAGACGTCGTCCTCGCCGTGCCAGAGCAGGACCGGCGAGGCGATGTCCTCGGGGCGGAACCCCCAGTCGGTGCTGAACGACATCACGTCGTCGACCCAGCCGTCGGCCGAACTGCGCAGCCCCTCGGCGAAGTTGCGGGTGAGCATCGCCCGGATGCCGGCATCGGCGACGATGCCCCGATCCGACGCGGGGAGCGTGCTGTGCATATCGGCCACCATGCCCGCCGGATCCGCCCGGATCGTCGTCGACCGGAACTCCAGCGCGGCCGTCAACTGGCGTGGTCCGGCAGCGGCGTTGTCGTACTCGCGGACATTCGACTCGGTCATGCCGTCGAACCAGTCCAGGCCCTGCGCGTCGCGCGGCGCCAGTCCGACGAGCGCCGCGGTCCTGGCCGCACGGCCCGGCAGCAGCGCCGCGCAGGCGAGGGCGTGCGGCGCCCCGCCGGACCGGCCTACGACGCCGAACCGCTCGATGCCCAGCGCGTCCGCGATCGTGGCGACGTCCTGGGCGACATGCGCCACGGGGCGCCCCGGGAGCCGGTCCGAATCCCCGTAACCCGGGCGGTCGTAGGCGATGAGGTGCACGCCGAGCCGGTACAGCACGGAGCCCCGGGGGGCCGGCCCGAGCCGGCTGCCCGGCGTGCCGTGCAGAAGAAAGACGGGTCTTCCGTGCGGCTTGCCGTAGTGCTCGACGGCCAGTTGACGGCCGTCCTCGGTGCAGATCAACTGCTTCATCCGGCGCCTCCCCCATAGGTCCGACACGCCGCAAGTATGAGCGCAGGCACGGCAGTTGGTACATACGTGCTCCGGCCAACGGTCGTAGCCCGCCTGCAGGTCGCAGTCCTGCCCGGTGGCCCGTGCACTACGGACGGATCGCTTCCGCCGGGTCCGCCGGGCGGGCCACCCGGTGCTCGTCCAGCCATCCGGCCGCGAAGTCGACGGCTGCGGTGAGGCGGACGAGCCTGCTGTGCGCCGCCCCGACCGGTCCCGCGCGCACGGCCCCCGTGGTGTCCGACCGTTCGAAATCCCGGCCCAGCGCGGCGAAGTCGCTGTCGTCCAGATCGACGTCCTCGTACTCCCACCAACGCCGCAGCCCCTGCGCCGTCACCACGCAGCGGTAGCGGCGGCGGGGCGGACGCGTCACCCGGTACTCGGCGAGGTGGAAGGCGGTACACGTGTCGAACCCCGTCCCCAGCAGCAGGATGCGCGCATCGCACGCATACAGCCGGGCGAGCGGGGACGCCTCGCCGTAGTGGCAGTCGGGGCTGTGGCCCGCGGTCAGGGTCCGGGCCGCGGGCCCCAGCGCGGCGAACGAGGTCTGCGGGTGGCCGCTGCGCTCGGCGCCCGGTGTCAGCCGCACCGCCTCGGCGAGCCGGCCCACGGACGGCGCGGGCGTGGTCGCCCGGTCGAACGGGGGCATCGCGGCGCGCACCGCCTCGCGCGCCTCGTCGGTGAGACCGTGGACGCTGCGCCGGTACGCGGGCGAGGTGTCGGAGTTCTCCGGAGTGATCGCGGGGACCACGAGGGTCCCCTCCGGCCCCACGGCCAGCCGCAGGGCATCCACCATCGTCCGCACGCCACCGTCGACCGCGCCGACGGAGCGCATCGAGGCGTGCACCAGCAGCACTCCGCCCCGACGCACGCCGAGCTCCGACAACTGGACGGCCAACCGCTCACCGCTGAGGAGGTCGCTCACACCGGTCATTGTCCCGGCCGACGGCTCCGCGCGACAGCACGCCTCGTGGTGCTCAGCCGAGGAGCGGGATCTCGATGGCGGGGCAGCGGTCCATGACCATGTCGAGCCCGGCCGCCGTGGTCCGCCCGTAGGCGGCCTCGTCGACGACCCCGAGCTGGAACCAGACGGCTCCGGCCCCGATGGCCACCGCCTCGTCGGCGACGGCGCCCGCGAGATCGCTGTTCACGAACACGTCCACCACGTCGACCTTGAACGGAATGGCGTCCAGGGACGGATAGCCCGGTTCCCCGTGCACGGTCTCGGCCTTGGGATGCACCGGCACGATCTTCTTGCCGTAGCGCTGGAGCACCGCCGCGACCCCGTAGGCCGCGCGGGACTCGTTCGACGACAGGCCGACGACGGCCCAGACGTCACCCGACTCGGTGAGGATCTTGCGGATGGTGTCGTGATCGCCGTGCATGTCATGCCTTCCCGCAGACGCGAATACTCACTGACTGGGCAACCTGCGGCGGGCGCCGGGGATTCCCACGCAGGACCGGCGGCGCCCGCCGCCCGGAACTCCGGTGTCACGGGCGGGCGGCCGTACCCGCTCCGAGCGGCGCATAGGGTGGCCGGATGCAGGAGCAGTACCGGACAGTCGCCCGAGCGGGCGTGCACGAGACCGAGATCAGCCGGTCGCGCTTCATCTGCGCGCTCGCGCCCGCCGCCACCGAGCAGGAGGCGCAGGACTTCGTCGCACGCGTACGCAAGGAGCACCCCACCGCCAGCCACAACTGCTTCGCGTACGTGATCGGCGCCGACGCCTCCGTACAGAAGGCGTCCGACGACGGCGAGCCCGGCGGGACGGCCGGCGTTCCCATGCTGCACATGCTCATGCGCCGTGAGATGCGTTACGTCGTCGCTGTCGTCACCCGCTACTACGGGGGTGTGAAGCTCGGCGCCGGCGGACTGATCCGGGCCTACGGCGGAGCCGTCGGCGAAGCGCTCGACGAGGTCGGCACGATCGCGCGCCGGCGCTTCCGGCTGGCGACGGTCACGGTGGACCACCAGCGCGCGGGCAAGCTGGAGAACGATCTGCGGGCCACCGGCATCGCCGTCCGCGAGGTCGGCTACGCGGAGGCGGTGACCATCGCGATCGGCCTGCCGGACGCCGACGTCGAAGGATTCACGGCCTGGCTGGCCGATGCGACGGCGGGGTCGGCCACGCTCGAACTGGGCGGGGAAGCGTACGGGGACGTCTGAAACCATGATTCGTGCGGGATCCGGAGACCACCGGCGTTAGCGTGGTCGGTGCCGATCGTGGGACCACGGGCCGGCCCGCGGGCAGAGGAAGAAGAACATGCAGGTCGTAGCCGTCGGAGTGGTGTCTTGAGGATTCTGCACACCTCGGACTGGCATCTGGGGCGCTCGCTCCACCGTGTGCCGATGCTGGACGCCCAGCGGACCTTCCTCGATCACCTGGTGGCCACGGTGGACGAGCGCGGGGCCGACGTCGTCCTGGTGTCCGGGGACGTCTACGACCGGGCCGTGCCGCCGCTGTCCGCCGTCGAGCTGTTCGACGACGCCCTGCACCGTCTCGCCGCCGCCGGAGTCCCGACCGTCATGATCTCCGGGAACCACGACTCGGCCCGCAGGCTCGGCGTCGGCGCCGGTCTGATCGGGCGGGCCGGAATCCACCTGCGTACCGACCCCGAGGGCTGCGGCACCCCCGTCGTCCTGAGCGACGGACACGGCGAGGTGGCGTTCTACGGGCTGCCCTATCTGGAACCCGCGCTCGTCAAGGACACCCTTGGTGCCTCCAGGGCGGGCCACGAGGCGGTCCTCACGGCCGCCATGGACCGGGTCCGCGCCGACCTCGCGACCAGGCCGGCCGGGACCCGGTCGGTGGTCCTCGCCCATGCCTTTGTCGCGGGCGGCGAGCCCAGCGACAGCGAACGCGACATCACCGTCGGCGGGGTCGCCGCCGTGCCGGCCGGAGTCTTCGACGGCGTCGACTACGTGGCACTGGGGCATCTGCACGGCAGCCAGCGCGTCACCGAGCGCGTGCGCTACTCCGGCTCCCCGCTCGCCTACTCCTTCTCCGAAGCGGACCACCGCAAGACGATGTGGCTGGTCGATCTCGACGGGGAGGGCTCCCTCGCCGCCGAACGCGTCGACTGCCCGGTGCCCCGCGGCCTCGTCCGGCTCCGCGGACACCTCGACACCCTGCTCGACGACCCCCGTCACGAGGAGCACCGGGAGTCCTGGGTGGAGGCCACGCTCACCGACCCGGTGCGCCCGGACGAGCCGATGGCCCGTCTCATGGAGCGCTTCCCGCACACCCTGAGCCTGGTCTTCGACCCGGAACGGGCCCCCGACGACCCCCTCGCCTCGTACGCACAGCGCCTCAGAGGACGCGACGACCACCAGATCGCGGAGGACTTCGTGGCCCATGTGCGCGGTGGCAGCGGACCGGACGAGCAGGAACGGACGGTGCTGCGCGCCGCCTTCGACGACGTACGGGTGGACAGCGGCGTGGACGAGGTGTCGCGGTGAGGCTCCACCGGCTCGCGATCACGGCCTTCGGCCCCTTCGGCGCCACCCAGGAGGTCGACTTCGACGCGCTCTCCTCGGCCGGACTCTTCCTGCTGCACGGCCCGACCGGCGCCGGGAAGACCTCCGTCCTCGACGCCGTCTGCTACGCGCTGTACGGGGCGGTACCCGGCGCCCGGCAGAGCCCCGGCACCTCACTGCGCAGCGATCACGCTCCGGAAGGACTGCCCACCGAGGTCTGCCTGGAGCTGACCGTCGGCGAGCGCCGCCTGGAGGTGACCCGGCTGCCGGCCCAGCCCCGCCGCAAGAAGAAGGGCACCGGCTTCACGACCGAGAAGGCACAGAGCCGCCTGCGGGAGTACGACGCCGAGAAGGGCTGGCGTCCCCTCAGCCGTTCGCACCAGGAGATCGGGGAGGAGCTCTCCGAGCTCATCGGGATGAGCAGGGAGCAGTTCTGCCAGGTCGTGCTGCTGCCCCAGGGAGACTTCGCCCGCTTCCTGCGCGCCGACGCGGAGGCCCGCGGCAGGCTGCTCGGCAGACTCTTCGACACCCGGCGCTTCGCGGCGGTCGAGGAACGGCTGGCCGAGCTCCGCCGTGGCGCCGAGGCGCAGGTCAGGACAGGGGACGAGCAGATCATCGGCCTCGCCCAGCGGATCGCGCAGGCGGCCGGGCCTGCCGGGCGGGAGTGGCCGCTGCCCGAGGACCGGCCGGGCGAGCCCGGGCTTGCCGAAGGCGTCCTGGAGTGGGCAGCCGTGGCACGCGCCGGCGCACGGGAACGGCTCACCGTCGCCGAATGGGCCCTGTCCGCGGCCGAGAGCCGGCAGGCGGCGGCCCGCCAGGCGCTCGACGCCGAACACGAGCTCGCCAGGCTCCAGCAGCGGTACGAGGAGACCCGGCACCGCGCCGCCGCGCTCGAGGCGGGCCGCCCCGAACGGGACCGGTGCGGCGAACGGCTGGAACGTGCGCGCAAGGCGGACCTGGTCGCCCCGGCCCTGGACCTGCGGGACGAGGCGGAGCGGGCGTACCGCGCGGCGAACGAGGCCCGTGAGCGGTCGCGCGCCCAGCTGCCCGCCGACCTGGCCGACGCGGGCGCGGAGCAACTCGCCACGCTGGAGCGCCGGTTCCGTCAGGAACTGGGCGGGCTGGACTCGGCGCGCCGAGCCGAGCGGCGGAGCGCGGAGATCGACGCCGAACGGGCCACGCTCGAACGGCAGTCACGTGCCGACGACGAGCTGATCCAGGAGACCGGGCAGTGGCTCGCGGGCTGGGACGCCACCCGGCACGAGCTCCAGGAGCGCATAGAGGAGGCCCAGGAGGCGGCGACCCGCGCCGAGCAGCTGGCCGGTCGTCTGGCCCCTGCGCGCCGGCGGCTGGAAGCGGCCCGGCGGCGTGACGCGCTCGCCGTGGAGGCAGGCGCCGCCGCCCGTCGGATGTCCGCCGCACGAGAGGGCGCGCTCGCGGCGCACGAGCACTGGCTGGAACTGCGGGAGCGGCGCCTGCGGGACATCGCCGCGGAACTGGCGGCCGGGCTGGTGGACGGCGCCGCCTGCACGGTCTGCGGCTCCGCCGACCACCCGGACCCCGCACTGCCCGGAGACGGACATGTGGACCGGGCCACCGAGGAGGCCGCCCTCGCCGCGCACCGGCGCGCGGAGGCGGCGCGCACCACCGCGGAGCATGAACTCGGCTCCATACGCGAGAGGTTCGCCGGGGCGAGCGCCGAGGCCGCGGAGGGGACGGTGCAGGACGGGGCGTCGGAGGAGTCCGGCGAGCTCACCGTCACCGGCCCGTCGGTCGCCGAACTCGACTCACTGGTAACCGGGTTGGCCGGGGAGCATGCCTCAGCCCACCGCCTGGCCGCCGGTACGCACGCCGCCCGTGAAGCCCTTGCCGCCGCCGAGCGGGAGCACGCGGGCCGGCTCGAGCAGCGCCAGCAGGCGGAGCGCCGTGCCGCGGCCCGCACCTCCCAGAGGGAGGGGCTCGACCGTGAACAGGCCGTGCTTGAGGCTGAGTTGGTGACCGCGCGCGGCGATTCGGCGACCGTCGGCGCGCACGCGCACCGGCTGGAACGCAGAGTGGGACTGCTCGCCGAGGCGGCCGAGGCCGTTCGGGACGAGCAGAGCGCGGCGCAGCGACGCAAGGAGGCCGACGACCGGCTCGCCGACGCCGCGTTCAGGGCCGGATTCGACACCCCCGACGCCGCGGCGGCGACACTTCTCACCGACGTCGCGCACCGCGAACTCCAGCACCGGATCGACGCCTGGCAGGCCGAGGCCGCCGCCGTCGCCGACCGGCTCGCCGAACAGGACGCACACGCCGCCGCCGAACGCCCGCCGGCGGATCCGGACGCCGCGCAGTCCGCGTACGCCACCGCCGACCGGCTACTGCGCGACGCCTCGGCGGCACGCGCCGCGGCCGGGGAACGGTGCTCCGAACTCGACCGGCTGTCGCGGCGCACCGCCGACGAGGTCCGGGGGCTGGGGCCGCTGCGCCGGGAGTACGAGCGGGTGGCCCGGCTCGCCGGGCTGACCGCGGGCACCTCCGCCGACAACGAACGCAAGATGCGCCTGGAGGCGTACGTGCTCGCGGCCCGGCTCGAACAGGTCGCCGCCGCTGCCACCGCCCGGCTCCAGAGGATGTCGTCGGGCCGCTACACCCTGGTCCACTCGGACGCCCGCTCCGGCGGTCGCCGCGCAGGGCTCGGCCTCCACGTCGTCGACGCGTGGACCGGCAAGGAGCGCGACACGGCGACCCTGTCCGGCGGCGAGACCTTCTTCGCCTCGCTCGCGCTGGCGCTCGGCCTCGCCGACGTCGTCACCGACGAGGCAGGCGGCGTACGGCTGGACACGCTCTTCATCGACGAGGGCTTCGGCAGCCTGGACGAGCAGACCCTCGACGAGGTGCTCGACGTGCTGGACTCGCTGCGGGAACGCGACCGCAGCGTCGGCATCGTCAGCCACGTGGCCGATCTGCGGCGCCGCATCCCCGCCCAGCTCGAAGTGGTCAAGGAACGGCAGGGGTCGGCGGTCCGCCACCGTACGGCGGGCGGTGTCAGCGGCTGATCGGCCGCCGGGGGAGCGGGGAGGAGTACACGATGCTGGTGGTCACGGCGCCGAGGGCGCCGATCCGGCCGGTGACCTGTTCCAGATGGCCCATGGACCGGGCGGTGACCTTGAGGACGAAGCAGTCGTCCCCCGTCACGTGGTGGGCCTCCACGATCTCCGGCGTGGTGTCGGTCAGGTCGTGGAACGGCTTGTAGTTGCCGTTCGGGTAGCGCAGCCGCACGAGGGCGAGAATCGGCAGCCCGAGCCGATCGGGGTCCACCACCGCGGCGTACCCGGTGATCACCCCGAGTTCTTCCAGGCGGCGCACCCGCTCGGTGACCGCGCTCGGGGACATCGCGACGGCGCGCGCCAGCTCGGCGAACGAGGCCCGGCCGTCGCGCTGAAGGACGTCGAGGATGCGCCAGTCCGTGGCGTCCGGGGAATAGTCGGTCATGAGGGGAAGACAACAGGGAAATCCCCGGCAGATCAAGTGGGATGCCGGGGATCCTCACTTCCTCCAGATGATCACTGGCCATAGATTTCTGGTCATGACCTCACAGCTGATCACCACCGGAGCCAACCCCGTCCTGCGCGTTCCGCCGGCCTCCCCGGCCGCGGCGGCCGCCTACTTCGGTGCGTCGCTCGCCTTCCACGCCGATGTCTCCGACGTCGCGGCGGCCCTCGCGGCGGACGGCGACCCCGGATTCGTCGTCCTCGACTCCCGTTCCACCGCCTCCTGGGACCAGGGGCACATTCCCGGCGCGGTGCACCTGCCCACCGCCCTCATCGCCGAACAGGCCCACGAACTCCTCGACCCTGCCGTCCCCGTGGTCACGTACTGCTGGGGACCGGGCTGCAACGGTGCGACGCGCGCCGCTCTCGCCCTGGCCCAGCTCGGCTACCAGGTCAAGGAGATGCTCGGCGGCTTCGAGTACTGGGCGCGTGAGGGCTTCGAGTTCGAGACCTGGGAGGGACGTGAGCGGCGCACCGCGGACACGCTCACCGCGCCCGCCGACTCCGAGGACTGCGGCTGCTGACGGCGAGCCCATGAACATCGAGATCAGTCCGCCGCTGACCGACGCGGAACTCAACGCCCTCTTCGCGAGCGCCTGGCCCGGCCATCGCGACACGCGATTCGGCCCCGTCCTGGAGCGCAGCCTGCTCTGGCTCGCCGCGCGCCGGGCGGACCGGCTGGTGGGATACGTCAACGTCGCGGGCGACGGCGGGCTGCACGCCTTCGTGCTCGACACGACGGTGCATCCCGAGGAGCGGAGGCGGGGGCTCGGCCGCCGCCTCGTGACGACGGCGGCCGAGCAGGCGCGCGAGCGCGGCGCGCAGTGGCTCCACGTTGACTACGAGCCCGAGCTGGCGGACTTCTACGCCGGCTGCGGCTTCCGGCCGACGGCGGCCGGCCTCATGGCACTGGACTGAAACAGGGAGCCCGCCCGGCGACCGGGAACGAACGGGCGACCGGGAACGAACCGGCGACCGGGAACGAACCGGCGACCGGACGCGCCCGTCCGGTCGCCGGGCCGCGGGATCAGAGCCGGGACAGCTCGTCCACCAGGTCGTCCAGACCGAGGGAACCCTGTGAGAGGGCGGCCATGTGCCACGCCTTCGCGTCGAACGCGTCGCCGTGGGCCTTGCGGGCGTTCTCCCGGCCCAGCAGCCAGGCGCGCTCGCCCAGCTTGTAGCCGATGGCCTGCCCCGGCATCGACAGATAGCGGGTCAGCTCGCTCTCGACGAAGTCGGCGGGCCGGCCGCTGTGGCTGCCGAAGAACTCCTGGGCCAGGTCGGGCGTCCACCGCTCGCCGGGGTGGAAGGGCGAGTCCGCCGGAATCTCCAGCTCCAGGTGCATGCCGATGTCCACGATCACCCGGCAGGCACGCATCATCTGCGCGTCCAGGTAGCCGAGCCGGCGCTCCGCGTCGGGAAGGTAGCCCAGTTCGTCCATCAGCCGCTCCGCGTAGAGCGCCCAGCCTTCGGCGTTGGCGCTCACGTGGCCCAGCGACGCCTGGTAGCGAGAGAGGTTCTCCGCCACGTGCGTCCACTGCGCGATCTGCAGATGGTGGCCGGGAACCCCCTCGTGGTACCAGGTGGACACCAGGTCGTACACGGGGAAGCGGGTCTCGCCCATCGTGGGCAGCCAGGTCCGTCCGGGGCGCGAGAAGTCCTCGGAGGGGCCGGTGTAGTACGGGGCCGCGGCGCCGCCCGGCGGGGCGATGTGGGACTCCACCTTCCGTACCCGCTCGGCGAGTTCGAAGTGGGTGCCGTCAAGGGCCTCGATGGCTTCGTCCATCAGGTTCTGCAGCCACACCCGTACCTCGTCGACGCCCTCGATGTGCTCGCCGTGCACATCGAGGTGGGCGAGCGCCTCCCAGGGACCGGCGCCCGGCAGGATCTTCTCCGCCTCGGCCTTCATCTCGACCAGCAGGCGGTGGTACTCGGACCAGCCGTACGCGTACGCCTCGTCGAGATCCAGGTCGGCGCCGTTGTACTGGCGCGCCCAGCGTGCGTACCGCTCACGGCCCACGGTGTCCGGAGCGCCCTCGACCGCCGGGGCGTACACCTCGCTCATCCAGTCGCGCAGCGCGACCAGCCCTGCCGTGGCACCGCCGGCCGCGGCGGCCAGCTCCTCGCGCAGGGCGTCCGGGCCGGGGGCGACGAAGTCCTGGAAGAACCCCGTGTCGCCGTTGCCCGCCCAGTCCGTCAGCTGCTCGATGAACGTCGCGGTCGGGCGCGGGCCCGCGTACAGCTTGCGCTCCAGACCGAGTTCGAGCGAGGCGCGGTATCCCTCCAGCGCGGCCGGGACGGCGCGCAGACGGTCCACGACGGCGGCCCAGTCCTCGTCCGTGTCGGTCGGCGTGACCGTGAACACCTCGCGGAGGCTGTGCACCGGCGAGTGGAGGTTGGAGACGACGCGCAGACCCTCGTCGGCGTCGTGGACGCCGAGTTCGGCGGTGAGCCGCTCGCGCAGCAGCCGTCCGCACCGGCGTTCGGCCTCGCTGTCCGCACCCGGCAGCTTCTCCGCGGCGTCGAGCTTTGCCAGGGTCTCGCGGGCGAGGTCGGCGAGGGCCGCCTGACCCGCGGGCGAGAAGTCGGGCAGGCGGCGCGCGCTTTCGGCGATGCCGAGATACGTGCCGGTGATCGGGTCGAGTTCGATGAATGCGTCGACGTAGGCGTCGGCGACCTGGCGGGGCAGCGCGCTCTGAGAAGTGTCTGACATGCCGACATCCTCGTACGACGAGGGCCTTCGCGTCACCATCACGGGGAATCAGTCGCCCGGCGGCGACCCCGGCGGCAACAGGGGCCCGCACTCCCACTGCTGGAAGATCAGCCGGGTTTCCACCCGGGCCACTTCGCGGCGCGAGGTGAACTCGTCCAGCACCAGCCGCTGGAGATCCGCCGTGTCGGCCACGGCCACCTGGACGAGGTAGTCGTCGGGGCCCGTGAGGTGGAACAGCGCGCGGGACTCCGGCAGCGCCCTGATCCGGTCAACGAACGGGCCGATGAGCTCGCGGCGGTGCGGCCGGACCTGCACCAGGAGCAGCGCCTGCACCCCGCGGCCCAGGCGGGCCGGATCGAGGCGCAGCTGATGGCCGAGGATGACGCCGGAGCGGCGCAGCCGGGTCACCCGGTCGAGACACGTGGACGGGGCCACGCCGACCTCGGCGGCCAGCTCCCGGTACGTGGTCCGTGAATCGTTCTGAAGGAGCCGCAGAATATGCAGGTCCACCGGATCGAGAACGACAGAATCAGCCATACGTCGAACGTAACACGGCCTTTTTCCCCGACGGCCCGGTAGCTGTTCAGAGTGATGACATGGACACCGAAGCCTCGATGACGCCCCGGACCTCACCCCCGTCCCGGGCGCTGGCCACCGAAGCCGTGCACGCGGGACGCGACGATCTCGCCTCCCTCGGACTGCACGCCCCGCCGCTCGACCTGTCCACCACCTACCCCTCGTACGACTCGAGGGGCGAGGCCGAGCGGATCGACGCCTTTGCCACCACCGGCGCCCGGCCGGACGGGCCGCCGATCTACGCGCGCCTCGACAACCCGACCACGGCCCGCTTCGAAACGGCTCTGGCCCGTCTCGAAGGGGCCGAGAGCGCCGTCGCGTTCGCCAGCGGAATGGCGGCACTCACCGCTGTCCTGCTGGCCCGCGCGAGCCTCGGCCTGCGCCATGTCGTCGCCGTCCGGCCGCTCTACGGCTGCAGCGACCACCTCCTGGGCGCCGGACTCCTCGGCACGGAGGTGACCTGGACCGACCCGGCCGGCATCGCCGACGCCATCCGTCCCGACACCGGCCTCGTGATGGTCGAGACTCCCGCCAACCCGACCCTGGCCGAGGTGGACATCCGGGCCGTCGCACACGCCTGCGGGTCCGTGCCGCTGCTGGTCGACAACACCTTCGCGACCCCGGTGCTCCAGCGGCCGGTCGAGCACGGTGCGCGGATCGTGCTGCACAGTGCCACCAAGTACCTGGGCGGGCACGGCGACGTGATGGGCGGCGTCGTGGCCTGCGACGAGGAGTTCGCGGCGACCCTGCGCCAGGTGCGCTTCGCCACCGGCGGCGTCCTGCATCCCCTCGCCGGATATCTGCTGCTGCGCGGGCTGTCCACCCTCCCGGTACGGGTACGGGCCGCGTCGGCGAGCGCCGCCGAGCTCGCCCGGCGGCTCACCGCCGACCCGCGCATCGCCCGCGTGCACTATCCGAAGGTGGGCGGTGCGATGGTCTCGTTCGAGGTGTACGGGGACCCGCACCGGGTGATCGCCGCGGTGCGGCTCGTCACGCCCGCCGTCAGCCTCGGCAGCGTGGACTCGCTGATCCAGCACCCGGCCTCCATCAGCCACCGCATTGTGGCCGAGGGAGACCGTCACGGATCCGGGGTCGGAGACCGGCTGCTGCGCATGTCGGTCGGCCTGGAGGACGTCGAGGACCTGTGGGCCGACCTGTGCCAGGCGCTCAGCGACCCGTCTGTTCAGCCCGCTCGTACGGCGGCAGCGAACGGACGGGAGACGACTCCAGTCGGGCTGTGATGACGAGCGTGCCTTCCTCGATCTGGTAGTCGAGGGGCAGTTCGAGCCCGCGCATCGCCGCGACCATGCCCGTGTTGTGGGCCTGGGTCACGGCGTAGACGCTCTCGCAGCCGGCCTCGACGGCCAGTGCCACCAGTCGGCCCAGCAGTTCGGAGCCGATGCCGCGGCGCTGCCAGTCGTCCTCGACGAGCAGGGCGACCTCGGTCTCGTCGCCGTCCCAGAGCAGGTGGCCGAGCGCCACGAGCCTGCCCGAGGCCGTCTGCACGGCGAGGGTGCGGCCGAAGCGCGGGCTCAGCAGGTGGTCGAGGTAGCGGTCGGCGTCGCGCACCGGGCCGTGATAGCGCAGTCCGAGGGTCCGCTCGGAGCAGCGGTCGTGCATGGCGCGGGCCGCGGTGAGGTCGCCGCGGTCCGCGCGCCGGACGGTGATCTCGTTGCCCTCGGGGAGGGTGAGTACGTCCTCGCTGCGCGGGACACGGGGGCCGAGCCGTGCGTCGAGTTCCACGAGGGCGCGAGCGCGCGCGAACTCGGTCGGCGTGAACGGCAGGTGCGGGCGCTCCACGGTGATGACACCGCCGGAGGGATCGCGCAGGCGCATCACGGTCTCCTCCAGCACACCTTCGACGGGTGCGCTCTCACCGGTGGCGCGACCGGTGATGGAGACGGCGGGCAGCGAGTGGATCGTGCAGCGGCCGAGCAACTGGCGCAGTGCCAGGGGAAGTTCGGCGGCGTCCAGCGCGGTACGGGTGGCGAGGCCGAGGACCCGCGTCGGGGTGTCGACCAGGTCGTGGGCGTCCGCGCGCTCGATCCAGGTGGAGCTGCCGCCCGCCGCGGAGATCTCCCGGCTGAGCTGCTGGGCCTGGAGCGTGGCGGGGGCCCGCAGCAGGAACTCGTCGACGGTGCCGTCGGCCAGCGGGTGGGTCTGGAGCGTCAGGATGTCGACCCGGAAACGGGCGAGCGCGATGCACAGGGCGGCCAGGCTGCCCGGTGCGTCGCGCACGGTCGTCCGCATCCGCCACAGGACGGTGTCCTCGGCGGTCAGCGAGGCCGCGGCGCCGGCGTCCGGCGCGGCCTCCTCGCCGCCCGCACCCGGCGGGGCGTGGCTGTGGCGGCGGGCCCACCACGTGTGGAACGTGGCCGTGGCGACCAGGGCCACGGCCGAGGCGATGAGCAGATAGGGGCCGTCGGGCTGGTGCCCGATGAGGTTGGCGATCGCGTCGGCCACGGCCACGGCCGTGAACAGGGCTGCCAGCTCGATCAGGTCCCGCCGCCAGTGGTGCGGACGGCGGGCGCTCTTCGCGGATGTCACATCAGTCATGTCCTCACTGTGACCGAGCGGTGTTGCCTGATCACGAACGTCTTGTGACTGATGGGTTAAGTGTGGATCTGGTTGCCTATCGTCTCTTTTTGTCGGGTTCTCGCACTGTCTTTCGACTCACTGGCCGATGAGTCCCGGCTGGAGAACCTTGCTGAACAGGACCGTTCCGCCCTGCGCCCGCAGCCGTACCGTGAACTCGCCGCTCTCCCCGTCGATGTCCACTTCGCCGAAGTACTGTGGCGACTCCATGGGGGAGACGTTCGCCCGCTCGGGCGCCCGGACGAAGACCTGGTCGGGTCCGAACGTCGCATCGAGCTTGTTCGCCGGGAAACCTCCGGCGGCCAGCGGGCCCGACACGAACTCCCAGAACGGCGCGAAGTCCTTGAAGGCGGCGCGCTCGGGGGAGTAGTGCTGCGCGGACGTGTAGTGGACGTCGGCCGTCAGCCACACCGTGCCGGTGATCCGCTGCCGCTTGATGTGCCGCAGCAGATCGGCCAGCTGGAGCTCGCGGCCGAGCGGAGCGCCGGGATCGCCCTGGGCCACCGCCTCGAAGTTCGTCGCACCGTCCGGGACGATCAGCCCCAGCGGCATGTCCGCGGCGATCACCTTCCACGTGGCGCGCGACCGCGACAGTTCCCGCTTGAGCCAGACGAGCTGTTCGGCGCCGAGGATGCCCGTCGTGTCGTCGGCCTGCCGGCCGGGGGAGTTGGCGTTGCGGAAGGAGCGCATGTCCAGGACGAAGACGTCGAGGAGCGGACCGTGCCGGACGACGCGGTGCATCCGCCCCTCGCTGGAGCCGCCGTGCGGCGCCGGGAGCGGGACGTACTCGCGGAACGCCCGCATCGAGCGGGCCGCCAGCACGTCCACGTTCTTCTCGGTGTAGCGCACGTCGTCGAGGATCTGGCCGGGATACCAGTTGTTACGGACCTCGTGGTCGTCCCACTGGACGACGGAGGGCACCTGCGCGTTGAACGCGCGCACGTTCTCGTCCAGCAGGTTGTAGCGGAAGTTGCCCCGGTACTCGTCGAGCGTCTCGGCGACCTTCGCCTTCTCCTCCGTGGTGATGTTGCGCCAGATCCGGCCGTCCGGCAGCGTCACGCTCGGCTCGATCACCCCGTCCGCGTAGATGCTGTCCCCGCTGCAGAGGAAGAAGTCCGGGTCGAGGCGGCGCATCTCGTCGTACACCCGGTAGCCGCCGATGTCCGGATTGATGCCCCAGCCCTGGCCCGCGATGTCGCCCGACCACAGGAAGCGCACCCCGTCGCGGCGCCGCGCTGGGGCGGTGCGGAACGTTCCGTACACCGGCTTGCCCGTCCGGCGCGGATCGTGCGGGTCGGCGAGCGTCACCCGGTAGTGCACCTGCTCGCCCGGCGGCAGCCCGTACAGCGGAGTCGTGCCGGTGAAGTCCGTACGGGACCCGATGAGCGGACCGTCCCATCGGCGGGCCCGGCGGAACGACTCGGTGGCCGAGGTCTCGACGAGCATCCGGGCCGGACGGTCCGATCGCACCCACACCAGGGCGGAGGACGAGGTCACCGCACCCGTCTGGACGCCCCACCGGGCGCTCGGCCGGCCGGAGAGCGCGAAGGCGGGAGCCGCGGAGACGGCGGTCGGGAGGGTGACGGCGGCCGACGCGAGGAGTGAGCCGCGCAGGACGGTACGGCGGCCGGGGTGCGGGACGTGCGTGGGCAACGACATCGGTGGGCCTCCGGGGCAGGGGTGCGGTCGGGCAGAGGTGGCTGCTGCCGACCCATGCCTAGTGCCCGTTGGCGGCCACCACGCCAACCCCAGGTGAACAAGCGGGCCTTGGCCCCCGGCCACCCGCCCCTGGAACGCTCAGCGGCTCGTGTCGAGAATGACGCGCGCCACCGCTGCGGGGTCGTCGTTCATCGGCACATGACCGCAGCCCGGCAGCCGCACCAGCCGGGCGCCCGGGATGGTGTGCTTGGCCCGGATTCCCTGCCTGCGCAGCAGCAGCCGGTCCTGGCTGCCCCAGGCGATGGTCACGGGGAGACCGGGGACGTCGTCGGTGAAGGCGACGTTCCTGCCGACAGCCAGCGTCCGATGGAACCCTGTCGCCTCGCGCAGGGCGAACGTCTCCGCGACGACGGCCTCGGGCGAACGGCGCCCGGGCCGCGCGTAGATGGTGCTCGTCAGCGCGGCGCGCCCGGCGGCCCCGGTCGAGAGGCGCTCGATCAGCGCCGGCGGCATCGACAGGGCGCCGCGCCGCATCGCGCGCAGCGTCGCGAAGGCGTAGCGGCGCTCGCCGGGCGTCCAGAAGCCGGCGGGGGAGAGAGCCGTCACCGAACGGGCGAGCTTCAGGCGGCCCAGTTCCAGGGCGAGGAGCCCCCCGAGCGAGTTGCCGGCCACGTGCGGACTCCGCACACCCAGCTCCTCGCAGAACGCCCCGAGCACCGGGGCGACCGTGGCGAGGTCGTAGGGGAGGCCGTCCGGCAGGCCGGGGGAGGTGCCGAAACCGGGCAGATCCACGGCGATGACCTCGCGCTCGGCGGCGAGTATCCCCACCACCGGGTCCCATGCCTGACGGTGGTGCCCGATGCCGTGGAGAAGGAGCAGGGGCTCACCGGCCCCGGTCCGCTCGTACGCTACCGACACACTGTGCCGTTCTCCGGCGGAAACGACTGTGAACGAGGCCGTGGTGGCCATACGGCTGCTCCCTGGGGATTTAGACGTCGTGTCAACAACAATTACCGTCCAGTAGCCAGCAGTTCAAGAGCCCCCGCGATTCCCGCTGGACAGCTCACCTCGTCTGGGCTGGGATGGAACGGTGACTGCCAACACCGTGACCGATCTCTTCGAAGAACACCGGCCCGTGCTCACCGGAGTTGCCTACCGGATGCTCGGGCGCATCGCCGACGCCGAGGACGTGGTGCAGGAGGCATGGCTGCGCTGGTCGTCCGCGACGCGGGACGACGTACGGGAACCGAGGGCCTATCTCGTACGGATCACCACCCGCCTCGCCATCGACCGGCTGCGCCAGGTGCAGTCCCGGCGCGAGGCGTACGTCGGCCCGTGGCTGCCCGAACCGGTCGTCACCGACTTCGGGCCGTCCGTCCCCGACACCGCGGAACGGGCGGTCCTCGCCGACTCCGTGTCCCTCGCCGTCCTCGTCGTCCTCGAATCCCTCTCGCCCCTGGAGCGGGCCGTCTTCGTGCTGCGTGAGGCGTTCGGGTTTCCGTACGCCGAGATCGCCGCCACCCTCGACCGGACCGAGGCCGCTGTGCGCCAGCTCGCCGGACGCGCCAAGCGTCATGTGGAGGAGGGGAAGCCGCGCTACGACGTCGATCCGGCGGAGCGCCGCGACCTGACCGAACGGTTCCTCGCCGCGGCCTCCGGTGGTGATCTCGACCAGCTGCTCGCGCTGCTGGCGCCGGATGTGAGGCTCGTCAGCGACAGCGGAGGCAAGTCGAAGGCGCCGCGGCGGGTCATCGAAACCGCCGACAAGGTCGGCCGCTTCCTCGTCGCCGTCGCACAGGGGCAGGACCCGGACACGGAATTCCGAGTGGCCGAACTGAACGGCGGTCCGGCTCTGGTGGTCCTCGTCGGCGGTAAGCCGGACACCTTCTTCCAGGTGGACGTCAAGGACGGAGTAATCCAATGCGCCTATATCATTCGTAATCCGGACAAGCTCTCCGGACTGCCTCTCGAATAACTCCCGTCCGCCTTATGGCGACGGGCATCGCGAGCCCCACCCGTACCCGCACTCGGCCCCACGGACCCGCCCGGACGTGGGGCTTTGTGCTGCGCGCGGCTCACGGCACCAAGAACGTCCTGTGAACGCTCTGCGGTGCGGCACCGTTTCACTCCGTTACTGAATGAGGATTGGTCTTGACCAAGGGGGTGCACCGTCCTATGGTCTCAACGTTAAGACAGGAACCTTTAATAAATAACGTCGCGGAAAGCCGCTGGGCGATTGCGGAGGACAGGGTGGGGACCACGCAGCTGGATTCGGTACAGGAGCCGAAGTACTGGCACCTCAAGACCGTGCTCAGTGAGGCACTCGACTCGGACTTTGCGGTGGGGGAGATCCTGCCCAACGAGCGTGACCTCGCAGCTCGGTTCGGTGTCGCCCGAGCCACGCTCCGGCAGGCTCTGGAGCAGCTCGAACTCGAAGGCCGGCTCCAGCGTCGCCGCGGCGTGGGGACCACTGTCGCCCCGCCGCGCGTGGGTGTCGCCGTGTCCACCGCGCAGCAGGACTGGACGGGCGGCGACGGCGAGGCGTGGCAGCCCGTCGACTGCACCACCGCGACCGCTCCGGCTGCCGTGAGCGGGATGCTCGACGTGGACGCCGGGGACACCGTGCACGTGGTGCGCCGCATCCGGGTCAGCCACGGTCAGGCACTCGCGGCGGAACTTCTCTACGTCCCGTCCTCGTCGGTGCCCGCTCTCTCCGCGATCGACGCCCCTTCGGGTCCGGCTCGCGCGCGGAGCGTCCTGCGCGAGCTGCACCGTCTGGGCCTCAACGGCCAGGACCGCTCGGTGGAGCTCGGATCGGCACGGGCGGACGACGCCAAGGAGCTCGACAGGCTTCCCGGCGCCCCCGTTCTCGTCGTCACCACACGCTACTTCGCGGAGAACGGCACGGCGGCGGTCTCCGTGGCCACCTACCGGGCCGACACCTGCCGGCTCACCTTCGGGGACTCGGGCGCGCTGGAGATCAGCCACGAAGACCAGGTGGCGCAGGCTTCCTGACCTTCCGTAACGCGGCTTCCGAGCTGCCCGTTCCTGTGCACCGTGCGGCCCGTCGCAGTCAGCGGCGGGCCGTTGCCGTGCCCTCCACCGCGAAGAGCTGCTCCTCGACATGGTCCAGTGCCAGCCGCAGGGCGCCGGTGGCGACGGCGGCCTCGCCCAGCAGGGAGAGCGTGACCCGGGGCGGGCGGAGGCAGTAGCGGGCCAGTTCCCCGCGGAGCGGGTCCAGGACACCGTCCAGCCCCGCGGCCCAGCCGCCGATCACCACGAGCTCCGGATCGAGTGCGAGCACCAGTGCGGCGACGTCGTGGACCAGGCGCTGGATGAACCGCTCCATGGCCGCCTGCGCACCGGCGTCACCACGACGGGCCGCCGCGAAGACGGCGGCCACCGCGTGCTCGTCCAGAGGGTCGAGCGGAGTGTCGGTCGTCGACAGCAGCCGCTCCGGCGTCACGTCCCGGCCCAGCAGATGCAGCGCGCCGATCTCACCGGCCGCGCCACCGAACCCTCGGTGCAGCCGGCCCCCGATCAGCGAACCGGCACCGGGGCTGAGCCCCGCCAGGACGAACACGATGTCGTCCGACTCGGTCGCCGCGCCCTTCCAGTGCTCGGCCACCGCAGCGGCGTTGGCGTCGTTCTCCACGAGAACGGGGCAGCGGAACGACCGCCGAAGCCGCTCCCCGAGGGCGAGTCCGGTCCACTCGGGCAACGCGGTCCCCAGACGTACGGTCCCGTCGGCCTCCACAATGCCCGGGCTGCCCACACCGACCGCCCGCAGACTGCTGCGGGCCACTCCTGTACGCCGCAGTACGTCGGCGATCACGGCCCTGACCTGGTCGAGCCGGTCGTCGGCACCCGCGGTCTCCGACACCGCCCGTGAGCCGGCGCCGATGATGCGGCCGTCCAGCCCGGACAGCAGCGCGGAGACCCGGTGCGGTCCGATCTCGACGCCCAGCAGATGGCCCGCCTCGGCCCGGAACCGGAACCGCCGGGCCGGCCTTCCCTGCCGCCGGGCCTCGCCCTCGTCGGCCTGTGCCTCGACGACCAGTCCGGCCTCGAAGAGGCCCTCGACGACACCTTCGACCGTGGGACGGGAAAGTCCCGTGATCCGGGTCAGGTCCGTCAGGGTCGGAGAACCCGCGCCTCTCAGGGCGTGCAGTACCACTGCGGAATTGATCCGCCTCAACAGAGACGGGTCCCCTCCGGTCAGCCGGCCCACGGTGTGTCCTCCCAGCTCGCGCGCATGTCTGCCGGATCGTACTCGCTGGTCGGTGGTGCAGCGACCACGGGCCGGAGACGGTATCGAGAGGTGACCTGCGTCAGCTTGGAGCCACGAAGCCGGACTCGTACGCGGCGATCACCGCCTGGGTGCGATCCCTCGCCCCCAACTTGGCCAGGACGGCACTGACATGCGACTTCACCGTCTCGACACCGACGACGAGCTTGGCGGCGATCTCCGAGTTGGACAGGCCCCTGGCCATCAACCGGAGCACCGCCTCCTCGCGCTCGGTGAGCGAAGCCCGCTCCATGGCCGCCCGGGCCTTGCTCGTGCCGTACTCGGCGGCGAGCTGGCGGACCGCGGCCGGGAACAGGAGCGACTCCCCCTCCGCCACCAGCCGCACCGCGTTGACGATCTCCGTGGGCCGGGCGCGCTTGAGCAGAAATCCGTCAGCTCCCGCCCGCAGTGCCTCGTAGATGTACTCGTCGTTCTCGAACGTCGTCACCACCAGGATCTTCGGCGGCTGCGGCACCGTCCTCAGCAGGACCTTGGTCGCCTCGATGCCGTCCATCAGCGGCATACGCACATCCATCGCGACCACATCGGGCCGCAGCTGCCGCACCAGCGGAATCACCGCGGCGCCGTCGCCCGCCTCGCCCACCACCTCGATGTCGGGCTGTGCGTCGAGGACCGCACGCAGTCCCGCACGTACGAGGGGTTCGTCGTCGACCAGAAGAACGGTAACCGGCATCCGCTCAGCGTATGCGCTCCAGCGGAAGGCTCGCGTGCACCCTCCATTCGCCGTCGTAGGGACCGGTCTTCGCCTTTCCTCCCAACAGGGCGGCCCGCTCCCGTATGCCGCGCAGCCCGCTGCCGCCGCCCGAGATGCTCGTCGTGCCGGTCAGCGGATTCGCCACTTCGAGCTCCAGCCACCCGTCCACCACTCCGATCCTCACCCGGACGGGCACCGTTCCCGCGTGGCGAAGGGCGTTGGTCAGGGACTCCTGGAGGATCCGGTACCCCTCGCGGGACACCGGACCAGGCACCAGGTCCAGCGCACCGGACACCTCTGCCTCGACCTTCGCGCCCGAGCCGCGCGCCGAATCCAGCAGCCGGTCCGCCTCGACGAGCGTGGGCTGCCCGGCTATGGGCTTGCCCGACTCGCGCAGCACCCGCAGCACCCGCTCCAGGTCGTCCAACGCCTCCCGGCCCGTCTCCTCGATTGCGGCGAGCGCCCGCTCCGTGAACGCGGGATCGTTCGCCGCGCGCGCGGCTCCGGCCTGCACGACCGCCACCGTCAGCGCGTGCCCGATCGAGTCGTGGAGTTCGCGCGCGATGCGATTGCGCTCCAGCAGTTGCTCGGTGCGCTCCTCCAGGGCGGTCATCTTCTCCCTGGCGGTCGGGCCGAGCAGCCGGCGGGCGGCTGCCATGGCCACGTTGCCGCCCACCGTGACGACGCCGAGAAGGAGAAGGATGGGAAAGGGAGTCAGGAGGACATACCACCAGTGGGGTTCGACCCCCCGCACCAGCCAATCGTTGCTGGGGCCTCCCCCGAACCCCGTGATGACGAGGTCGACGGAGGTGGCCGGCAGCCAGACCGTCGCGAACATGACCGGTATGGCGAGCAGGAGCCGCACCTCCAGCCAGAGCACGGTCCGCCACCGGTCCGCCCAGGTCGACGAGGGCGCCACCGTGATCGCGGCACCCCGCCTGCCGCGCTCCCACGGTGTGAGCAGCAACTGCCCCTGAATGCCCTCGGCCAGGCGCATGGCCGGAACCAGGCCGACGGGAACCGCCATGAGCATGAGCACCCACGGCGTCTCCGGGGAGATGAACATCCACACACTGGCCACGGCGACCGGACTGATGAGGTGCAGCCAGCGGCTGTACGTGGCCGGCCGGGCCAGCGGAGCGAGGAAGCGGTACATGTGAGCCATCGTGCCAGCGCGGCAGCCGCGGCGGCTCCCCCGAGCGAGGGAGATGATCTACACGGGTGGGGGAGGCCGGAGACGGGGGACGGCGGCGAGGCTGAGGACATGACCAGCATCAACGTTCATGAGCTCACGAAGGAATACGGCGCGACCCGTGCCGTGGACCGCCTCACGTTCACTGTGCGGCCGGGCCGGGTCACGGGCTTCCTCGGCCCCAACGGCGCGGGCAAGTCCACCACCATGCGCCTCGTCCTCGGCCTCGACCGGCCCACGGGCGGCACTGCCACCATCGGCGGACAGGCGTACGCGACCCTCGACGATCCACTGCGCAAGGTCGGTGCACTGCTCGATGCCCAGGCCGCCCACGGATCGCGGACCGCGCGGAATCATCTGCTCGCGCTCAGTGCGAGCAACGGCATTGCGGACGCCCGGGTCGACGAGGTTCTGGAGGAGGCCGGCCTCAGCCAGGTCGCGGGGAAGCGGATCAAGACCTTCTCGCTCGGTATGCGGCAGCGCCTCGGCATAGCCGCCGCCCTCCTCGGCGACCCGGAGGTGGTCATGCTGGACGAACCGTCCAACGGGCTGGACCCGGAGGGCATCGTCTGGATCCGTGAGCTGATGAAGCGGCTGGCACGCGAAGGCCGTACGGTCCTCGTCTCCAGTCATCTGATGAACGAGACATCGTCTTTCGCCGACCATCTGGTGGTTCTCGGGAAGGGGCGGCTCCTCGCCGACCTGCCGATGCAGGAGTTCCTCGACTCCCGCAGCAAGCCCCGGGTGCGGGTGCGCACGACCGAGTCGGCGCGGCTCCGGGACATCCTGGTACGGAAGGGGCACGACCCCGTGCAGGGCGATGACGGCCGCTGGACCGTCGAAGGAGTCAGGGCGGAGGAGATCGGTGCCATCGCCGCCTTCGAAGGGATTCCCATCCTCGAACTCATCGATGAGCAGGCCACGTTGGAGCAGGCATACCTCGACCTCACAGCGGCGGAGACCGAATTCGCGTCCGCCGGTGCGTCCACCACCACTCGTCAGGAGGCGTGACCATGTCGACGACCGCAGTTCTCCGCTCCGAGTGGATCAAGATCAGATCGGTCCGCTCGGTCGCCGGCTCGCTGATAGCCGTCTTCCTCGCCACGCTGGCCGTCACCGTGCTCACGTTCGCCACCGTGGGACAGGCGGAGGCCGACAACGAAGGGGCCGAGCTGCTCTTCGGGGCGTTCTACGCGTTGAACTTCGGCCAGATCGCGGCCATCAGCTTCGGTGCGACCGCGCTCTCCTCCGAATATCTGAACGGTGCTCTGCGGATATCCCTCTCCGCCGTGCCCCGCAGAGGACTCTTCTACCTGGCCAAGATGTCGGTGATCGGTGTGCTCGCGCTCGTCGTGGGTCTGGTCACCAGCTTCACCACGTTCCTTGTGGGTCAGCTGTTCATGGGGGAGTACGCCATCGGCCTGGACGAGCCCGGCGCGCTGCGCGCGGCCTTCGGAGGCGGCATCTATCTGGCGCTGATGGCGTTGTTCGCCGCGGGACTTGCGGCACTGCTGCGCAGCGCCGTCGCGGTGCTGAGCCTGCTCATCCCCTTCATCCTCATCGTCTCCTTCGTGATCGGTGACATCGCGGGGGGAGCGGCCCAGTATCTGCCCGACCGGGCAGGGCAGTTGGTGCTGCACCAGAACCCGGAAGGCAGCCTCGGGCCGTGGGCCGGGCTGGCTGTGACGGCGGCATGGGCCGGAGCGGCACTGCTGGCGGGATGGTGGGCGGTGCGGAACAGGGACGCGTGAACGCACCTGACCGCGAAGTGACGGGGCCCCGGGTACGGCGGTCGCACGGGCGCTCCTTGTCAGTGAGGGAACCTTTACTGACTGCACGACGACCGCACACCATCTCCGCCCCATCGACGGGATGCGCGCCCGGGACTTCCCCGTGGAGCGCACTCCGTCGGGCTCGGGAGTCAGCGGTCCCGGTGTCGGAGCGACGGGCCAGGAGCCCTGTGGTCGAGTGGTGCGCCGGTGGAATGTGGCCGGCCGGCGTCGCCCGGGCGGTCCGACTCAGCTCTGCTCGGTGGCTGGGCTGTCGGTACCGATGGCGGCGGCCCGGAGACGGGCGTACTCGTCGGCCATGGTCCGGGCGGTCCAGTGGGCGTTCAGCCCGCTGGGGTTGGGCAGGGCCCAGACCCGCGCCCCGCCGATCCTCCGCTCCTGCGGGCCGATCTGTGCGCGGCGCTCACCGAAGGCCGTGCGGTAGGCCGTGACCCCGACGACGGCGAGCCACTCCGGTTCCAGTTGCTCCACCTTCGCCGTCAGGAGCCGACCGCCCTCGCGGAACTCGGCGGCGCTCAGTTCGTCGGCCCGTGCCGTGGCTCTCGCCACCACATTGGTGATGCCCAGGCCGTAGCCCGGAAGCTCGCTCTGCTCGGACGGCTTCAGCCGACGGGGAGTGAAGCCGGACAGATGGAGCACCGGCCAGAAGCGGTTTCCCGGGTGGGCGAAGTGGAAGCCTGTGGCGGCGGTCATGAGGCTGGGGTTGATGCCGCAGAACAGCACACGCAGACCGCCCACGGCCACATCGGGAACGATGCGGTCGCGGGCGGCCAGGAGTTCTTCGGGTGTCATCCGGTTATGGGGCCGGTCCCTCAGAGGATGGAGCCGGGGGCGTAGCCCGCGGCCTCCGGGTGCTGCTTGGTGATCTCCTCGATCCGGGACACCACGGCGGTGACCTGGTCGCCGGCCGCGCCGGTGAAGGAGAGCTTGTCGGCCATCAGCGCGTCCAGCTGTGCGCGGTCGAGCGGGATGCGCTCGTCTGCGGCCAGCTTGTCCAGCAGCTCGTTGCGCTCCGCGCCCTGCTCCCGCATGGCCAGCGCCGAGGCGACCGCGTGCTCCTTGATGGCCTCGTGCGCGACCTCGCGGCCGACCCCTGCCCGTACCGCGCCCATGAGGACCTTGGTGGTGGCGAGGAACGGCAGGTAACGGTCCAGCTCACGCGCCACGACAGCGGGGAACGCACCGAACTCGTCCAGCACCGTCAGGAACGTCTCAAGGAGGCCGTCGAAGGCGAAGAACGCATCGGGAAGTGCCACTCGGCGGACCACCGAGCAGGACACGTCGCCCTCGTTCCACTGGTCGCCCGCCAGCTCGCCCGTCATCGAGGCGTAGCCGCGCAGGATCACCATCAGGCCGTTGACACGCTCGCACGAGCGGGTGTTCATCTTGTGCGGCATGGCGGACGAGCCGACCTGGCCGGGCTTGAAGCCCTCGGTCACCAGCTCGTGGCCGGCCATCAGGCGGACGGTCTTCGCGACCGAAGAGGGTGCCGCGGCCAGCTGAACCAGTGCGGTCACGACGTCGTAGTCGAGCGAGCGGGGGTAGACCTGGCCGACCGAGGTGAATGCCTGGGCGAAGCCGAGGTGACCGGCGATGCGCTGTTCCAGGTCGGCGAGCTTCGCGGCGTCGCCGCCGAGCAGGTCGAGCATGTCCTGGGCGGTGCCGACGGGGCCCTTGATGCCACGCAGCGGGTAGCGGCCGAGGAGATCCTCCAGCCGTCCGTAAGCCACCAGCAGCTCGTCCGCGGCGGTCGCGAAACGCTTGCCGAGGGTCGTCGCCTGGGCGGCCACGTTGTGGGACCGGCCGGCGATGACCAGCTCGCGGTATTCGCCCGCCAGCTTGCCGAGCCGGGCCAGGACGGCCACCGTGCGGTCCCGCATCAGTTCCAGCGAGAGCCGGATCTGGAGCTGCTCGACGTTCTCGGTGAGGTCCCGGGACGTCATGCCCTTGTGGACCTGCTCGTGGCCGGCGAGGGCGTTGAACTCCTCGATCCGGGCCTTCACGTCGTGCCGGGTGATCTTTTCGCGCTCGGCGATGGAGACCAGGTCGACCTGGTCGAGTACGCGTTCGTAGTCGGCGAGGGCGGCGTCAGGCACCTCGATCCCGAGGTCCTTCTGAGCGCGCAGCACCGCCAGCCACAGCTGGCGCTCCAGCTTCACCTTCTGCTCGGGGGACCAGAGGACGGCCAGCTCCGTGGAGGCGTAGCGGCCGGCCAGGACATTGGGGATGCGAGGCTTCGCAGACACAGCAGTCACGTGTCCAGAGCTTACCTGTCGTCCTGACCAGTTCGTGAGCGTCCGCAACGTCCATAAAAGTCCAGGTCGGAGCCTCCCGGGCCACCGTCAGGCGCCCTGGGGCCCGGCGGCTCCGCCCTGGAGCTCACACCAGCACGCGGTAGGTCACGTGCGTGACCAGACTCGCCGGCCGCGACGCCACCTGCTCCAGCTTCAGTGGCGGGACGCCCTCGAACAGCCGCGTGCCGGCGCCGAGCGTGAGCGGCACCATGTGCAGTCGCAGCTCGTCGACCAGACCGGCAGCGAGGTACTGGTTGATGGTGGTCGCGCCGCCGTGGATCAGGACGTCGCCCTCGCCGGCCGCCGCGCGTGCCTGTGCCAGTGCCGAGGCGATTCCGTCGGTGACGAAGTGGTACGTGGTGCCGCCGTCCATCGGCTGCGGCTCGCGCGCGTGGTGGGTGAGCACGAATACCGGAGCGTGGAAGGGCGGATTCTCGCCCCACCAGCCGTTCCACTGCCGATCCCATGCGCCACGCACGGGGCCGAACATGTTGCGCCCCATGATGAATGCCCTGGCGGCCTTCAGCTGGTCGACCTCGGCCCGGTTCTCGTCGGGGGTGTCGAACATCCAGGCGTGCAGCTCGGCGCCCGAGCCGTCGCCGCCGTCGTCGCCGAACGGGCGGTCCTCGGTCTGGTTGAGCCCGGCCGAGTACCCGTCGGCCGAGATCGTGATGTCGCAGATCACCCGGCCCGTGCGTGCGGTCATGGCCTTCTCTCCTCCTCGTGGCGACCTCCGTCGCCTTGGTGGTGAGCGTCCTGCCAAGCGCCAGCATGGAACAGGGGCGACTGCCGGCCAACCGGACCGCCGCCCCGGAACCGGTGACGCCCGGATCATCTCCGTGTGCCGTCGCCGATTCCCGGGTGTCGTGAGATTGCTGCGTTCGTATGACGACCTGCGGAGCCTGGATCGCCTCATCGCGTGGGCCCTGCGCCGCCGGGAACAGTCGGCGCAGGGCAGCCGGGGGCTGACGTGGTCAGCCGACCAGCAGGTCCCGCTTCAGCTCGCGGAGATCCTTGCTGTCCAGACCGAGTGCCTGCTTCTCGTACGTTCCGAAGGAGCCGAGCTTCTCGGAGACCTCCTGGAAGCCGGAGTTGAGGTACTCGGGGCGCACGTCGAGCAGCGGCTTGTACACCGCGGCCTGCTCGGCAGGCATCGAGGCGAGCGCCGCGGCGTTCGCCTCGGACCGGTAGTCGTTGGATGCCAGGTAGTCCGCCATCACCGTGGAGCGGGGCACGCCGAGGGCCGTCAGCAGGGCGGCGTTCGCCCAGCCGGTACGGTCCTTGCCCGCCGTGCAGTGGAAGAGGACGGCGCGCGCGTCCTCGTCCGCGATCCCGGAGAACACCATGCGGTAGGCCGACTTGGCGGTGGAGCCGCTGACCATGAACTTCTCGCCGTCGACCATCATCGCCTCGGCCTCGGCGGCGGTCTTCGGCATGGCGGTGAAGGTCGGCGATCCGGCGAGCACATCGGCGACGACCTGCGTGGCGCTCGACGGGACGCGGTCCGGGGCGGCGCTGCGTTCCGACTCCATGCGCAGGTCGAAGACCGTGACGACGGACAGCCTCCGGAGCTTCGCCAGGTCGGCGTCCGTCAGCTTGTCGAGGGCGTCCGAGCGGTAGATCTCGCCCATCTTCACCCAGTGGCCGTCCCTGGTGCGATAGCCGCCCGCGTCACGGAAGTTGACCGCGCCCTGGAGCTGGATCAGCCGGTCGGCGAGGTGCAGGGATCCGCCGTGCTCGGGGACCAGGTCGAACCACTGGCGGTCGGCTGCGGGCAGTCCGCGAACGGTGACCTTGCCCGTCGACCCGCCGGAGGCGACGGTGCGGCCGTTGGCCCGGACGGCGACGCGGCGTATGCCAGGGGCCTTCCACTCCACGGTGTACGCGCCGTTGCCGGTGGCCGTCACCGTGGCTGCGGTGAACGGGATGCGCTCGTGGGAGGAGCGGTCGTGTCCGGCGGGGAGGTGGTGGGCGGCGGTCGCGGTGGGGGCCGCGAGACCGACGAGAAGGGCTGTGGCGAGGGCGTAGGAGGAGGCCCTGACACGAGTCATGTGCGTCATGGGGGAATGCTGATCGGCCCTCGGGAGAAGCCGCGTAACGCCTGGTGAACAGGGCGCGAAGGCACCGCTAACAAGCCGCGGTCGAGCTGCCGGCCGAGGGGTCGTCGGCGTGGCCGCTGCACGGCGACGGACCGCCTGCGGGTCTCAGCTGAGCGGCGGCTCGTACGGCAGCAGTTCCGCACGCTTCGGCGGACGCCCGTCGCCGGACGACCGGCCGGTCAGCCGTCGTCCGATCCACGGCGCCAGATGCCGGCGGGCGAACCGTACGTCGTCGACCCGGCGCACGGCCCAGCGCGGCGGCACCGTCGCCGGCATCGGCGTACGCCAGTCCTGCTCCGCGGGCAGCCCCAGCGCCTGCCACACCGCCTCGGCCACCCGGCGGTGGCCCTCCGCGGTGAGATGGAGCCTGTCCACGTCCCACATCCGGGGGTCGCCCAGCGACTCCGCACCGTACAGATCGACGACCAGCGCACCGTGCCGGGCCGCCAGGTAGTCGATCAGGGAGAACAGCTCCTCCATGCGCGGCCGGAAGCGCTCCATCACCGGGCCGTTGCGCCCGGGGCTGCGCATCAGCACGAGCTGTCCGCACGACGGCGCGAGGCGTTCGACGGCCTCTTCCAGCCGGGCCCGCACCATGCCCATGTCGCACTTCGGCCGCAGGGTGTCGTTGAGTCCGCCCACGAGCGTGACGACGTCCGCCTTCATGGCCGCGGCGACGTCCACCTGCTCCTCGACGATCTGGCGGATCAGCTTCCCGCGCACGGCGAGGTTGGCGTACCGGAAACCGGGGGTGCGGGCCGCGAGGCGGGTGGCCAGGACATCGGCCCAGCCGCGGTACGAGCCGTCGGGGAGGAGGTCCGACATGCCCTCGGTGAAGGAGTCGCCGACCGCGACAAGACTGGTGTAGGAGGCATTCATTTCCATGGCCCTGCGATGGTACCGCGCCGGTATCCACCGCCTCGCGAGCTGCTGGAGCGGGACCGGTATCAGCGCCCCTGAGGCCGTCCCACCAGCTCACGCAGCACGTCCTCCATCGTGACGAGCCCGGCCAGCCGGTCGTCCTCGTCGACGACGGCCGCCAGGTGCGTACGACTGCGCCGCAGCGCCGTCAGTACGTCGTCGAGCGGTGTCGACGCCCGCACCCGGGCGATCGGGCGCATCGCCGTCACCGGGAAGGGGACATCGCGCGGCGTCGCGTCCAGAGCGTCCTTCACGTGGAGGTAGCCCAGAATCCGTTCCTCGCTGTCCATGACCGGGAAGCGCGAGAAGCCGGTCTCGGTGGAGAGCCTCTCCAGTTCCTCGGGCGTCGTCCCGACCCGGGTGGACACCACCCGGTCCACCGGGAGGACGACGTCGCGGACCGGGCGCCTGCCCAGCTCCAGCGCATGCCGGAGCCGTTCGGCCGAACGGTCGTCGACCAGGCCGGCGTCCCCCGCGTCCTTCACCAGCCGGGCCAGCTCGTCGTCGGAGAAGGTCGCGGACACCTCGTCCTTGGTCTCCACCCGCAGCAGCTTGAGCAGCGTGTTCGCGAAGGCGTTGATGGTGAAGATCACCGGGCGCAGGCCGCGGGCCAGCGCCACCAGCGGGGGACCGAGCAGCAGCGCGCTGCGGGCCGGCTCGGCGAGTGCGATGTTCTTGGGCACCATCTCGCCCAGGAGCATGTGCAGATACGTCGCCACGGACAGCGCGATCACGAACGACACCGGATGCACCAGGCCGTGCGGCATGCCGATCAGGTCGAACAGGGGCTCCAGCAGATGCGCGATGGCGGGCTCGGCGACGATACCCAGCACCAGCGTGCACAGCGTGATGCCGAGCTGCGCCGCCGCGAGTAGCGCCGACACGTGTTCGAGGCCCCAGATCACACTGTGCGCGCGCCGGTTCCCCGCCTCTGCCTCGGGCTCGATCTGGCTGCGGCGTACGGAGATCATCGCGAACTCCGCGCCGACGAAGAAGGCGTTGACGACCAGGGTGAGCAGGCCGATGAAGAGCTGGACGGCGGTCATCGTTCGTTCTCCGTCAGCTCGTGGGAGCCGGTAAGCGGCGCGTGCAGGAGCGCCCGCGCGGCGCGGCGCCCGGAGGCGTCCACCACGTCGATGCGCCAGCCGGTCAGTTCGACGGTGTCACCCACCACCGGGATGCGTCCGACCTGGGCTGCGATCAGCCCGGCCAGCGTTTCGTACGGTCCGTCCGGCACCCGCAGCCCGATGGTCCTGAGCTGGTCGGTGCGGGCCGCGCCGTCCGCGGACCAGAGGGTGCGTCCGTCGGCGTCCTCACCGGCCGGTGCGAGGTCCGGTGTCTCGTGCGGATCGTGTTCGTCGCGCACCTCGCCGACGACCTCCTCGACGATGTCCTCCAGCGTCACGACGCCCGCCGTGCCGCCGTACTCGTCGATGACGACGGCCATGGCCAGCTTGCCGGACAGCCGGTCGAGCAGCCGGTCCACGGTGAGCGTCTCCGGTACGAGCAGGGGCTCCCGCAGCATGTCCGAGACCCTCCTGCGGGGCCTTTCGTCGGCCGGAATCGCCAGCACGTCCTTGATGTGGACGACGCCGACGACGGAGTCCAGATTTCCTCGGTAGACGGGGAAGCGGGAGAGCCCGGTCGCGCGCGTGGCGTTCGCGACGTCCTCGGCGGTGGCCTGTATTTCGAGGGCGGTCACCTGGACGCGCGGGGTCATCACGTTCTCGGCGGTCAGCTCCGCCAGGTTGAGGGTGCGTACGAAGAGTTCGGCGGTGTCCGCCTCCAGCGCGCCCTCCTTGGCCGAGTGGCGTGCCAGCGCCACCAGCTCCTGGGGGCTGCGGGCGGAGGCGAGTTCCTCGGCCGGTTCGAGGCCGAAGCGGCGCACGATGCGGTTCGCGGTGTTGTTGAGGTGGCTGATGAAGGGGCGGAAGACAGCGGTGAACACCCGTTGCGGGGTGGCCACCGCCTTCGCCACGGCCAGTGGTGAGGAGATCGCCCAGTTCTTCGGGACGAGTTCGCCGACCACCATCAGGACGACGGTGGACAGGGCGGTACCGATCACCAGGGCCACCGAGGACGCCACACCGGGGGAGGCGCCCATCGCTTCGAGGGGTCCGCGGAGGAGTGCCGCGATGGAGGGTTCGGCGAGCATGCCGACCACCAGATTGGTGACGGTGATGCCGAGCTGCGCTCCGGACAGCTGGAAGGTGAGGCTGCGCACGGCCTTGAGGGCGCTCGCCGCACCCCGCTCCCCCCGGTCGACCGCCCGTTCGAGCTCGCCGCGCTCGACCGTGGTCAGGGAGAACTCCGCCGCGACGAAGGCGCCGCAGGCCAGTGAGAGCAGTACCGCCACGAGAAGCAGAAGCACTTCGGTCATCGGTTCACCTCCGTCCCATGATCGGGCAGGGGCAGGGGGATCGCGCGATGGATGCGATGTCGGCTACTCGGAGGCTCGCCCATGGGCGGACGCTCACACCTTTCGTGGGGGCGGTCGGATGACAGGACATCGTAAGGGCCGCCGGGGCGGCCGGTGCGCCGCGCGGCGCGGCGAGGGCGCCTCCGCGGGGCCCCGGCACGCCGCTCCGCCCGCGGTCTCAGCGGGTGAGGTGCTTCACCCAGCGGCTCCACTGGGGCTCCGGCGCGTACCCCGCGGCGCGCCACGCATGCCGGGCCAGGTCGTTGTGGTCGAGGACCATCGCGTCGCCGCGTCGCCCGCCCAGTTCGGTGAACCGTTCCTCCGCCGCCGCCAGCAGGGCGGCGCCGATGCCACGGCGGCGCCGGCCGGGATGGACCGCGAGCCGGTACAGATGGCACCGCCAGCCGTCGAAGCCGGCGATGACGGTGCCGGCCAGGACACCGTCGTGCTCCGCGAGGATCAGGGCGCCCGGGTCGCGGTCGATCAGCCGCCGTATGCCGTCCTGGTCGTCACTGATGCTGGTGCCTTCGGCGGCGACCTTCCAGAAGGCGAGGACATTGTCCAGGTCGGTGGATTCGGCAGCCCGTATCGCAAGATCATTCATGGCGGCCATCCCATCACCGGCCAGCCGGGAGCGTCGACCGGATTCCGGCATATGGGCGGGCCCGCCGACCGGGCCGCCCGCCCTGCGCCGTATCCGGTCCCGCAAGCACGTGTACGGGGCACGGCCCGCCTGGCCTTGCTGGTGCTAGCGGGTGCGCGCTAGCGTGATGGAGTGCCCAAGACCCAGTTGAACGTACGAGTGGACGAGGCCACCGCCGAGGCCGCGCGACAGCGTGCGCTGCAGAGGGGGATGAGTGTGAACCGGTACATCGAGGAGCTCGTGAAGCAGGACGCGGGCGAGGTGGGCCACACCTTCGTCGAAGCCGCGGCCGACTTCATGAAGCAGTACGAGTCGGTTTTCGCGGACGAGTTCGGTGCGGAGGGCGAAGGAGCCCGTTGAATCTGAAGATCGACCTTTCCTGGCTGCTGATGGTCGCCGAGCACAAGACGCCCGGTGATCCGCAGGTCGTCGACTGGGGCGCGCTCGTCGCCGCGGTCAGCCGTCACGAGGCGGAGATCTTCGGCAGCCCCGTGTACAGCGACCCGCACGCCCGGGCCGCCGCTCTCCTGCAGCTCCTGCTTCATGTGCCCGCGCTCGAACACTCCAACGCGATGTTCGCCTCGGCCGTCGCCTACGGCTATCTCGTGGCCTCGGGGCTGAAGGTCATCACCTCGCCCGAGCAGGTGCGCGACCTGGCCAGGCTGGTCAAGGAGGGCAAGGCCGACGTCCGGGCCATCGCCGCCGAACTGCGTCAGTGGAGCGTGTGATTCCGGACGCCCTGTCCGAGCGGGCCGTGGCGCATGGTGCGGGAGGTCGTCGGAATGCCCTCTTCCGCACCCGCGCGAGGCTAATGTCCCGGGCATGACACGCATAGCGCGCCTGAGAGGCATCGGACGGACCAGACGGATGACGGTCACCCTCGTCGGCACGGCAGCCGCGGTGGTCCTCGGCGTGGGCGGAGCCATCGCCGTCGGCGCCCCGGACGACGGGGGCACCTCGGGCGGGGTGACGGCGGGCGTGACGGGCGGTTCGGAGAGCGGCGACCCGACGCCCGTACCCACGGACGGCTCCGGTGGAACGGACGGCGGGACCGTCGGCACCACGGACGGCGGTTCGACCGGCGGCGTGGACAGCGGCGGTTCGGACAGCGGCGGGAGTGTCGGCGGTTCCGGCAGCACCGGTGGCGGGGAGCCGTCCGAATCCCCCGTCCCCTCGGAGGGCCCCGACCCGAGCGGCTCCGGTCAGCCGACACCCCCGGCCGATCTCGGCGAGCTCACCGCGCGCATCGGTGAACTCGAAGCGAAGGTCGACCAGTTGCCGACCAAACAGGAACTGGCCGACGCCCTGAGAGCCTTCGCGGACCAGCTGGACAGCGGCGGGCAGGGCGAGGACTGACGCGTCAGTCGTCCGAGAACGGACGGCGGGCCACACCCAGGACGCAGGGGGAGGAGGGGAGTTGCATCCCCTTCTCCGGAATCCGCAGCCTGCGGTACGTGCCCATCTCGAAGCCGGCCGCCTCGATCGCGGCGATCGTGTCCCGCGCCGTGTGACATCCGCCGAAGAGCAGCGGCCAGACCGTACGGTCCGCCATCCGCTGCGTCGTCGCCAGTGCGCGGCCCGGGGCCAGCCCGTGCTCGAAGAAGCGCAGCTCACCCCCGGGCCGCAGCACCCGCCTGATCTCGGCCAGGGCGCGCGGCAGATCCCGTACGGTGCACAGGACCAGGGAGGCCACCGCGGCGTCGAAGGCTTCGCTCTTCACCGGCAGGGCCTCGGCCGTACCGGGCACCACGTCCACCGGGACCTCCGCCCGCAGCGCGGCGCCGGCCGCCAGTTGGCGCAGCCTCCGTTCCGGCTCGATCGCCACGACCTCGGAGACGGCCGCCGGGTAGTGCGCGAAGTTCAGACCGTTGCCCGCGCCGATCTCGATCGCCCGGCCCGACAGGCCGGCCAGCAGCTCCACGCGATAGGCGGCCACGCCGCCCCTCGTGTCGGCGGCCACGCTCATCCGGGCGTAGAACCGGGCGAAGACGGGGTGGTGCACCGCGTCCCGCGGGATCTTCGTACTGCGCAGATGCATGGCGGCCTCCTCGAAGAACACGTTCGGCTTCTTCGATTCTCCCCCGAACGGGCCCGCTCAGCCGGTCGTCGTCACGCCCTCCGGTGCCCGCCGAGTGCCGGGGCCAGCCAACTCGCCGCGCGCGCCCTGAAGTCCTCCGGAGCCAGCGATCCCGCACCGGCCGGCACCGCGCCGAGCAGGGGAGCGCCTGCCGCGACCGGGAGGTCGTCGATATTGCACCGGGCGGCCAGATCCGGCTCGGCCGGCATGCTGCCCACCACCACGCCCAGACACTCCAGGCCACGGGCCCGCAGCGCCTCCGAGGTCAGCGCGGTGGAATTGAGCGTTCCGAGCCCCGCGGGGGTCACCACCAGCACCGGCGCGCCCAGCAGCCCGGCCACGTCCGCGAGCGTGGAGCCCTCGTCGTCGAACCGTACGAGCAGACCGCCCGCCCCCTCGACGAGCACCAGGTCGTACTCGGCCGCCAGCTTCCCGGCCGCCTCGGCCACCTCGTACGGACGCACCGGCGCGAGTCCGGCCCTGCGTGCGGCGGTCGCGGGGGCCAGCGGGTCGGGGAACCGGGCCAGTTCGACCGGCGTGACATGCCCGCCGGCGAGCCGCACCACCTCGGCCGCGTCCCCGGGTTCGCCGGGGGCGAGGCCGGTCTGGGCGGGCTTGAGCACGGCCACCCTGCGATCCCCGGCCACCGCGGCGATGGCCGCGGTCACCACGGTCTTTCCGATCTCGGTGCCGGTACCCGTCACCACCAGAATCGTCATCTCAGCCCTCCCGAGCCGCAGCGCACACGGCGCGACAGATCCGCGCCACGTCGTCGTCGCCGGTCACATACGGCGGCATGGTGTAGATGAGGTCGCGGAAGGGTCGCAGCCAGACCCCTTCCCGTACCGCCGCCCGGGTCGCGGCCTCCATGTCCACCTCGTGATCCAGCTGTACGACGCCGATGGCGCCCAGCACCCGGACGTCCAGCACCCCGGGCAGTCCGGCCGCCTCCGCGAGACCGTCCCGCAGCCCGGTGCCGATCCGCTTGACCTCCTGCTCCCAGTCCTGGCCCAGCAGCAGATCCACCGATGCGCAGGCCACCGCGGCGGCGAGCGGATTCCCCATGAACGTCGGGCCGTGCGCGAGGACGGGCACCTCGCCACTTGAGATGCCCTCGGCCACCCGGGAGGTGCACAGCGTCGCCGCCATCGTCAGATAGCCACCGGTCAGCGCCTTGCCGACGCACATGACATCCGGCGAGACGCCGGCGTGTCCGGCCGCGAACAACTGCCCCGTACGGCCGAAGCCCGTCGCGATCTCGTCGAACACCAGCAGCACGTCATGTGCGTCGCACGCCTCACGCAGCACGCGCAGATACGCGGGGGAGTGGAACCGCATGCCCCCGGCACCCTGCACCACCGGCTCCACGATCACCGCGGCCAGCTCATCGGCGTGGTCCGCGATCCGTGCCCGCAGATGGGCCACGTAGGCGTCGTCGGGCTCCGCGTCGAAGCCGTCCGGCGGCGCGTCCGCGAAGACCTGCCGGGGCAGTGCGCCCGACCACAGCTCATGCATCCCGCCCTCGGGATCGCACACCGACATCGGCTGCCAGGTGTCGCCGTGGTAGCCGCCGCGCCAGGTCAGCAGCCGCCGCTTGGCCGGCCTGCCGGCCGAGCGCCAGTACTGGAGACACATCTTCACGGCCACCTCGACCGACACCGAACCGGAATCGGAGAGGAACACGTGCTGCAACGGTTCCGGGGTGATCTCCACGAGCCGGGTCGCCAGACGCACGGCGGGCTCGTGCGTGAGCCCGCCGAACATCACGTGGCTCATCCGGTCCAGCTGGCCGCGCGCGGCCTCGTTGAGCACCGGGTGGTTGTAGCCGTGCACCGCGGACCACCAGGACGACATGCCGTCGACCAACTCGCGCTGCCCGTAAGCCTCTTCGGCGAGCCGGAGGCGCACACCGGACGCGGACTCCACGACCAGCGGTTCCTGACGGCCCGGCATCGGGCCATAGGGATGCCACACATGAGCCCGGTCCAGGGCGCGCAGCTCGGTGGGGGAGAGCGGCTCAGGCATTGGGCGCGAGGTCCGTCCCGGCACCGCGGCGGCGGACCGCCACCAGGTCCGTGCGCGCCGCCGGCACCTCGGAGGCGTCCGGGGCCGGCGCTTCGGCGGCGTCGCCGCAAGGAGCGCAGCCCCCGGCGTGCGAACCACAGCCTCCTTCGTGCGAGTCGCGGCCCCCGTCGTGCGAGCCGCAGCCACCGGCGGCCTGCGTGCGGTGCCTGGGCAGTGTCGTCGTGTCCGCGCCCTCCACCTCGAAACCGGCGTCCGCGATCATGTCCAGGTCGGTCTGGCCGGCCTGTCCCTCACTGGTCAGGTAGTCACCCAGGAAGATCGAGTTGACCAGGTTCAGGGCGAGCGGCTGCATCGAGCGCAGGTGGACCTCGCGACCACCCGCGAGCCGCACCTCGACGTCCGGGCAGACGAAGCGGACCATCGCGAGGATGCGCAGGCAGCGCTGCGGGGTGAGGTTCCACTCCTTCGCGAGCGGGGTGCCCTCGAACGGGATGAGGAAGTTCACCGGCACCGAGTCCGGGTCCAGCTCGCGCAGCGAGAAGACGACGTCGACGAGGTCCTCGTCGCTCTCGCCCATACCGGCGATCAGGCCGGAGCAGGCGGACAGCCCGGCGGCCTGCGCCTGCTGCACGGTCTCCACCCGGTCGGCGTAGGTGTGCGTGGTGGTGATCTCCCCGTACGTCCCCTCGGACGTGTTGAGGTTGTGGTTGTACGCGTCGGCACCCGCGGTACGCAGCCGCTCGGCCTGGCCGTCGGAGAGCAGGCCGAGACAGGCGCACACCTCGACGCCCTCGTTCTGGTCCTTGATCGCCTCGATGGTCTGCGACACCCGGTCGACGTCGCGGTCGGTCGGACCACGGCCGCTCGCCACCAGGCATACGCGCTTGGCGCCTCCCGCGACCCCGGCGGCCGCAGCCTTGGACGCCTCGTCCGGCTTCAGCCAGGTGTACTTGAGGATCTCGGCCTTCGAGCCGAGCCGCTGCGAGCAGTACGAGCAGTCCTCGGGGCAGAGCCCGGACTTCAGATTGACCAGATAGTTCAGTTTCACGCGCCGCCCGAACCACTGGCGGCGTACCCGCCCCGCGGCGGCCACCACGTCGAGCAGTTCGTCGTCCGAGGTCGCCAGCACGGCGAGCGCTTCTTCGCGGGTCGGCAGTTCGCGCCGCAGCCCCTTGTCCACCAGCGTGTTCAGCAGGTCCATGGCGATGATCCTGACGTACGGCACCGGTATCGGCCAAGGAGGAACCAGACAGAAGAGGCGGCGAAGGGTGTGGGTATTGCCACACCCTGACCCGCTGCGCCCGCGGCTAGGGTCTGTGAGCTGCCTACAAAAGGGACCACCTCATGTCCTTCGCCCCGTTCGACTGGATCGACTACGAGGCCCGCCGCCGTGCCGCTGCCGGACTCGTCCGCACCGTGCGCCCGCGCCCCGCCGAAACGGAACTGCTGGACCTCGCGAGCAACGACTACCTGGGACTCACCCGGCACCCCGAGGTCACGGCCGCCGCCGCCGACGCGGCACTTCGGTGGGGTGCGGGCGCCACCGGATCGCGGCTCGTCACCGGTTCCACCGACCTGCACGCCGCACTCGAACGCGAACTGGCGGCGTTCTGCGGATTCGAGGCGGCCCTGGTGTTCTCCTCGGGGTACGCGGCCAACCTCGCCGCCCTCACCGCGCTCTCCGGCCACGGCTCACTGATCGTCTCCGACGCGGGCAACCACGCCTCGATCGTCGACGGGTGCAGGCTCTCCCGGGCGGCTACGGCCGTGGTGCCGCACGCGGAGCCCGAGGCCGTACGCAAGGCCCTGCACGCGCACGACGGCCGCGCCCTGGCCGTGACCGACTCGGTCTTCTCGGTGGACGGCGACGCCGCCCCGCTGACCGCGCTCGCCGACGCGTGCCGGGCCGAGGACGCCGCCCTGCTGGTCGACGACGCGCACGGCCTGGGCGTCCTCGGAGAAGGCGGGCGCGGCGCGCTCGCCGCCTCCGGGCTCGCGGGCGGCGAGGGGATCGTCGCCACGCTCACCCTCTCCAAGTCCCTGGGCAGCCAGGGCGGAGCGGTCCTCGGACCGGCCCGGGTCATCGACCACCTGGTCAACACGGCGCGCACCTTCATCTTCGACACCGGACTCGCGCCGGCGGCGGTGGGCGGAGCCCTGGGCGCCCTGAACCTGCTGAAGCGCGAACCGGAGAGGGCCGACCGGGCCCGCGCGGTGGCCACGGCGCTGTACGAACGGCTGACCGCGGCCGGGCTCACGGCGGCCCGCCCCGATGCCGCGGTGGTGTCCGTCCGGGCGCCGTCCGCGGATACGGCGGTGCGCTGGGCGGCCGACTGCCGGGCGGCCGGAATCGCGGTGGGCTGTTTCCGGCCGCCGTCGGTGCCGGACGGGATCTCGCGGCTGAGGCTGACCGCGCGGGCAGATCTGACACCGGAGCAGATCACGGCCGCGGTGGCCACGATCGTGCGGACCGCTCCCGACGGAGCGTCGGTTCCGGTCAGCTGAGCGGGAGGCCGTGCAGCCCGGAGACGAAGGAGGACCAGGCCGTCGCGGAGAAGCGGAGCGGTGGCCGGTCCACGTCCTTCGAGTCCCGTACGGCGAGCCGTTCGCCACCGAGCGGCGCGGCTTCCACGCAGTTGTTCATTCCGGTGCTGCGGCTGCTGCGGCGCCACCGTGGTCCGGGGGGTGAGCCGGGCAGTGACGCGGGCGGGGCGAGGCGGTCGGACATGATGCCCTCCTCGGGCAGTCAGGCGGTCCGGTCGCCGCGGAGGATCGCGGCGATCAGGTCCAACGAACGCTCCGGCGACAGCGCGTGCGCCTGCAGGGTGCGGAAGGCCGAGCTGTACGCCTCAAGGTCTTCTTTCCGCTCCAGATAGAGGCTACTCGTCAAGTGGTCAAGAACGACCACATCCAGATCAGAAATGTTCGGAAAGGAGAAGATGACGAAAGGGCCGGTGAGCCCGACGTAGCCACCGACGCTGAAGGGAAGCAACTGGAGTTCCACGTGCGGTAATTGGGCCACCTGCGACAGATGGCGCAACTGCTCGCTCATGACCCGGGGACCGCCGACCTCGCGCCGCAGCACCGCTTCGTCGAGCACCGCGCTGAGCTTCAGGGGCGGGTCCGCCCGCAGCACTCCCTGCCGGGCCAGGCGCACGTCCACCAGGGAGTCGAGCTGCCCGGCCGGCAGCCCGTCCAGCGAGGCCGTCGTCACCGCCCGCGCGTAGTCGGCGGTCTGCAGCAGCCCGGGCACCACGGAGGTCTCCAAGGTGCGCACGGTCCCGGCCTGGGACTCCAGACTGATGAAGTCGCGGTACTGCGGCGGGATGAGACCGCGGTACGCGTGCCACCACCCCGTACCGCCGCCGCCCGCCGAGCCGGCGAGTGCTTCGAGAAGCGAGCACAGCTGGCGGTCGTCCACGCCGTAGGCGTCCAGCAGCCGGGACACGTCGGCCGGAGTCACACCGCTGGTGCCCGTCTCGATCCGGCTCACCTTCGACTGGTGCCAGCCGAGCAGCTGCGCGGCCTCCCGGCTCGTCAGTCCGGTCGTGTGGCGCAGACTCCTCAGCTCCTCGCCGAGCTTGCGCCGTCGCACCGCGGGGCCGTGCCGCATCGCCGGCCTCCCTCCTCCGCCATCGGCGGCCAGTGTGCCGCCCAAATACAGTCTTCCGTGGCAGAGTTCACCACTTTGGGCGACAGATATATGCATATCTTGGTGGATCGTCGTTACAGAGAGCGGCATCAGTGGCAATCTGGCGCGAAGCACAACCCTGCCGACCTCGGGTCGGCCGGGCCGGGAAGGGACGGGGCCGCCATGGCAGACCATCAAGAAGCATCCGTCACTCTGCCGAGCGATCCGGTCTCGGTCTCCTCGGCGCGCAGATACGTGGCCCGGGTACTCACGGACTGGGGCCTCCCGGACGACACCGAGATCGCCGACAGCATCCGCCTGATCGTCTCCGAGCTGGCCACCAACGCCGTGCAGCACACGCTCGGGCAGTCGCCCACCTTCACCGTGGACCTCCGGCTCGACCGGGACGAGGAGCTGCGGCTGGGAGTGACGGACAGTCACCCCCGCTGGCCCCGGCGCCTTCCCGCGGCCGTCCAGCAGGACAACGGGCGGGGCATGGTCATCATCCGCTGTCTGGCCAAGGAGTGCGGCGGGCGGCTCACCGTGAGTCCCACGGCCGAGGGGGGCAAGACGGTCTGGATCGAGCTTCCCTGGACCGTTCCCGTCCAGAGCTGATCCCGGAGAACGGCCGGTCAGTGGGCCGTGGCCGCGCGGCCGAAGCCACTGCGCAACAGCGCCGTCAGTGTCGCGGCAGCCGCGGTCGCCCGGTCACCGCGGTGCACCACCGAAATGGTCCGCCGGAAGGCGGCGGGGTCGAGCCGTCGTACGGCGAGCGGCGTCGGAGACATCGCGGCGACCATCTCCGGCACCACCGCCGCCCCGAGCCCCGCGCTGACCAGGGCGCACACCAGCCCGTAGCCGGGGGACTCGCACACCACGGCGGGCGTCGCCCCCGCCTCGGCCAGGGCGCTCTCCACGCCGCGCCGGGGCGGATGCGTCGGCGCGCTGCTGATCAGCGGCCGGCCCGCCAGCTCGGTCACCGGAAGCCGTCCCGTGCCCTCCGCGAGGACCTGGCCGACGGCTGTGATCACGACCAGTTCCTCCACCAGCAGCGGTTCGGCGGCGACCCCCGCGGGCAGCGGATCGGCGACGGCCGGCTCGTACGCGTGGGTCAGTGCGAGATCCACCTCGCCCGAGGCCACGGCGGCGACCCCGCTGGGCGGCTCGAAATCGGCCACGGTCAGTTCGACGTCCGGGTGGGCCCGCCGGAACGCGCTCAGCACCGGCGGCAGCAGATGGATGCCTGCCGTCGTGAACGTGGCGACCCGCAGCCGCCCGCCGGACAGCCCGGAGAGCCGTGCCAGCTCGTGACGGGCCTGGTCCATCTCGTCCAGGACCCGCCTGGCCCGCCCCGCCAGCAGCTCACCGGCCGCCGTGAGCCGCGCGCCGCGGTGATGGCGTACCAGCAGCTCGGCACCGGCCTCCCGCTCCAGCTTGGCCAGCTGCTGCGAGAGCGCGGGGGCGGTGTAGCCCAGGCGGGCCGCCGCGCGCGTGATCGAACCGGCCTCGGCGACCGCCACCAGCGCCGCCAGGCGCGTCGGGTCGTACATTAAGCGTTCCTTTTGGCAGACCCAGAAGATTGCAAGTACACGCTAAAGGGTCGGCCGGTCCATGGTGTACCCATGGACGCACAACTGCTGGCCTTCACCGGAGTCGCCGCGGGAATGGTGGCACTGCCGGGAGCCGACTTCACCGTGGTCGTACGCAACGCTCTGGCCTCGCGGCGGGCCGGGGTGGCCACCGCGCTGGGAGTCGCCGGGGGCCTGCTGGTGCACACCGCGCTCGCCGTGGCGGGCCTCGCCGCGGTGCTGGTGACGATGCCCGTGCTCTTCCGCACCGTCCAGCTGCTCGGCGGCGCGTACGTGCTCTACCTCGGGCTGAGCGCGCTGTACGCGATACGGCGGCGTCCGGCGACCGCCGGAACGGCTCAGGACGCGGCACCGGAACAGGCGCCCGAAGCGCTCGGGCGCTCGCTGCGGCAGGGATTCCTGACCAACGCCCTGAATCCCAAGGCGCCCGTCCTCTTCCTCAGTCTGCTGCCCCAGTTCGTACCGGACGGCCAGGCCCCACTGCCGCGAACGCTGCTGCTCGCGGCAGTCGTCGTCCTGCTGGCCCTCGTGTGGTTCCCGGCCGTGGCCCTGCTCGTGGACCGGCTCGGCCGGTGGCTGCGCCGGCCGCGTACCGCCCGGGCGATCGAGGGTGGCAGCGGCGCGGCACTCACCGCGCTGGGGCTCGTGCTGGTGGGTGGGCCCCTGCTGCACTGAGGCGGCAGGGGCTCCGGTCAGCGCACCCGTCCGTACCAGACGCTCTTGGACCAGATCCGTTCCAGGCGCACGACGGACCCGGACTTCGGGGAGTGCCAGATCCGCCCGTGGCCGGCGTAGATGCCCACGTGGTAGACGCTGCGGCCGTAGTGGAAGAAGACTAGGTCGCCGCGCTGCCGCTTCGAGGAGGAGATGTGGCGGGTCTTGTTGTACTGCTGCTGGGCCGTGCGGGGGAGCTTCTTGCCCACCCTTTTGAACGAGTACAGCGTGAGGCCCGAACAGTCGAACCTGCGGGGGCCCGCGGCTCCGTACTTGTAGGGCGAACCCTTCTTCGAGGCGGCGATCTTGAGCGCCTTCGTCGAATGAGTGGCCGCCTCGGCATCGTTCACGATGCCCGGGGCCATCATGGTGGTGCCGAGAGCGAGCGTGAGCACCGAGGCCGTACCGGCCCGGGCGAGAAGTGACGGGACATGAACCTGCGCAGACATGCGCAACCCTTCGTCAGCCGCCTGTGAAGGATGACCTGTCGGGTTCGGGCTGGCGAAGTTGCCCGGCCGCACGCAGCGGCTTCACCCCGAGGGACGGCCGGTCTCCCGGTCGACCCGTTGTGCTCGGGTCCTCCACTCCTGCCGATCCACTCCTGTCGACCAGTCATCCGGACAGCGGCAGGACTCGGCGTCCGCCCGGACCGCCCCGCCGCGGTGGCGGGGGCTTGTCGTCCCAGGGATCTTGACTCACGGACTGCCGGTTTTCCGAGCTGAAACGGTGTTATGTGAGGCTCGTCACCACTGATCCATTCGGGTGGACAGGGTGGATTTGCGTCGGGATCACGAGGCCCCGACCGGCCTCGTACCAGCGGCGGAGCGCCAGATTCCGCCCACAGTGCACACGCTTCGCGCAAGTTGAGCTGTCCCTCGTGAGGGGGACGGCCTACGCCGAACGAGCGAGGAAATTCGGTCCGGGCATCGGGCGTGTCGCCCGTGCGCCCGAAAAGCGCTCCGGAAAAGGGAGTCGGGGAAGCGGCTGATCAACTCGTGCCGACGGGGGGTACGGTGACCCGCTCCGCGCGCCGCTCCCCGTCGAGCACCCGCAACGCCCGCGCCAGGGTGCCCGCGTGGATCTGCGTCTCGCCCCGCTCGTGCATCGAGGTGAGGGCGTCGCGCAGCGCTCCGGCCCGGGAGGCCAGCGCCTGTGCTGCCCTCAGCGCGCTGTAGGTGTCGCTGCCGCGCGCCGGGTTGATCCGGCCCAGTTGGTCGAGCACTTCCAAGTAGCAGTCGATGAACTCCCCCTCGGCGCGGGTCAGTGCGGGGAGTGGCGGGAACTCCGGTGGCAGCATCGGCGGTTCACCTCGCGGTGTGCGGCGGCTGGGACGGACTGCGGTTCTCCATGACGTGGTCCACCACCCCGTACGCCTTGGCGGCTGCGGCGTCCAGGATGGTGTCCCGCTCGATGTCGGCGGTGACTTGCTCGGTGGACCGGCCGGTGTGCCGGACCAGCATTCCCGTGAGCATCTCGCGCACGCGCATCAACTCGCGTGCCTCGATCTCGAGATCGGATGGCTGGCCCTGCACGGCCTCGGGCAGGGCGGGTTGCTGAATGACTACCCGGGCGCCGGGCAGGGCATGTCGGCGGCCCGGTGCGCCGGCCGCGAGCAGGATCGCGGCGGAGGAGCCGGCCTGGCCGAGGCAGAAGGTCTCCACCTCGCAGGTCAGGTACTGCATCGTGTCGTAGATCGCGGCCATGGCGGTGAACGAGCCGCCGGGGGAGTTGATGTACAGCGAGATGGGCCGGTCGGGGTCCGCGTACTCCAGGTACATGAACTGGGCGATGAGGTCGGTCGTCGCGGTGTCGTCGACGGGGGTGCCCAGGAAGATGATCCGCTCGGACAGCAGCTTCGAGTACGGGTCGAGGGTCCGGGTGCCGGTCGCGGTGCGCTCGGTGAACTCCGGCAGTACGTATCGGGCGGCGGGACGGATCATGGTTCGGTCCTCCGTAAGAAATGTACAGGACGTACACAAGGTTATGATGGGGACTATGGCCTACGAGATTCCGGTGACGCAAGCCCGGGCGGAGCTCGCCGAACTGATCAACCGCGTCGTCTACGGTGGGGAACGCGTGGTCGTGACGCGGCACGGAAAGCCGCTCATCGCGCTTGTTTCCGCCGCTGACCTGCAGCGACTTGAGGACGAGGAGGCCGCGGCGGAGGAGCAGGTGATCCGCTCGGTGTCCTCCATCCGCTCGGTGACGTCCGCTCCGGGCGAACGGCGCAGCTTCGGTATCGCCGCCGAACACCGCAGTCACCACGACCGGGACGACTGACTCGCACCCCGGACGCCTACGGTCCGCGCACGCGAAAATGCCGTGCACCCCCGTCCGCTACAGCGGGGGTGCACGGCGGTCCGATGATCCGGCGCGTCAGGCGCGTCGGCGGTGCGTCAGTGCGTCAGCGCGGGCTCCGGTATGCCGGCCGCCGGGGCGGCCTCCGCCTTGTCGCGGCGCCGGCCGCCCAGGATCACGACGGCCAGACCGGCCGCGGCCCACAGGGTGAGGGTCAGTGCGGGACCGCCGGCCGCGCGGCCGTCGAAGAAGCCGACCGACCGCAGCAGTGATCCGCCCGCGCCGGGCGGCAGCAGCTGACCGATCGCCCCGACCGGCTCGGGGAGCATCTCCGGTGCGCTGGTGAGGCCGGAGAACGAGTTGCCGAGCAGCACCATCAGGAGTGCGCCGAGGCCGATGCCCTTCGGTCCCAGCAGGGCTGCGAGACCGGCGACCACCGCGCCGATGGACAGCACGATCAGTGCCAGGGCCCCGGCCTCGGTCCACCAGTCTCCGGCGAGTACGCCGAGCCAGCTGTGGGCCAGCGCCGCCGCCGTGAGGCCGACCAGCGCCGCCGCGCCGGTCAGGGCAAGCGCGGCCCGGGTGCCCCGCAGTCCCATCAGGGTCACGAGGGCTCCTGCCGCGACCCCGGCCAGGGCCAGCGGAAGGGCGCTCGCGCCGAGGGCGCTGCCGCGCGGATCGCCCGCGGGCGCCTTGACGACGTCCGTGACCTGGATCTCGGTGCCCGGGGGTGCGGACGCGGTGACGGCATCGCGCAGCAGCTGGGCCACCACGGGGCCGGCCGCGGTGGCGGTGAGGAGCTGAGGGCCGGTGGGAGCGGCGACGACGGCGCCGTATACGACCCGGTTCTCGATAGCCGCGCGGGCGTCGGCCTCGTCCTCGTAACGGTGGATCTCGAACGCGCCTGCGCGCTGCTCCATCCGCTCCTGGAGCTGGTCGGCGGCGGGTGCGGTGCCGACGATCCCGACGGGGAGGTCCCGCGGGGCGATCCGGGCGGCGGGCCAGGCGAAGGCCCAGAGGGCCAGGGCCAGCACGACGGGGACGAGGAGGATCACTGCCACCGTGCGGCGATTGCGCTCGGTGGACGTGAGGGGCACGTGGGGCATGGGGGCCTCCCATCGGAAGTTTAAGAGAAGGATCGTTCGTTTTAAGTAGGCTTCCACTGTCCTGCGGGACGTGCGACCTTGTCAAGAAGGAACGTTCGTTTTAGGTTGAGGCCATGGCTCGTGTATCCCAGGAACACCTAGACGCCCGGCGCCGTCAGATCCTCGACGGCGCGGCCCGCTGCTTCGCCCGCGACGGATTCCACGGCACCTCGATGCAGGACGTGTTCAAGGAGGTCGGGCTCTCGGCCGGCGCCGTCTACCGCTACTTCAGCGGCAAGGACGACCTGATCGCCGCCATCGCGGGCGATGCGGTCGGCGGGGTGCGCCACGCCTTCGAGGAGGCCGCCCGCACCACCCCGCCGCCGACGCCCGACGTGCTCATCGGCCGGGTGACCCGCACGCTGTTCGACGCCGGGCAGCTCGCCCTCGACCGGCAGGCGTACGCGGGTCTGATCCTGCAGGTCTGGTCGGAGACCCTGCGCAGCGAGCGGCTCGGCAGCACGCTCGGCGAGGCGTACGGCGGCCTTCGGGCGGCCTGGGGTGAACTGGTGGAGGCGTACCGCGCCAACGGCATGCTCCGCACCGATCTGCCCGCCGACCACGTCGCCCGCACGCTGATCGCCACGGCCCAGGGGTTCATCGTGCAGTTGGCGCTGTTCGGTGACATGGAGCCCGAGGTCCTCGAGGACGGTCTGCGGGGCCTGATGTCCATGGATGTGCAAAGGGCCAGTTAACGCGCCGGAAAAACTTCCGCCCTAACGTGCAATACCTCGCCGCAGGACCCCGTTCCGAAGATCAACAAACCGTTGAAGGCGGATAGGGTCCCGCTGCGTCCAGGGCAGGTACTGGGCGGAAGACGAAGAGGTGGAAGCGTGCAACTGACCCCGCACGAGCAGGAACGCCTGCTCATCCATGTGGCTGCCGACGTGGCGGAGAAGCGCCGGGCACGCGGGCTGCGGCTCAATCACCCGGAGGCCGTCGCCCTGATCACCGCGCATCTGCTGGAAGGCGCGCGTGACGGCCGCACGGTCTCCGAACTCATGGCGTCCGGCCGCAAGCTGCTCACCCGTGACGACGTCATGGAGGGCATCCCCGAGATGATCCACGACGTCCAGGTCGAAGCCACCTTCCCGGACGGCACCAAGCTCGTCACCGTCCACGACCCGATCGTCTGACGGGGGAGCGCCGCGATGATTCCCGGAGAGATCCTGTACGGGGACGGCCCCGTACCGCTCAACGAAGGCCGTGCCGTCACCCGTATCTCCGTCCTGAACGCCGCGGACCGGCCCGTCCAGGTCGGCTCGCACTACCACTTCGCCGAGGCCAACCCCGGCCTGGACTTCGACCGTGCCGCGGCCCGCGGGCAGCGGCTCAACATCGCCGCCGGCACCGCCGTCCGCTTCGAGCCCGGCATTCCCGTCGACGTCGAACTCGTCCCGCTCGCAGGGCTGCGCATCGTCCCCGGCCTGCGCGGCGAAACCGGAGGTGCCCTCGATGCCTGAGCTCCACCGCGCGGTCTACGCAGACCTGTTCGGCCCCACCACCGGCGACCGCATCCGGCTCGCCGACACCGAGCTGTTCGCCGAGATCGAGGAGGACCGCTCCGGCGGCCCCGGACTCGCCGGTGACGAGGCCGTGTTCGGCGGCGGCAAGGTGATCCGCGAGTCCATGGGGCAGGCGCGCACCAGCCGCGCCGAAGGTGCTCCCGACACCGTGATCACCGGCGCCGTCGTCATCGACCACTGGGGCGTCGTCAAGGCCGACATCGGCATCCGGGACGGCCGGATCACCGGGATCGGCAAGGCCGGCAACCCCGACACCATGGACGGCGTGCACCCCGACCTGGTCATCGGTCCCGAGACCGAGATCATCGCGGGCAACGGCAAGATCCTGACGGCGGGCGCCGTCGACGCGCACGTCCACTTCATCTCGCCGACCATCGTCGACCAGGCGCTGTCCTCCGGTGTCACCACGCTCGTGGGCGGCGGTACGGGACCGGCCGAAGGGACCAAGGCGACCACCGTCACCCCCGGGGCCTGGCACCTTGCCCGGATGTTCGAGGCGCTGGAGGGCTTCCCGGTCAACATCGGGCTGCTCGGCAAGGGAAACACGATGTCCGGCGACGCGATGCGCGCCCAACTCCGTGGCGGGGCAATCGGGTTCAAGATCCATGAGGACTGGGGGGCCACGCCCGCCGTCATCGACGCCTGCCTCCGGGTGTGCGAGGAGAGCGGCGCCCAGCTCGCCATCCACACGGACACGCTCAACGAGGCCGGCTTCGTCGGTGACACCCTGGCCGCCATCGCCGGGCGCTCGATCCACGCGTACCACACCGAAGGTGCGGGTGGCGGGCACGCCCCCGACATCATCACCGTGGTCTCGGAGCCGTACATCCTGCCGAGCTCCACCAACCCGACCCGGCCGCACACCGTCAACACCATCGAGGAACACCTCGACATGCTGATGGTGTGTCACCACCTCAACCCGGCCGTGCCGGAGGACCTCGCCTTCGCCGAGTCACGCATCCGGCCCTCGACCATCGCGGCGGAGGACATCCTCCACGACCTCGGGGCGATCTCGATCATCTCCTCCGACGCCCAGGCGATGGGCCGCGTCGGCGAAGTGATCATGCGTACCTGGCAGACGGCGCACGTGATGAAGAAGAGGCGCGGCGCGCTGCCCGGTGACGGGCGGGCCGACAACCGCCGTATCCGTCGCTATGTCGCCAAATACACGATCAACCCGGCGGTGGCGCAGGGCCTGGACCGGGAGATCGGCTCGGTCGAGACCGGCAAGCTCGCCGACCTCGTGCTCTGGGACCCGGCGTTCTTCGGCGTCAAGCCGCAGACCGTCATCAAGGGAGGCCAGATCGCCTACGCGCAGATGGGCGACGCCAACGCCTCGATCCCCACCCCGCAACCGGTCATGCCCCGGCCGATGTTCGGCGCACTGGGCCGTGCGCCCGCCGCCAACTCGCTCAACTTCGTGGCGGGCGCCGCCATCGAGGACGGGCTGCCGGAACGCCTCGGCCTCGGCAAGCGGTTCGTGCCGATCACCAGCACCCGGGGAGTCACCAAGGCGGACATGCGGGAGAACGACGCGCTGACACGGGTCGAGGTCGACCCCGACAGCTTCGCCGTGACCATCGACGGTGAACTCGTCGTCCCCGAACCCGCCGCGGAACTCCCGCTCGCTCAGCGCTACTTCCTGTTCTGAGCCCTCCGGCTCCCGCGCCTCCCGATTCCTCCGACTCCCCACTCCGAGCGAAAGCAGCCCATGACGCGCGCAGCGCTGCTCGTCCTCGCCGACGGCCGGTTCCCCGCCGGTGGTCACGCCCACTCCGGTGGAGCCGAACCGGCCGTCAAGGAAGGACGCATCCGTAACGCCGACGACCTCGCCGCATTCTGCCGGGGCCGGCTCCACACCACGGGACTCACCTCCGCCGCGCTCGCCGCGGCGGCCACCCACGGCCTCGACCCGCTCGCACTCGACGAGGCTGCCGACGCCCGTACCCCCTCACCCGCCCTGCGGGCCGTGTCGCGCAAGCTGGGCCGTCAGCTGATGCGGGCCGCACGGGCCACCTGGCCCAGCCCCGAACTGGCCGGGCTCGCCGCCGCCCGGCCGCGCGGCGCCCATCAGCCCGTCGTCCTCGGCCTCACCGCGCGGTCCGCGGGACTCGAACCCGAGGACGCCGCGCACTGTGTCGCGTACGAGACGGTCAGCGGGCCGGCCACCGCGGTCGTCCGGCTGCTCTCCCTCGACCCCTTCGAGGCCACCGCCGTCCTCGCCCGCCTCGCCCCCGAGCTCGACCGGGTCGCCGCGCGGGCGGCCACCGCCGCACGCCACGGCCTCGACGCGCTGCCCGCCGCCTCGGCCCCCCTGCTCGACATCACCGCCGAAGCGCACGCCGCCTGGCCGGTCCGCCTCTTCGCCTCGTAACCGCACCATCAGGAGCCGCCCCATGCACCTCGACCACACCCACGACGGACCCGCCGCCGTGAGCGCCGACGCCGCACGGCCCGACGGCACCCGGCGTGCCCTGCGCATCGGACTCGGCGGTCCGGTCGGCTCCGGCAAGACCGCGACCGTCGCCGCCCTCTGCCGCACTCTGCGCGACCAGCTGTCCATCGCCGTCGTCACCAACGACATCTACACCCGCGAGGACGCCGCCTTCCTGCTCCGCAACGCCGTCCTGCCGCCCGAGCGCATCCAGGCCGTCGAGACCGGAGCCTGCCCGCACACCGCGATCCGCGACGACATCTCCGCCAACCTCGAAGCCGTCGAGGACCTTGAGGACGCCGTCGGCCCGCTCGACCTCATCCTGGTCGAGTCCGGCGGCGACAACCTCACCGCCACGTTCTCCAAGGGCCTGGTCGACGCGCAGGTCTTCGTCATCGACGTGGCGGGCGGCGACGACATCCCCCGCAAGGGCGGCCCCGGTGTCACCACCGCCGACCTCCTCGTCGTCAACAAGACCGACCTCGCCCCGTACGTCGGCTCGGACCTCGGCCGGATGGCCCGTGACGCCGCCGAGCAGCGCGGTGAACTGCCCGTCGTCTTCACCTCTCTGACGTCCGGCGAAGGTGTCGCCCCCGTGGCCGACTGGGTGCGCGCGCAGCTCGCCGCCTGGACCGCATGAGCGTCCAGGCCACGGCCCGTATCACCGCGGTCCCCGACGGCCGGGGCTCCACCGCGCTCCCCGTACTGGAGAGCGGCGGGCCGCTCGCCCTGCGCCGTACCCGGTCGGCCCTCGCCCCGTACGCCCGCGTCACCGTCGTCGGCGCCATGACCGCGCCGCTCGGCGGCGACCGGCTCGCCGTCGAGGCGGACGTCCGGGACGGGGCGCGGCTGACCGTCGACTCCGCCGCGGCCACGGTCGCCCTGCCCGGGGCGACGCCGGAGGCCGGGCCCGCGACGTACGACGTGCGGCTGACCGTGGGGGAGGAGGCGGAACTGCGCTGGCTCCCGGAACAGCTCGTCTCCGCGTACGGCAGCAAGCTGCACATGACCACCCGGGTCGAACTGGCCGCCTCGGCACGCCTGGTGCTGCGCGAGGAACAGATCCTCGGCCGGCACGGCGAGAGCACCGGGACCCTCACCACCCGGCTCACCGTGCTCCGTGCAGGCCGGCCGCTGCTGGACCAGCAACTCGCCTACGGGCCGGGCGCACCCGGCGGCTGGGACGGTGGCGCCGTGCTCGGCGGGCACCGAGCCGTGGGCCAGCTCCTCGTCGTGGACCCGGGATTCGAGGAGTCCGGCCCGAAGGCCCGGCTGCTGAATCCGACCGCCGTGCTCACCCCGCTGGCCGGCCCCGCCGTGCTGGTGACCGCCGTCGCGGCCGACGCACGGCTGCTCCGCGGAGTGCTGGACGACGCCCTGGGCGAGCTGAGTTCCCTCGACTGAGGGCGAGTTCGCTCAGCGGGACCGAGGTCACCGGTTATTGGTTCGGTAAAGAAACACGTGTACGCCCTGTTCTCAGGAACCCCACAGACGAAAGGATCCGCTGGAAGGACCGATGAACTGCGCCGCCACCGGCGGCGCATCGGACAATGGGGGAGGTTCCACTTGAGACGCACAGCAGTGCTCGGTTCGGCCGGCGCTCTGATCGCGGGCACGCTCATAGCGGGCGCGATAGCCGCACCGGCGGCCAGCGCCGACGGGCGTCACCACAGCGGCTCCGAGGCGTACGGCGTTCAGCTGGCCGCCGCACGGGCCGCGCAGGCCGGTATCGACTGGCAGGACTGCCCCGCCGACTGGGCGCTCTCCACGCCCATCCAGTGCGGCTGGGTGACCGTCCCGCTCGACTACGCCAAGCCCAACGGCAAGAAGATCAAGCTGGCCGTTGACCGGGCCGTCAGCACGGGCACCGCGGCGGAGCGCCAGGGCGCTCTCGTCTACAACCCGGGCGGCCCCGGCGGTTCGGGGCTCAGGTTCCCGAACAGGGTCGTCACGAAGAACCCGCTCTGGGTGAAGACCTCGAAGGCGTACGACTTCGTCGGCTTCGACCCGCGCGGTGTCGGCCACTCGGCGCCGATCTCCTGCATCGACCCGCAGGAGTTCGTCAAGGCACCGAAGGCCGACCCGGTCCCGGACAACGAGGCCGACAAGCGCGCCCAGCGCAAGCTGGCCGCCGAGTACGCGGACGGCTGCGCCGAACGCAGCGGCGACATGCTGCCGCACATGACCACGCCCAACACCGCGCGCGACCTGGACGTCATCCGCGCCGCGCTCGGCGAGAAGAAGCTCAACTTCCTGGGCGTCTCCTACGGCACCTACCTCGGTGCGGTCTACGGCACGCTCTTCCCGACCCATGTGCGCCGCATGGTCGTCGACAGTGTGGTCAACCCGGCGAAGGACAACATCTGGTACGAGGCCAACCTCAACCAGGACATCGCCTTCCAGACCCGCTGGAACGACTGGAAGGCGTGGGTCGCCCAGAACGACGCCACCTTCCACATCGGTGACACTCCGGAGAAGGTCGAGCAGGCGTGGCTGGAACTGCGCGCCGCCGCCAAGAAGGACCCGATCGGTGGAGTCGTCGGCCCCGCCGAGCTCATCGGCTTCTTCCAGAGCGCTCCGTACTACGACTCCAGCTGGGCGCCCGTCGCCCGGATCTGGAGCGCCTACCGGGGCGGCGACACCCAGGCACTGGTCGACGCCGCGGGCCCCGACATGTCGGACCTCGCGGGCAACGCGTCCTCGGAGAACGGCAACGCCGTGTACACGGCCGTCGAGTGCGCGGACGCCAAGTGGCCCACGAGCTGGCAGCGGTGGGACCGGGACAACACCCGGCTCCACAAGGACTACCCGTTCATGACCTGGGCCAACGCCTGGATGAACCTGCCCTGTTCGACCTGGTCGGCCAAGCAGCAGACTCCGCTGGAGGTCAGGACCGGCAAGGGTCTGCCGACCGTGCTGATCGTGCAGTCCACGCGTGACGCCGCCACTCCGTACGAGGGCGCCGTCGAGCTGCACAAGCGCTTCAAGGGCTCGCGTCTCATCACCGAGAAGGACGCCGGTTCGCACGGCGTCACGGGCCTGCTCAACCCCTGCATCAACGAGCGGGTGGACACCTACCTGCTCACCGGGGAGACCGACCGGCACGACGTGACGTGCGCCCCGCACGCCACACCGAAGCCGTAAGCACATCCGCCAGGGGCAAGGGGCGGCCGGATTCCCATCCGGCCGCCCCTTCGCTCTGCCCGGTGCCTCACACGCCCCGGTCGTACTGCTCCAGCCAGGCGTCCTCCGCCGCGTAGTCGAAGATGTCGCCGTAGTTCCGTGCCATCTTCGGGAACGCGTCCGTCCAGTCCCGGCCGTCGAGCCGGCCGGCGAGCCAGGACACGGTCTCCGGCAGGGACTCCGCATAGCCGGTCACCGGCCGGTAACCGAGCTCCCGCTCCGCAGCCGCCATGTCGTACACGATGGAGTGCGCGGCGCTCCAGGGGGTCTCACCGACCCCGCCCGGGGCCGGAGCGCCCGCCAGCAGTACGGTCTCGGTGCGCGTGCCGAGCACCTCGTCGACGGCCGTCCCGATCTCGGCGACCGTCGGGGCCTCGGGGTCCGCCGCGTTCAGCACACGGGTACCGGGCCGCAGCGCGGCGAGCCGGATCAGCTCCGCCACGTTCGAGACGTGCACGGGGTGGAAGCGGCTGGTGCCCCCGTAGGCCAGCACCCGGCGCGCCCGCCCGTCCAGCGCGCGCTTCACGAAGTACAGCTCGCGCGGAGTGCGGCAGAACGGCCCGTGGACGGCACCGGCCCGCAGCAGCGTCACCGGCAGGGTCTCGGCGGCGGCCAGCAGATCGCGCTCCAGGCGGATCTTGCGCGTCGCGTACGTACCGTCGCCCGGTGCCACGGTGGCGAGGGACTCGGGGATCGGCAGTGGGTACCGCGGGCCGCCGTCCGGCCGGTCCTGGGTGTCGAAGCTGCGGCCCCGGTCGTCCTCGTACACCGCGCCGCTGGAGATGACCACGGCCGACCCGATCCGGTCCGCGAGACCGGTCAGCTGCCGGGCGTGCGCGCCGTCGTACGCCACCATGTCGACGAGGACGTCGCAGCCCTCGCCCAGGGCCGCCGTGAGTGCTCCCTCCTCGTCCCGGTCGAGGCGGACGCTGCGCACCCCGTCCGGCCAGGTGCCGTCCCGGCCGCCGCCGTGCGAGGCGGCGGTCACCTCCCAGCCGTCCTCGACGAGGGCCGTGACGGCCACCCGCCCGATCTGTCCCGTCGCGCCGAGCACGAATGCGTTTCCTCTGCTCATGAGGGAGACGCTAGGGGGCGGGCCGGTACCGGGCCAGGGCGATCGGCTGAGGGCAGATTCGCGGTCAGCGTCGCAGCCGCGGGAACTTCCTCGGCTGGTCCGCCTGCGCGGCCTTCACCTTGGCCGCGTACTCGTCGACGTACTCCTGACCGGACAGACCGAGGATCGCGTACATGATCTCGTCGGTGACGGCCCGGATCGCCGCCTTCTGGTCCTCCAGACCGGCGTACCGGGAGAAGTCCAGCGGTTCACCGAAGCGGATCGTGACCTGCTTGATCCTCGGGACGACCTGGCCGGGCGGCTGGATCTCGAAGGTGCCGACCATCGCGCACGGGACCACCGGCACTCCCGCCTTGATCGCCATCACGGCGACCCCGACCTTGCCCTTGTACAGCCGCCCGTCGTGCGAGCGGGTGCCCTCCGGGTAGATCCCCAGCAGCTCGCCCTTGGCCAGGACACCGAGTCCTTCGCGGATCGCGGCCTGACCGGCGTCCTTGCCGGAACGGTCCACCGGGATCTGCCCCGCGCTGCGGAAGAAGGCCGCGGTCAGACGGCCCTTGAGACCGGGCCCCGTGAAGTACTCCGCCTTCGCGAGAAAGGTGATGCGCCGCTTGATGATCGCCGGCATCAGGAAGTGGTCGGAGAACGACAGGTGATTCCCGGCGACGATGGCCGCCCCGTCGTCGGGAATGTGTTCCAGGCCCTCGATCCGCGGCCGGAACAACAGGCGCAACACTGGCCCCAGCACAACGTATTTCAGGACGTAATAGAACACGGAGGGTGCACCTCGCTCTGCCGGTCGGCTCAGGGCTGTGTCGTGCCAGGTCATCGTGGTGCGGGGAGACCGTCAGTCTAGAGCGCCCGTTGCGAGGGCGGGACCGTACTGATCAGTCACCACGCCGGTGCCAGGCTTCTGCCCGTTGCCCGCGCCGCAACGCAGGAGCGGGCTCAGCTCTCCTGTGTGGCCGCCATTCCCAGCGTCGCCAGGCCCAGTACCACCCAGCCGAACCAGAGCCAGCCGTTGCTCCCCAGAGCCACCGTGTACGCCGTGATGGCGACCAGTGTCCCGAGGGTGAGCACTCCCATGGTCTTCACGGATCCGGACATGCGCGCACTCCCTCACCGGCCGCGCGGCCGTTGAGCCCATGGTCGCCCCGCGAGTGCGCTCCGCGCTACTGTCCGCGCGCCTGCAAAGAGGCGAGATACGCGTTGTACGCCGCGAGCTCCTTGTCGCCGTCCCGGTCGGCGGCCCGGTCCGAGCGCTTCGCGGTGCGCTGTTCGGAGCGGTACCACTGGAAGACCAGCGCGATCAGCACGAGCACCGAGGGGATCTCGCTGAAGGCCCAGGCGATACCGCCCGCCCAGTTCTGGTCACTCAGCGCATCGATGCCGAGCGAGGCCGGGGGATTCTTGTACGTCTCCACCATCGGCCCGCTGGCCATCATCAGCGCGATCCCGAAGAACGCGTGGAACGGCATGCCCGCGAAGAGCTCCAGCATCCGCATCAGGTAGCCGGGCCGGTGCGGACCCGGGTCGATGCCCATGATCGGCCAGAAGAACACCAGGCCCACGGCGAGGAAGTGCAGCATCATCGCCAGATGGCCGGGCTTCGATCCCATCAGGAAGTCGAAGATCGGGGTGAAGTAGAGCGCGTACAGACTGGCGATGAAGAGCGGGATCGTGAACACCGGGTGCGTGATGATCTTCATGTACCGGCTGTGCAGCAGCATGAGGAGTACTTCGCGGGGCCCGGTCCGGTCCCGGCCGGCGACCGGCAGTGCCCGCAGCGTCAGCGTCACCGGTGCGCCGAGCAGCAGCAGGATCGGCGACAGCATGCTGATCACCATGTGCTGCACCATGTGCACGCTGAACATGACCATGCCGTAGTCGTTCAGCCTGGTGCACATCACCAGGGCGATCGAGAGCACACCGACGACGAAGAAGACGGTCCGGTTGACCGGCCAGCTGTCGCCGCGTCTGCGCAAGCGGAGCACGGCGTACCCGTACAGCGCGAGCGCCAGGACGCAGCCGACCAGGAAGAACGGGTCCGCGGAAAAAGCCAGTCCACGTCCCAGCGTGAACGGCGGCAGATCCATGTTCATGCCGTGCCCGCTGTGGTCCATCTGTTCACTCCCGCTGGGGACGTCCCCGATTCGTGCCGCTTGTCCGGGTCCAGAGTAGAACTGCCCCCGGCCGCAGCTGCGGCCGGGGGCAGTCCATGACTACGAGCGGGTCAGAGCACGCACTCCGCCTCGGCGTAGCGCTCCGCCGGAACCGTCTTCAGGGTCTCGACGGCCTCCGCCAGCGGCACCATCGTGATGTCCGTGCCGCGCAGGGCCGTCATCATGCCGAACTCGCCGCGGTGCGCCGCCTCCACCGCGTGCCAGCCGAAGCGGGTCGCGAGGACCCGGTCGTACGCGGTCGGGGTGCCGCCGCGCTGGACGTGGCCGAGGATCACCGGGCGGGCCTCCTTGCCGAGCCGGTGCTCCAGCTCGATGGAGAGCTGCGTCGCCACTCCGGCGAACCGCTCGTGCCCGTAGATGTCCTTGGTGCCCTGGGCGAACTCCATGGAGCCGGCCTGCGGCTTCGCGCCCTCGGCGACCACGACGATCGCGAACTTCTTGCCGGCCGAGAAGCGCCGCCCGACGAGTGTGGTCAGCTCGTCGATGTCGAAGGGGCGCTCCGGGACGACGATGGCGTGCGCACCGGCCGCCATGCCCGAGTGCAGGGCGATCCATCCGGTGTGACGGCCCATGACCTCGACGATCAGCACCCGTTGGTGCGACTCGGCGGTCGTCTTCAGCCGGTCCAGGGCCTCGGTGGCGACACCGACCGCGGTGTCGAAACCGAAGGTCACGTCGGTGGAGGCGATGTCGTTGTCGATGGTCTTCGGCACGCCGACGATCGGCAGACCCGCCTCGGAGAGGAGGTTGGCCGCCTTCAGCGTGCCCTCGCCGCCGATCGGGATGACCGCGTCGAGGCCGAGGTCGGAGACGTGGCCCCTGGCCCGCTCCACACCGTCACGCAGATGGGCCGGCTGGACGCGGGAAGAGCCGAGGATGGTGCCGCCACGGGCGAGGATGCCGCCGACCGCGTCGAGGTCGAGCTTGCGGTAGTCGCACTCGAGAAGGCCCCTCCAGCCGTCGTGGAAGCCGATGACCTCGTCGCCGTGGTCCACCACCGCGCGGTGCACGACGGATCGGATGACGGCGTTCAGGCCGGGGCAGTCGCCGCCGGAGGTGAGTACACCAATTCGCATTGCCCGGGAAACCTTTGCAACGTGGGGCCGACGACCGGACCACGTCGTCCGGTTTGATCCCCGCCACCCTACCGGCGCAGGGTGGCGGGACCGAACCGGGCGTCCGCCTGCTGGACGCTGCTCAGTTGAGCCGAAACGGCCTCAGGCGGGCTGCGTCGCCGCGGCGATGCGCTCGGAGCGCAGCGCCTCGTACCAGCGGTCGTCGGTCGGCGGCAGCGCGTTCACGTCGAGAGCCAGTTTCAGCAGCAGATCCGCGATCATCGGATTGCGTGCCATCACGGGACCGTGCATGTACGTGCCGAACACGGTGTCGTTGTACGCGCCTTCGGTGCCGTCCCCGGTGCCGTTGCCCCGGCCGAACTGCACCCGGGCGAACGGCCGTGCCGTCGGGCCGAGATGGGTGACGCCCTGGTGGTTCTCGAAACCGGTCAGGGGCGGCAGGCCCAGGTTCGGGTCGATGTCCGCGAGGACGTCGCCGACGCACCGCGCACCCTCGCCGCGCGTGGAGACCACGTCGAGCAGGCCGAGACCCGGCTCGCGCTCCCCGAGGTCGTTGATGAACTCGTGGCCGAGGATCTGGTAGCCCGCGCACACCGAGAAGATGATCGCGCCGTTGGACGCGGCCCGGCTCAGACCGCCGTCGCGGCGCAGCCGCTCGGCGGCGAGCCGCTGCGGCCGGTCCTCACCGCCACCGATCAGGTAGATGTCGCCGGAGGTGGGAATCGGCTGGTCGCTGCGGACGTCGACGCGCTGCACGTCGAGGCCGCGCTGGCGGGCCCGGCGCTCCACCACGAGGGCGTTGCCCTGGTCGCCGTAGGTGCTGAGGAGGTCGGGGTAGACCCACACCAGCCGCAGGCTGTTGTTGCTCATGCTTCGTCCTCTCCGGAGGGGGCCGGGGCCGGGGTCAGTTGCCGACACGACGGCGCAGATCCTGGAAGGCGGTGTAGTTGGCAATGACCTCGATACGACCGGGCGGCGCCAGCTGGACGGCCTCGTCCAGGGTCTCGCAGACCCGGAAGTCGAGACCGGCCACCTCGAGGCGCACCGCGAGGTCCAGCTTGCGGTCACCGAGCACGAAGATCGGGTGGCCGTACAGCTGGGTGTAGTCGACGTCCCAGAGCCACGAGGTGTCCGTGCCGTCCGCACCACGGGCGTTGACGGAGAGGATCACCGGCGTGGGCGGCGGATCGATCAGGGAAAACGTTTCGAGCCAGCCCGCCGGGTTCTTCGCCAGCAGGAGCCGCAGCTCACGGCCGAGGAAGGTGACGACGTCGTAGCGGCCCGCCACCGCCTGCACCTGGTACATGCGCTCCAGGGCGACCTGCGGCGGCACACCGAAGACCGCGGCCACCGCGGCCGAGCTGGTGGCGTTCGCCTTGTTCGCGCGACCCGGCAGCTGGAGGTGGATCGGCCAGGCCGAGCCGTGCGGGTCGAGGACGTAGTCGCCGTTCAGCGCCCAGCTCGGGGCGGGGCGGCGGAAACCGCACTCGCCGCAGAACCAGTCGTCGCCGGGGCGCTGCATCACACCACCGCACGAGGGGCAGGACCAGGCGTCGTCCTTCCACGCCTGGCCGGCCGCGACCCACACCACATTGGGGGAGGAGGACGCCGCCCAGACGATCAGCGGGTCGTCGGCGTTGGCGACGATCACGGCCTTCGAGCCGGACAGACCCTCACGCCACTTCTCGGCCAGCATCCGGGTCTCCGCGGCGCGGTCCAGCTGGTCGCGCGAGAGGTTCAGAAGCGCGATCACCTTGGGCGTCGTGTCGCGGGCGACGCCGGCGAGGTACTTCTCGTCGACCTCGATCACGCCGTACTTCGCGTCCGAGCCACCGGCCAGCGCGGAGGTGATCCCCGCCGGCATGTTGGCGCCCAGCGCGTTCGACACGACGGGCCCAGCGGCCCGCAGTGCCTCGGCGATCAGCCTGGTGGTGGTCGTCTTGCCGTTCGTCGCCGACACGAGGATCACGTCCAGGTGCTGCGCCAGCCGCCCCAGCAGGTCGGGGTCGAGCTTGAGCGCCACCCGGCCGCCGATCACCGATCCGCTGCCGCGCCCCGCAGCGCGCGACACCGCCGCCGCGGCCTTGCCCGCCGTCACGGCGAGCTTGGCCCGCGGCGACAACGGCTCCGTGTTGCCTGCCATCGTCCTAGATCCTCCTTGCATCGGTCCGCGCCCAGCCTATCGATGTCCGGTGCCACGACCGCACCGCGGCACCACGGGAAGGCGCGGGCCGCGGTGGAACGTACGCTTGCCGCCATGCGAAACCGCCCGATCCCCGGTAGTTCCGGACTCATTCGCGCCATGAGTCTGTACGGAGACCCCGTCCTCCACAGCCCCTGCGAGGACGTCACCGACTTCGGTCCGGCCCTGGCCCGACTGGTCGAGGACATGTTCGCCACGATGTACGCGGCACAGGGTGTCGGGCTCGCCGCCAATCAGATCGGCGTTCCGCTGAAGGTGTTCGTGTACGACTGTCCGGATGACGATGATGTTCGTCACCTGGGGCATCTGGTGAATCCGAAACTGGTCGAGGTGGACGGCATCACCGTACGCGGACCGGAGGGGTGCCTTTCACTTCCGGGTCTGGAGGCCGGCACCGATCGCTTCGACCACGCCGTCGTCGAAGGAACCGACATGGACGGCGCACCCCTGCGGGTCACCGGTACCGGCTGGTTCGCCCGGTGCCTCCAGCACGAGTGCGATCACCTCGGAGGGACCGTCTACACGGACCGGCTCACCGGGCTGCGCCGCACCAGGGCGGTCCGTGCCGCCCGGCGGGCGCCGTGGGGGCCCATCGGCTGAGCGCGGTCAGAAGACCGGTCCGCCGGGCCGGTCGCCGGCCTCGGCGAGCCTGCCCCAGAGCAGATCGGCGAGGCTGCGCACCAACTGATCGCGCGAGCAGGGGCGGTCGCCCAGCCACCAGTCGCCCGCCGCGTGCATCATCCCGACGATTCCGTGACCCCAGATCCGGGCCATCTGGTCGTTGTCCGGACCGAGGTCGACCCTTTCGGCGATCACCTTGCCCAGCTCCTCGCCGAGCCGGCGCAGCAGCGGGGCGGAGTGCCTGCCGACGTCGAAGCCCTGCTCGGGCGAGGGGGCGGCGTCGTCGGAGGGGTGCATCAGGAAGCGATAGACCTGGGGGCGTGCCTCGATCGCCGCGAGATAGGTGTCGAGTGTCGCCTCGACCCGCTCGCGGCGGTCGGCGGGCGCGTCGAGGGCCGCACGCAGGGCGCTGAGCAGGGCGTCTGTGTGGCGCTTGGCGAGCGCGCGGTAGAGGCCGCCCTTGTCGCCGAAGTGCCGGTAGAGGATGGGTTTGGTGATCCCGGCCTCCGCGGCGATCGCGTTCATCGACGCCTTGGGCCCGTCCCTGAGCACCACCCGGTCCGCGGCCTCGAGCAGCTCGCGGCGACGGCGCTCGGCCGCGCTCCGCTGACGCTCGGCCTGTCGTGTGGTCTCCATGTCGTGTCTCCCCACCCCTGGCCATGCCTTTTCTTCACGCCTGCGCAACGTAACACCATGCCCAGCGGTGACGCGGATCGGACTCCTGGTGGTTGACAGTGCCTACTTGTCGGTAACAGACTGTAGTTACCGCAAGTAACGTATCAATTTTACGGCAGTGCATGGAGGGGAACATGGCCGAGTTCACGCTCGATCTCAACGAGGACCAGAAGCAGGTCCGTGACTGGCTCCACGGCTTCGCGGCGGATGTCATCCGGCCGGCCGCTTCGGAGTGGGACGAGCGCGAGGAGACTCCCTGGCCCGTCATCCAGGAGGCCGCCAAGGTCGGCATCTACTCCCTCGACTTCTACGCCCAGCAGTTCTTCGACCCCACGGGCCTCGGCATCCCGATGGCCATGGAGGAGCTCTTCTGGGGCGACGCGGGTATCGCCCTCTCCATCGTCGGTACGGGCCTGGCGGCCGTGGGCGTCCTCGCCAACGGCACCGAGGAGCAGATCGGCACCTGGATTCCGCAGATGTACGGCGACGCGAACGACGTGAAGGTCGCCGCCTTCTGTTCGTCCGAGCCGGACGCGGGTTCCGACGTGGGCGCGATGCGAACCCGCGCGGTCTACGACGAGGCCAAGGACGAATGGGTCCTCAACGGTACGAAGACCTGGGCGACCAACGGCGGAATCGCCAATGTCCACGTCGTCGTCGCGGTCGTCGACCCGGAGCTCGGCTCCAAGGGCCACGCCTCCTTCATCGTGCCGCCGGCCACCGCGGGTCTCTCCCAGGGCCAGAAGTTCAAGAAGCACGGCATCCGCGCCTCGCACACCGCCGAGGTCGTCCTGGAGGACGTGCGGGTGCCGGGCAGCTGCCTGCTGGGCGGCAAGGAGAAGCTGGACGAGCGCATGGCGCGGGCCCGCGAGAGGGCCAGGTCCGGTGGCGGCGAGCGCGTCAAGAACGCCGCGATGGCCACCTTCGAGGCATCCCGCCCCGCCGTCGGTGCCATGGCCGTCGGTACCGCCCGCGCCGCGTACGAGGTCGCGCTCGACTACGCGAAGACCCGTACGCAGTTCGGCCGTCCGATCATCGACAACCAGGGCGTCGCCTTCCAGCTCGCCGACATGCGTACGCAGATCGACGCGGCCCGGCTGCTGGTCTGGCGCGCCTCCTGGATGGCGACCGCGGGCAAGCCGTTCACCTCGGCGGAGGGCTCCATGTCGAAGCTCTACGCGAGCGAGACGGCCAAGAAGGTCACCGGCCAGGCCATCCAGATCCTCGGCGGCAACGGCTTCACCCGTGAGTACCCGGTGGAGCGGATGCACCGCGACGCCGCGATCTACACCATCTTCGAGGGCACCAGCGAGATCCAGCGCCTCGTGATCGCGCGCACGCTGTCGGGCATGCCGATCCGCTAGCGCGGTGACCGCAAGGCCACCGGGCCGTCCGGTCGCCGCCGTGGGGCCCCAGGTGCCGGACGGGCTTGATTCCCGAGCCCGTCCGGCCCCGTACGTCAGGCCGGCAGCTGGGCCTCGATGGCCGCGATGACCTCGGTGTCCTCCGGCTCGGTGCGGGGGCGGATGCGGGCGACCGGCTCGCCCGTCGCGGAGATCAGGAACTTCTCGAAGTTCCACTGGACGTCACCGGCCGAGCCGTCGGCGTCCGCGAGTTTCGTCAGCTCCGTGTACAGCGGGTGCCGGCCGTCACCGTTGACGTCGAGCTTCTCCAGGAGCGGGAAGCTGACGCCGTACGTGGCCGAGCAGAAGCTCTGGATCTCCTCGGCGCTGCCCGGCTCCTGGCCCGCGAACTGGTTGCAGGGAACACCGAGGACGGTGAAACCGCGGTCGCCGTACTGCTTCTGGAGCCGCTCCAGGCCCTCGTACTGCGGGGTCAGTCCGCACTTGGAGGCCACGTTGACCACCAGGAGCACCTTGCCCCGGTGGGCGCCGAGCGTGGTCGGCTCGCCGGTGAGAGTGTGGAGCGGGATGTCGTACAGCGTCATGGAACTACTCCTCGGTCGGATGGTGTCCGGTCTTCATTGTGCTTCCCCGGACGCGGCGGGCGCGCACGGTGTCCTGTAGTAGAAGGTGGTCGGCCTGAGCTCGCCGGCCGGGTTGCCCGCGTAGTCCGGGATGGACCCGGACTCCGTCCAGCCCGCCGAGCGGTAGAGGCGTTCGGCGGGGCTGCCCGACTCGGTGTCCAGGATCAGCAGGGTGATGCCGGCCCCGACGGCGGCCTCTTCGGCGGCGGCGAGCAGGCGGCGGCCGAGGCCCTGCCCCTGGGCCGAGGGCCGGACCATCAGCTTCGCCACCTCCGCGCGGTGGCGGGCGTTCGGCAGGGACGCGCGGATCAGGCCGATGGTGCCCACGACCCGTTCCCCGTCACGGGCGAGCCACACCATGTGGTGGCCCGCCTCGACGTGTGCGGCCCGCTCGCGCCACCACGAGGCGGCCTCGGCGCGGTCGAGCGGAGCGAGGAAGCCCACCGAGGACCCGCCGTTGACCGTATCCACCAGGAGGGCAGCCAACTCATCGGCGTACGTGACCAGTTCGGGTCCGGTGACGGGGGCGATCTCGGTCATGTCGCAGGTGCCTTTCTGAGGGGCGGGAGGGTACGGGGTCAGGGGAGGACGATCAGCAGGGCGTAGCGGACCGGGCCGGGACCCGGGCAGTGGAAGCGTGAGGGGCCCCGGAGCCGGAACCGCAGGCAGTCGCCGGTGCGCACCGTGTGGACGGTCCCCTGCACGGTGATCTCCAGTGCGCCTTCCAGGACCCAGAGGTGCTGTTCGAGCCCGGCCACGGGCGGGTCCTCGTAGGAGACGACGGCGCCCGCGTCGAGCCGGCCCTCGATCACCTCGCCCCGCAGCCCGGCGTGCGGCGGGGAGACGGAGCGGCGGACGAAGCCCGAGGTCTCGTCCCGCCACACGGGCTGCCGCTCGGCGGGCACCAGCATGGGAGGTTCGGCCTCCACCTCCATCAGGAGGCGCGACATGGTCCGCTCGTACACGGCGCACAGCCGCCCGAGCAGCGCGGCGGTCGGGCTCAGCTCGCCGCGCTCCAGACGCGACAGCGTCGAGCGGCTCACCCCGCTCCGCCGGGACAGCTCGTCGAGCGACCAGCCGTGCTCGGTACGCAGCTCGCCCAGCCGGGCGGCCAGCCGGGCATCGACCGAGCCGGGCTCCAGGGCCTCTGCCTCTCTCATATCAGAGAGGATATCCCTGATCAGGGATTCGGTGAAAGAGGGGGGTGCGCCTGTGCACGGGCGCACCGCGGTCCGCCCCTGAGATGATCGGGCCGTGCCTTCTCCCGAACCGGATTCCGAGCCCCTCCCCGACACCGGCGTACCCGAGGGCCGCCGCCCGGTGCGCTGCCGGATGTGCGGACGGCCGCTCACCGGTACGGCGTCCCGCCGTACCGGCCTCGGCCCCGCCTGCGACGCCAAACTGCACCCCGCCGCACCGGACATCCGCACCCGCCGCCACGAGGTCGACCAGGACACGCTGCCGGGCATCTGAGCCCGGCAGCGGCCGTACCGAACGGGGGCTCCAGGGCCTCTCGTCCGGCCTGATCCACTAGGCGTCGAGCCGTCGGAACAACCCCTCCTGCACCACCGACACCAGCAGCTGACCCTGGCGGTCGTAGATACGGCCACGGGCCAGCCCGCGCCCGCCCGTGGCGATCGGCGACTCCTGGTCGTACAGGAACCACTCGTCCGCCCGGAACGGCCGGTGGAACCACATCGCGTGGTCCAGCGACGCCATGTCGAAACCACGCGGCCCCCACAGGGGCTCCACCGGAATCCGGACCGCGTCGAGCAGCGTCATGTCGCTCGCGTACGTCAGCGCGCAGGTGTGGACCAGCGGGTCGTCGCCCAGCGGACCGACCGCGCGCATCCACACGGCGCTGCGCGGATCGGCGTCCTTGATCTCCTCGTGCGTCCAGCGCAGCCGGTCGACGTACCGGATGTCGAAGGGCTGGCGCCTGGCCATCCGCTCCAGCGCCTCGGGCAGGGCGCCCAGGTGCTCACGCACCTCGTCGGCGACGGTCGGCAGATCGTCGGGGTCGGGAACCTCGCGGGCGGGCGGCAGCTGGTGTTCGAAGCTGCCTTCCTCCGGACGGTGGAAGGACGCCGTCAGATTGAAGATCGTCCGGCCCTCCTGCACCGCCGTGACCCGGCGGGTGGTGAAGGACCGGCCGTCACGCACCCGCTCGACCTCGTAGACGATCGGCACGCCGGGGCGCCCCGGCCGCAGGAAGTAGGCGTGCAGCGAGTGGACCGGGCGGTCGCCGTCGGTCGTGCGGCCCGCCGCCACCAGCGCCTGCCCGGCGACCTGGCCGCCGAAGACCCGCTGAAGGGACTCCTGCGGACTGCGGCCACGGAAGATGTTGACCTCGATCCGCTCCAGGTCGAGAAGGTCGACCAGACGCTCGGCGGGGTTCGTCATACGGTTCTTCTCCACTCTCGAAGCCGGTTCCTCGTCACAACTGACCCACCGAGGTGACCCGGACGACCGCCCGGCCCTCCTCGTCGGACGCGGCCAAGTCGACCTCGGCGCTGATGCCCCAGTCGTGGTCCCCAGCCGGGTCGGCGAAAGCCTGCCAGACCCGCCACAGACCGTGCTCCCGGTCCTCGTCGATCTTCAGCAGCTTCGGCCCGCGGGCGTCGGGGCCGGTTCCCAGGTCCTCGTGCGCGTCCCAGTACCCGTCCATCGCCTCGCCCCAGGCGTCCTCGTCCCAGCCCGACTCGCCGTCCATCTCGCCCAGTTCGCGGACGCGGTCCAGCGCCGCCAGCTCCACCCGGCGGAACATCGCGTTGCGGACCAGGACCCGGAAGGCGCGCGCGTTCGACGTGACGGGCTTGACCTCGTCCGCCCGCTCCTGTGCCTGCTCGGCGGTCTCCACCTCCGGGTTGGCGAGCTGCTCCCACTCGTCCAGGAGGCTGGAGTCCACCTGCCGGACCATCTCGCCGAGCCAGGCGATCAGGTCCTCCAGGTCCTCGGACTTCAGGTCGTCCGGGATGGTGTGCTCAAGAGCCTTGTACGCGCCCGCGAGATAGCGCAGGACGATGCCCTCCGTACGTGCCAGCTCGTAGTTCGAGGTGAACTCCGTGAAGGTCATGGCCCGTTCGTACATGTCCCGGATCACCGACTTCGGCGACACCGGGTGGTCCCCGACCCACGGGTGGCTCTTGCGGTACACGTCGTACGCGTGCCACAGCAGCTCGCTCAGCGGCTTCGGATACGTGACGTCCTGGAGCAGCTCCATGCGCTCCTCGTACTCGACCCCGTCCGCCTTCATCCGGCCGACCGCCTCGCCCCGCGCCTTGTTCTGCTGGGCGGCGAGGATCTGCCGGGGGTCGTCCAGGGTGGACTCGACGACGGAGACCATGTCCAGGGCGTACGAAGGGGATTCGACGTCCAGCAGATCGAACGAGGCCAGCGCGAAGGTGGACAGCGGCTGGTTGAGCGCGAAGTCCTGCTGGAGGTCGACGGTGAGCCGGACGATCCGGCCCTCGGCGTCCGGCGTGTCCAGCTGCTCCACCACACCGCCGTCGAGCAGCGAGCGGTAGATGGCGATGGCCCGCCTGATGTGACGGAGCTGCGCCTTGCGCGGCTCGTGGTTGTCCTCCAGCAGATGCCGCATCGCCTCGAAGGCGTTGCCGGGGCGCGCGATCACGGAGAGCAGCATCGTGTGCGTGACCCGGAAGCGGGAGGTCAGCGGCTCCGGATCGGACTGGATCAGCTTGTCGAAGGTGGTCTCCGACCAGGCGACGAAGCCCTCGGGGGCCTTCTTGCGGACCACCTTGCGCTTCTTCTTCGGGTCGTCGCCCGCCTTCTTGACGGCCTTCTCGTTCTCGATGACGTGCTCGGGCGCCTGGGCGACGACGAAGCCCGCCGTGTCGAACCCGGCCCGCCCGGCGCGGCCGGCGATCTGGTGGAACTCCCGGGCGCGCAGCGTACGGACCCGGGTGCCGTCGTACTTGGTGAGTGCGGTGAACAGCACCGTGCGGATGGGGACGTTGACGCCGACACCGAGGGTGTCCGTACCGCAGATCACCTTCAGCAGACCCGCCTGGGCGAGCTTCTCCACCAGCCGCCGGTACTTGGGGAGCATCCCGGCGTGGTGGACCCCGATGCCGTGGCGGACGTAACGCGAGAGGTTCTGCCCGAACTTGGTGGTGAAGCGGAAGTTGCCGATCAGGTCGGCGATCTTCTCCTTCTCCTCCTTCGTGCACATGTTGATGCTCATGAGCGACTGAGCCCGCTCGACGGCCGCGGCCTGGGTGAAGTGCACGATGTAGACGGGCGACTGCCGGGTGTCCAGCAGTTCGGTGAGCGTCTCGGTGATCGGCGTCAGGCGGTACTCGTAACTGAGCGGGACCGGCCGGGTCGCCGAGCGCACCACCGAGGTGGGCCGGCCGGTGCGGCGCGTGAGGTCCTTCTCGAACATCGCGACGTCGCCGAGCGTCGCCGACATCAGGACGAACTGGGCCTGCGGCAGTTCCAGGATCGGGATCTGCCAGGCCCAGCCGCGGTCCTGCTCCGCGTAGAAGTGGAACTCGTCCATCACGACCTGGCCGATGTCGGCGTACTTGCCGTCGCGCAGGGCGATCGAGGCCAGCACCTCGGCGGTGCAGCAGATGACCGGGGCGTCGGCGTTGACCGAGGCGTCGCCGGTGAGCATGCCGACGTTCTCCGTGCCGAAGAGCTTGCACAGGTCGAAGAACTTCTCCGAGACCAGCGCCTTGATCGGCGCGGTGTAGAAGGTGACCTTGTCCTGGGCCAGCGCCGTGAAGTGCGCACCGGCGGCGACCAGGCTCTTCCCCGAGCCCGTGGGCGTCGAAAGGATCACGTTCGCCCCGGAGACGACCTCGATCAGCGCCTCTTCCTGAGCCGGATAGAGGGTGATGCCCTGAGTCTCGGTCCAGGTCGAGAATGCCTCGAAGAGGGCGTCCGGGTCGGCGGTCGGGGGAAGCTGATCGATAAGGGTCACACCCCCATCTTGCCTGTCTTCCGACCGGATGAGGGAACCGGCGGACCAGCCGAAGATCACGGACGATACGCTTCCCACTCAACTCGGCCGTGCCGCACGGGCCATGGCCACGCACGATCTACGGGGGCGGGAACGACCATGATGGGACCGGCGCACTCTCTGTCAGGGGCAGCGGCCTGGCTGGGGGTGGGCGCTGCGGCTGCCGCCGCCGGTCATCCGATGCCCTGGCCCGTGCTCGTCGTGGGCGGGCTGATCTGCGCGGGTGCCGCGCTCGCCCCCGACCTCGACCACAAGTCGGCGACCATCTCGCGGGCCTTCGGCCCGGTCTCCAAGGGCCTGTGCGAGATCGTCGACAAGCTCTCGTACGCCGTCTACAAGGCGACCCGAGGACCCGGCGACCCGCGCAGGAGCGGAGGCCACCGGACCCTGACCCACACCTGGCTGTGGGCCGTCCTGATCGGTGCGGGCGCCTCGGTCGCGGCGGTCACCGGCGGCCGGTGGGCGGTCCTGGCGATTCTCTTCGTCCACCTGGTGCTCGCCGTCGAAGGACTGCTGTGGCGGGCCGCCCGGATGTCCAGCGACGTCCTGGTCTGGCTGCTCGGAGCGACCAGCGCCTGGATCCTGGCCGGTGTCCTGGACAAGGCGGGCAACGGTTCCGACTGGCTGTTCACCGCCCCGGGCCAGGAGTACCTCTGGCTCGGGCTGCCCATCGTGCTGGGAGCGCTGGTCCATGACATCGGCGACGCGCTCACCGTCTCGGGCTGCCCGATCCTGTGGCCGATCCCGCTGGGGCGCAAGCGCTGGTACCCGATCGGGCCGCCGAAGGCGATGCGCTTCCGGGCCGGCAGCTGGGTGGAGCTCAAGGTGCTGATGCCGGTCTTCATGGTGCTCGGGGGAGTGGGCGGCGCCGCCGCCCTCAACGTCATCTGACGGTTTCACCGCTCCCCGCCGCCCTCGTCTCCCCGGGCGGTGCGCGGGGAGCCGTAGCACCATGACTGCATGCTGCTAGCCCGGCTCGCCCGTGTGTCCCTGGATGTCGCCGCGACGTCGGCACGGTCCCGGAAGGTCGCCCTGCTGGCCGACCTGTTCCGGGACACCGCGCCGGACGACGTGCCGATCGTCATCCCCTATCTCTCCGGCCGCCTTCCACAGGGACGGCTCGGCATCGGCTGGAGCACGCTGGGCGACCCGGTGGCGCCCGCCGTCGAGCCGACCCTCACGGTCGCCGAGGTGGACGCGGAACTGACGGGCATCGGAGCGCTCGCCGGCCCCGGTTCCCAGGCAAGCCGTCGCGCCCGCCTGCAGCGGCTCCTCGGCCACGCCACCGCCGATGAGCAGCACTTCCTGCGCGCGCTGCTCACCGGCGAGGTACGCCAGGGCGCCCTGGACGCCGTCGCCGCCGACGCCCTCGCCCGGGCCGCCGGGGCGCCGCCCGAGGACGTACGACGGGCCGTGATGCTCGCCGGTTCGCTGCAAGCGGTCGCCCGGGACCTGCTGGAGCGGGGGCCGGAGGCGCTCGGCGCGTTCCGGCTCACCGTGGGACGCCCCGTTTTCCCGATGCTCGCGCACACCGCCCGGTCGGTCGCCGAGGCGATCGACAAGCTCGGCCCCTGTGTCGTCGAGGAGAAACTGGACGGCATCCGTGTCCAGGCGCACAGGGACGGCGACAGCGTCCGTCTCTGGACCAGGACGCTCGACGACGTCACCGAGCGCCTTCCGGACATCGCCGAAGCCCTACGCGCCTTTCCCGGTGAACGGTTCATCCTCGACGGCGAGGTGATCGCGCTCGGCGCCGACGGCCGCCCCCGTCCGTTCCAGGAGACCGCGGCCCGGGTGGGCTCCCGGCGCGATGTGGCCGGTGCGGCGGCCACCGTCCCCGTCGTGCCCGTCTTCTTCGACGCGCTGTCCGTCGAGGGCCGGGACCTGCTCGACCTGCCCTTCACCGAACGGCACGCGGCGCTGGCCGGGCTGGTCCCCGAGCGGATGCGGGTGCGCCGGGTCCTCGTGTCCGAGCCGGCCGGAGCGTCGCCGCGGGAGGCAGCCGACGCGTTCTTCGCCGCCACGCTGGCCCGGGGGCACGAGGGAGTGGTGGTCAAGAGTCTCGACGCGCCCTACAGCGCGGGCCGGCGCGGCGCGTCCTGGCTGAAGGTCAAGCCGGTGCACACCCTGGACCTCGTGGTGCTCGCGGCCGAATGGGGGCATGGGCGGCGCACCGGGAAGCTGTCCAACCTGCATCTCGGTGCGCGGCGGCCCGACGGCTCGTACGCCATGCTCGGCAAGACCTTCAAGGGGCTCACCGACACCGTGCTCGCCTGGCAGACCGAACGGCTGGGCGAACTCTCCACCGGCGACGACGGGCACGTGGTGACCGTGCGTCCGGAACTCGTCGTCGAGATCGCCTACGACGGCCTCCAGCGCTCCACCCGCTACCCGGCCGGAGTCACTCTGCGGTTCGCGCGGGTGGTGCGCTACCGGGAGGACAAGCGGCCGGAGGAGGCGGACACGGTCGAAACGGTTCTCTCCCGGCAGACCTGAAACGGCCGGGTCCGCCGGGTGGCTCCGCCGGGACCGGTCAGTGGCGGATCACCGTCGCGGCGGTGTGCGCGCGGACCTGCTCCGGAGTGAGATAGGAGTCCGTGTACTCGAAGTCCCGCAGGGTCGCCGGACTGCGCAGCTGGAAACCGGTCCGTACGAAGTCGTCACCGGCGATCGCGTTCAGCATCCAGTTCGTCAGGACCCGGGTCTTGGCGACGTTCGTCCGTAGCGCCGACCAGTGATAGCCGCGGGCCACGGCCTGGGCCGGGAGGCCCTTCAGCTCGATGCCGAGCGGCTTCGACACGGCGTCCCGGCCGCCCAGGTCGACCACCAGACCGAGGTCCTTGTGCTCGTACGGCATCAGCGGCATGCCGCGCAGCGTGGCGATCAGGTTGTCCGCGAGCGTGCGGCCCTGGCGCATGGCGTGCTGGGCGGTGGGCGGGCAGACGGCTCCGTCGCCCTTCGCCAGATCGGGCACGGCCGCGGCGTCGCCGAGCGCGAACACGCCGTCCGAACCGCGCAGCGAGAGCTCGGGCGTCACCGCGAGGCGTCCGCGTACCGTCTCCGCGCCGAGCGTCGCGATCAGCGGGCTGGCGGCGACACCGGCCGTCCAGATCAGGGTGCGGCAGGGCAGGACCCGGCCGTCGGTGAAGGTCACCGTCTCCGCGGTCGCCTCGGCGATCGAGACACCGAGCGAGACCTCGATCCCGCGCTTGCGCAGGATCTCCATGGCGTCCGTGCCGAGCTTTTCCCCGAGTTCGGGCATGAGCCTCGGGGCGATGTCGATCAGATGCCACTTGATGAGCTTCGGGTCGAGCCTCGGGTAGTGCTTGAGGGCGCTGCTGGTGAGCCGTTGCAGACAGGCCGCGGTCTCGGTGCCCGCGTATCCGCCGCCGACCACGACGAACTGGAGCCGCGAGGCCCGCTCCTCCTCGTCCTGACTGGCGTCGGCGAGGTCGAGCTGCGCGATCACGTGGTCCCGGATGTAGGCGGCCTCGGCGAGGGTCTTCATCCCCCGGGCGTGGTCCACCAGACCGGGGATGTCGAAGGTCCGGGTGACGCTGCCGGCGGCCAGCACGATGTAGTCGTACGGCTCGTTCACGATCTCGTCGGTGATCTTGCGGACGACGCAGACCTTCGCGTCGGTATCCACTCCAATGGCCCCGCCCGGCACGATCCGGGTGCGGTGGCGCTTGCTTCGGCGCAGCGAGACGGCGACCGACTGGGGCGTGAGTACACCAGCGGCGACCTGCGGCAGGAGCGGCAGATACAGCTGGTACGAGAACGGTGTGACGAGCGTGATCTCGGCTTCGCCGGGGACGAGCCTGCGCTCCAGCCGGCGTACGCACTCGACCCCGGCAAAGCCGGCGCCGACAACGAGAATCCTGGGTCGTGCCACGGTGTGCGTCCCTTCTCGGGCTTACGCGGTCCTGTCCTCGCCTGCCCCTGATTCCGGGTGAGTCACTCCTCATCCTTACCGGCCGCATCGGAGTTCGCCTCCTGACGGCACCCCGGCGGGACACGGCTCAGGAGGAGGGACGCCCCTCGCCGTGGCCCTCTTCGTGCTTCTCGTCGTGCCTCTCGTCGTGCCCATCGCCGTGCCACGAGTGCCAGAGTGCGGCGTAGGCCCCGCCGGCCGCTACGAGATCGTCGTGGGTGCCGAGTTCGGTGAGGCGGCCGTCCTCCATCACGGCCACCCGGTCGGCGTCGTGGGCCGTCTGCAACCGGTGCGCGATGGCGACGACGGTCCGGCCTTCGAGGACGGCGGCCAGCGCCCGTTCCGTGTGCCGGGCGGTCCTCGGATCCAGGAGTGCGGTGGCCTCGTCGAGGATCAGCGTGTGCGGGTCGGCCAGCACCACGCGCGCCAGCGCGAGCTGCTGTGCCTGAGCCCCGTCCGGCCGGTGCCCTCCGTGCCCCAGATCCGTGTCCAGGCCGTCCGGCAGCTCGTCGGCCCACTCGGCGCCGACCGCGAGGAGAGCCGCGCGCAGCTCGGCGTCCGTGGCGCGAGCGGAGGCGATCTGCAGGTTGTCCCGGACCGTGCCCAGGAACACGTGGTGCTCCTGGGTGACGAGGACGACGTGCCGGCGCAGTTGGTCCGGGTCCAGGCCGGCGACCGGGACCTTTCCCACCGTCACCGAGCCGGTGTGCGGAGTGTCCGTGCCGGCCAGCAGTCTGCCGAGGGTGGTCTTGCCCGCGCCGGAGGGACCGACGATCACCAGGCGCTCGCCGGGCCGGACCGACAGGTCGACACCGTGCAGGACGTCGCCCCCGTCGTCGTAGGCGTAGCGCACACCGGCCACGTCGATCCGGTCGTCGGCCGGTGCGGGGGACGCGGCCGGAGGTGCCTGTGCGGCCAGGCCGATGCCCTCGACCCTGGCGAAGGAGGCGCTGCTGCTCTGCACCTGCTCCAGCTGCTGAAGGATGGTGTCCAGGGGCTGGGAGAGCTGCCGCAGATACAGGGCCGAGGCGACGACCGCGCCGAGGCTCATCGTGCCGTGGTCGAGCAGCACGCCGCCGATCAGCAGGACACCGACCACGGGAATGACGTACGAGATGTCCACGGCCGGGAAGAGCACGCTGCGGAGGAACAGGGTGCGGGTCCGGGTGCTGCGGCACGTTTCGATGTCCTCCTGGCAGGCCGCGATGCGGCGTTGCTGCAGTCCGAGGGCTTCGATGGTGCGGGCGCCGGCGGCGGTGGCCGCGAGCTGCTCCGCGAGAGCCGAGTTGGCGGCCCCCTCGGCGAGGTAGGCGGTGAGCGCCCGGCGCAGATACCAGCGGGCGGCGAACCAGATGCCGAGCAGCCCCAGCACCCCGCACGCACCGAGCAGCGGGTCGAGCACGAAGACCGCGCCGAGGATGAACAGCGCCTGGACTCCGGCGATGAGGACCTCGGGTCCGGCATCCCGGAGCGTGGCGCCGACCGCGGCCACATCGGTGGTGCCCCGGGTCATCAGGTCGCCGGTTCCGGCCCGCTCGGCCACCGCGGCGGGCAGCGCCAGCGCCCGTTCGGCGAACTGCTCGCGAATACGTGCCAGGGTCCGCTCGCCGAAGCGGTGTCCGACGTAGCCGGCGTAACGGGCCAGGAGGAGCTGCGCCAGCGCGAAGACGAGCATGGTGAGCGCGAGGCGGTCCACCGAGGCCACCGCGCCCCCGGACCTGACCTCGTCGATGATGCGGCCGAGCAGCCACGGGCCGGCGAGTCCGGCAGTGGCGGCCAGCGCGTTCAGGCCGATCATGACGGCGAAGGCGCGACCGTCCAGCCGGATCAGCCGGAGCGCCGCACGGCGTACCTCGGACGGTCCGGCGATGGGCAGGGACCGTGAGCGGGCAGTCATCGTACGGCCTCCCGGAGCGGCGGGACGGTTCCGTCGTCCGCAGGGTCGTCGTCCTCGTCGTCCAGGCCGCGTGACACCAGGAGCCGGTAGCCGGGCTGCCGCTCCAGGAGTTCGCGATGGCTGCCGGTGTCCGCGACGGAACCGTCGACCAGGTAGGTCACGGTGTCCGCCTGATCCAGGAGGAGCGGCGATGTGCTGGTGACGAGCGTGGTGCGGCCGGTCCGCGCGGCGCGCAGCCGGGTCGCGACGGCCGCCTCGGTGTGCGCGTCGACCGCCGAGGTGGGCTCGACCGCGAGGAGCACCTCGGGATCGGCGAGCAGGGCCCGGACCAGGCGGATGCGCTGGCGCTGACCTCCGGAGAGGTTCCGCCCCTGCGCGTCGACGCGCGAGTCGAGTCCGTCCGGCAGGCCGCGGACGACGTCCTGCGCCATGCCCGCGTGCAGAGCGCGGGCGATGGCGTCCGCGTCCCGGTCCCGGGTGCCGCAGATCACCTCGCGCAGCGGGCCGGCGAACAGGTCGGCCTCGTTGTCCGCGACGAGGATCCGTCGGCGAATCTGGGTCAGGTCGATGTCGGCGAGGCGTATCGCGCCCCAGGTCGCGGCCGACGCGGTGAACCGGCCGAGGCGGTCGACCACCGCCGCGGAATCGGACGGCCGGGCGCTGACCAACGCGGTCAGTCTGCCGGGCTCCACTTCGACGCCCGATGCCGGATCACGAAGCGTGGACGGCGACTCCGGCCCGTCCGAATGCGCGTCCGTGCCGCCGGAATCGGGTTCCAGGACCAGGAAACGTACGACCCTGCGGGCCGCGACGAGACCGCGGCTGAGGAGGTAGCCGCTCTCGATGAAGAACGCGACCGGCACCACGAGCACCGCGGCGTACCCGTAGACCGCGACCAACTCGCCGACGGTGATCGCTCCTTGAGCGGCCATCCGGGCCGCCAGCCAGGTCACCGTCCCGAGGAACAGGGTGGGAAGCCCGACACCGAGAGCCTGGATCCAGCTCGTTACCGTGCCGACGCGGTACCCCTCCGCTTGTACGGTCCGCGAGCCGTGCCGGTAGCGCTCGGCGTACACCTCCTTGCCGCCGATGCCGTTGAGGACGCGCAGGCCCCCGACGATGTCCGCGAACCGGGCGGCGAGCACGCCCTGATGCTCCCGGTACGTCGTCTCGACGCCCTGCAGTCGCCCGAGCAGCGGGCCGACCAGCACCGCGAGAAGGGGGACGCCGAGCAGCACCACCGCGGCGAGGAGGGGGGAGACGGTCAGCAGCAGCACGGCCACGACGACATAGGCGAGGACCGCGCCGACACCGGGGCCGGTGACGGTCAGCGTGCCGGCGATCACGCCGACGTCACGGAACCCGATCGTGACGACCTCCCCGGCCGTGGCCCGGCGCGGCAGCGCCCCGCCCAGCCTGGTCGCCTGCCCGACCACCACCTGCACCGAACGGAAGGCGGCATCCATCCGCACCCTGGTCATCGTGCGGTGCCGCATGATGGCCAGCCACGCGTTCAGCACGCCCACACCGAACAGCGCCGCGACCCAGCCGGCCAGAGCGGGCCAATGCCCGGGTTCCAGCCCGTCGTCGATGGCGCGTGACAGCAGGTACGGCGGGAGTGTCAGGCAGACCATCCAGGCGCTGCCGAGCAGCGCACCGGCGGCGACCCGTCGGCGTTGACTGGTCACCAGCCACCACAGATACCGCGCGGCGCTGCGACAGTCCGGAGTACCCGCAGTCACGTTCGAATCCTTCACCTGCCACACCCTAATGAGCGTGGCTCGGCACGTTCGCTTCGCCCGGGAGTCCGGTGACCTGGATCAGCCGTGCCAGGACCGCCACAGCGCCGCGTACGCACCGTCCGCGGCCACCAGCTCGTCGTGGCTGCCCAGTTCACTGATCCGGCCGCTCTCCACGACCGCGATCACATCCGCGTCGTGCGCGGTGTGCAGCCGGTGCGCGATGGCCACCACCGTACGGCCGTCCAGCACCTTGGCCAGCGAACGCTCCAGATGCCGGGCGGCCCGCGGGTCCAGCAGCGAGGTCGCCTCGTCCAGCACCAGCGTGTGCGGGTCCGCGAGCACCAGCCGGGCCAGCGCGATCTGCTGCGCCTGCGCGGGAGTGAGCGCGAGACCGCCCGAACCGACCTCGGTGTCCAGCCCCTTGTCCAGGGCCTTCGCCCAGCCGTCCGCGTCGACGGCCGCCAGGGACGCCCACAGCTCCGCGTCCTCTGCACCGGTGCGGGCCAGCAGCAGATTGTCGCGCAGCGAACCCACGAACACGTGGTGCTCCTGGTTGACCAGGGCGACGTGCTGCCGCACCCGCTCCGCAGTCATCCGTGACAACTCCGCACCGCCCAGCGTCACTTCACCCGTGCGCGGTGCGTAGATCCCGGCCAGCAGCCGACCCAGCGTGGACTTGCCCGCACCCGACGGGCCGACCAGGGCCAGCCGCGTGCCCGGAGCCACGTCCAGGGTGACCTTGTGCAGGACGTCGACTCCGGCCCGGTAGCCGAAGTGCACCTCGTCGGCCCGGACGGCGCGACCCTCGGGGCCGACCTCGTCGTCCCCCGCGTCCGGCTCGATGTCCCGTACACCCACCAGCCGGGCCAGGGAGACCTGGGCGACCTGCAACTCGTCGTACCACCGCAGGATCAGCCCGATCGGGTCGACCATCATCTGTGCCAGCAGCGCACCGGTCGTCAGCTGGCCGACGGTGAGCCAGCCCTCCAGCACGAACCAGCCGCCGAGCAGCAGCACCGCGCCGAGGATCGTCACGTACGTGGCGTTGATGACCGGGAACAGCACCGAGCGGAGGAACAGCGTGTACCGCTCCCAGGCGGTCCACTCCGTGATCCGACGGTCCGACAGCGCGACCCGGCGGGCCCCCAGACGGTGCGCCTCCACCGTCCGCCCGGCGTCCACGGTCTCGGCGAGCATCGCCGCGACGGACGCGTACCCGGCGGCCTCCGAGCGGTACGCCGAAGGAGCCCGCCGGAAGTACCAGCGGCAGCCGACGATCAGGACCGGGAGAGCGATCAGGACCGCCAGTGCCAGCGGCGGGGCCGTCACCGTGAGTGCGCCGAGCAGCAGCCCCGCCCACACCACGCCGATCGCCAGCTGCGGCACGGCCTCCCGCATCGCGTTCGCGAGCCGGTCGATGTCCGTGGTGATCCTGGACAGCAGGTCGCCCGTCCCGGCCCGCTCCAGGACGCCCGGCGGCAGTCCGACCGACCGGACGAGGAAGTCCTCGCGCAGATCGGCCAGCATCTCCTCACCGAGCATCGCGCCGCGCAGGCGCATGGTCCGGGTGAACACGGTCTGCACGACGAGCGCGAGCGCGAACACCGCGGCGGTGCGCTCCAGATGGAGGTCCGTGACCCCGTTCGACAGGTCCTCGACCAGCCCGCCCAGCAGATACGGGCCGGTGATCGAGGCGATCACCGCGACCGCGTTCACCGAGACGAGCACGGCGAACGGCTTGCGGTGGCGGCGCAGCAGGTCGCGTACGTAACCGCGCACGGTCGTCGGTGTGCCGACCGGCAGGGTCGTCGCCGACTCCGGGGCGGCCGGGTCGTACGCCGGTGGTGCGACGCCGATCATGCCCTCTCCTCGATTTCCTCGATCACGGCGGCCCGTCCGGGCGCCGTGATCTGTTCCTGTGCGGTCAGGGCCGCCATTTCGTCCTCGGTCTCGCGTGTGACGACCGCCCGGTACCGGGGTTCGTCGCGCAGCAGTTCGCGGTGCGGGCCCACGGCCACGACGGCGCCCTCGTGGACCAGTACCACCCGGTCGGCGAGGTCGAGCAGCAGCGGCGACGAGGCGAACGCCACGGTCGTGCGGCCCTGACGCAGCCGCTTGATGCCGGCGGCCACCCGGGCCTCCGTGTGCGAGTCGACAGCGGAGGTCGGCTCGTCGAGCACCAGCGCCTCCGGGTCCGTGACCAGCGAACGGGCCAGGGCGAGCCGCTGGCGCTGGCCACCGGAGAGCGAACGGCCGCGCTCGGTGATCCGGGTCCCCATCGGATCGCCGTCCGTGTCGGGCGAAGCCTGCGCCAGCGCGTCCAGCACATCGGCGCACTGGGCCGCCGACAGGGCGTCCTCGGCGGTCACGAGACCTGAGGACGGAACGTCGAGCAACTCGCGCAGCGTCCCTGAGAGCAGCACCGGATCCTTGTCCTGGACGAGCACAGCGGTCCGTGCGCGGTCCAGCGGCAGTTCGTCCAGGGCCACGCCGCCGAGCAGCACCGACGGTGCCTTCGGCTTCGGGGCGGCGCCGTCCGGGTCGTCCTCGGTCTGGACGTGACCGCCCAGCCGTTCGGCCAGTCGCCCGGCCTCGTCGGGATCGCCGCACACCACGGCGGTGAACAGCCCCTCGGGGGCCATCAGACCGGTGGCCGGGTCGTACAGGTCGCCGCTCGGGGCCATGTCCTCGGTCGTCGAGGGCTGCTCGCTGCGATGCAGGGAAAGCACCCGGACCGCGCGCTTCGCGGACGGCCGGGAGAAGGAGTACGCCATGGCGATCTCCTCGAAGTGCCGCAGTGGGAACAGCATCAGGGTCGCCGCGCTGTATACGGTGACCAGCTGGCCCACGTCGATGCGGCCGTCCCGGGCCAGCGTCGCCCCGTACACGACCAGGGAGATCAGCAGTACGCCCGGGAGGAACACCTGGATCGCCGAGATCAGCGCCCACATCCGGGCACTGCGGACGGCGGCCTTGCGCACCTCCTGGGAAGCGCGCCGGTAGCGGCCGAGGAAGAGCTCCTCACCGCCGATGCCGCGCAGGACCCGCAGACCGGCGACTGTGTCGGAGGCCAGCTCCGTCGCCTTGCCCGCCTTCTCGCGCTGGACGTCGGCACGCCGGGTGGCCCGGGGGAGCAGGGGCAGTACGGCCAGGGCCAGGACCGGCATGGCGACGGCCACCAGCACGCCCAGCGTGGGGAGATAGACGACGAGTCCGACGCAGATCAGGACGAGCGCGGTCGCTGCGGCGGCGAAGCGGGAAAGGGCTTCGACGAACCAGCCGATCTTCTCGACATCGCCGGTGGAGACGGCGACGACCTCACCGGCGGCGACCCGGCGGGTGAGCGCCGAACCGAGCTCGGCGGTCTTGCGGGCCAGGAGCTGCTGCACCCGGGCCGCGGCGGTGATCCAGTTGGTGACGGCGGTCCGGTGGAGCATCGTGTCGCCGACCGCGATGAGCACGCCGAGCGCCACGATCAGGCCGCCCGCCCGCGCGAGGCCGCCGCCCGAGCGGTCGATGACCGCCTGGACCGCGAGACCGACGGTGAGCGGGAGCCCGGCGATGGCGCACTGGTGAAGGAGTCCCCAGGAAAGGGACTTGAGCTGTCCGGCGAGCTGATTGCGCCCGAGCCAGAACAGGAACCGTGGACCTGACCGGACATCCGGATCGCCAGGATCTGAGTACGGAAGATCGCGAATCTGCATGACGTCCCAGGGCTCGGAAGGGCGGAGGTCCGTGGACCTCGGAAACAGTGGATGGGTGGGGGACCAAACCGTGCAAGGTTCGCGTCCTGCCCTGGTCCGAGGCAAACGGTTTTCCGCGCCGGGGCCTCCCGGGGGCCAGATCCGGCCGCCGCCGTCGCGGCGTTCCGTACCTACGGGCGGGTCGCCCGCTCCAGCTCCATCAGCACCGAGTGGTACCGCTGCCCCGTCGCCCGGTCCATCCCGATCTCGCACATCCGGTTGGCCGACAGATACACGTCGTACGCACGGGCGCCGACCTCCGCCGCCTCCTTCGCGGTGGCCGAAGCCGTCAGTTCCTTGTGCAGCATGCCGCGGTCGCCCGCGAAGGCGCAGCACCCTGCGTCGTCCGGTACGACCACCTCATCGGCGCATGCCTCGGCGACCCTGCGCAGATGCCCGACGTCGCCCAGGTGCTCCATCGAGCAGGTCGGGTGCAGGACCGCCGAACCGGTCCTGCGAAGCACCGTCAGCTCCGGCAAAAGCTCGTCCGCCGCCCACACGAGCGAGTCGACGACGGTCAGCTCGCGGTGCAGCTCCCGGTTGTCCTCGGTGAGGTAGGGCACCACCTCGTGAGCGATGCCCAGGGTGCACGACGAGGCGTCGACGACCAGGGGGAGCTTTCCGCCCGCGGTCCAGCCCCAGGCGGCCTCCACCATGCGGTTGGCCATCACCCTGTTGCCCTCGTCGTAGCCCTTGGAGTGCCAGATCGTGGCGCAGCAGGTGCCCGTGACGTCGTCGGGGATCCACACGGGCTTTCCGGCGCGGGCGGAGACGGCGACGACGGCCTCGGCCAGTGAGGGCTGCTGCGGATCGGGGCCGGCGAAGATGCGGTTCACGCACGCCGGGTAGTAGACGGCGTGGGCGCCGACCCTGGACGTGCGGGGCGGCTTGCGGGCGGCGGCGCCGGGAATCTCCGGCAGCCACTCGGGCACCAGGTCCGGGCGCACGGCCTTGCGGGCGAGCCCGGTGACGGATTCCAGCAGGCGGTCGCCGATCCGGTCGGTGATGCGGTCGGCCGCGGCCACCGCCAGACGGGCCGCGGTCTCCACCGCCCCGAAGTTCTTCGCGGTCAGCGCGGCGATCCGCTCCTCGCGCGGGGAGTGCCGCCGATGACGGAAGTCCTTCATCATCGCCCCGGTGTCGATGCCGACCGGGCAGGCCAGTTTGCAGGTGGAGTCGCCCGCGCAGGTGTCCACCGCGTCGTACCCGTACGCGTCGAGCAGACCGTCCTCCACCGGGGCGCCGTCGCTCTGGCGCATCATCTCCCGCCGCAGCACGATGCGTTGGCGCGGTGTGGTGGTCAGGTCCTCGCTGGGGCAGGTCGGTTCGCAGAAGCCGCACTCGATGCACGGATCGGCGACCGCCTCCACCTTCGGGATCGTCTTGAGCCCGCGCAGATGGGCCTTCGGGTCACGGTCGAGGACGATGCGGGGAGCGAGCACTCCGTCGGGATCGATGACCTGCTTCGTACGCCACATCAGCTCCGTCGCCTTCGAGCCCCACTCCAGCTCCAGGAACGGCGCGATATTGCGCCCCGTGGCGTGCTCGGCCTTCAGCGAGCCGTCGAACCGGTCGACGACGAGCAGGCAGAAGTCGTCCATGAAGGCGGCGTACCGGTCGACGTCGGAGGGTTCCGCGGCGTCGAAGGCGAGCAGGAAGTGCAGGTTTCCGTGGGCCGCGTGGCCTGCGACCGCCGCGTCGAACCCGTGCTCGGCCTGGAGCTCCAGGAGTGCCCGGCAGGCTTCGGCGAGGCGCGCCGGCGGCACGGCGAAGTCCTCCGTGATCAGGGTCGTACCGGACGGGCGGGAGCCGCCGACCGCGGTGACGAAGGCTTTGCGCGCCTTCCAGTAACCGGCGATGGCCGCGGTGTCGCGGGTGAACGCGTTGGTGACCGAGAGGGCCGGCGTGACGAGTTCCAGACCGGCGACGACCTCGGCCGCCGCCCTCTCGTACGCCTCCTGTCCGGCCTCGTCGGGGGCGCGGAACTCCACCAGCAGCGCCGTCGTCTCCTTGGGCAGGGCCGCCCAGTCGGCCGGGACCCCCTTGACGCTGACCGAGGCACGCAGGGTGTTGCCGTCCATCAGCTCCACGGCGATCGCGCCCGCCTCGTTGAAGCGGGGAACGGCCGCGGCGGCGGCCGACAGCGAGGGGAAGAACAGGAGCGCCGACGAGACCCTGCGGTCCAGGGGCAGCGTGTCGAAGACGACCTCGGAGATGAAGCCGAAGGTGCCTTCGGAGCCGACCATCAGCCCACGAAGGATCTCCGCGGGCGTCGCACCGTCGAGGAACGCGTCGAGGCGGTATCCGTTGGTGTTCTTGATCTCGTACTTGGCGCGGATCCTGGCGGTGAGCTCCTCGTCCGCCTCGATCTCCGCCTTGAGCGCGAGCAGGCCCTCGCACAGGCGCGGTTCGGCACGGGCCAGCCGGTCGTCCGCGGCCGGGTCCGCCGTATCGACGACGGTGCCGCCGGGCAGCACGAAGGTGAGCGAGGCGAGGGTGCGGTACGAATTCCGGGTCGTCCCCGCGGTCATCCCGGAAGCGTTGTTGGCGACGACCCCGCCGACCGTGCACGCGATGGCGCTGGCCGGGTCGGGACCCAGCAGCCGGCCGTGCGCGGCGAGTGCGGCGTTGGCCCGCAGGACGGTGGTCCCGGGTCCGATCCGGGCCTGCGCCCCGCCGTCCAGGACCTCGACCCCCGTCCAGTGACGGCGTACGTCCACGAGGATGTCCTCGCCCTGGGCCTGGCCGTTCAGGCTGGTGCCCGCGGCCCGGAACACCACCTCGCGGCCCTTGCCGTGGGCGTAGGAGAGGATCGCGGAGATGTCGTCGATGTCCTCCGGGACGAGCACCACCTGGGGGAGGAAGCGGTAGGGGCTGGCGTCGGAGGCGTACCGCACGAGGTCGGAGATCTTCCACAGCACCTTGTCGGCGCCGAGCAGGGCCACCAGCTCCGAGCGCAGGGGCTCCGGCGTGCCCTGCGCCATCCGGTCGGGGACCCGGTCGTGGGACGGCGTGCGCGCCGTGCCAGGACGGAGGGATTCCGGCTTCGGTTCCAGCAGCGGCATGGCAGGTCCCCTCGGCGGTGCGGCGCTCGGCGCCGTCTCAGCAGCGGCGCTCCGGCATCCCGTCGACCAGAGCGGACAGCAGGCCGCCGAGCACCTCACGCTGATCGGCGGTCAATGGAGCAAGGATCTCCTCTGCGGCGGCCCGGCGCGCGCTGCGCAGGGACCGGAGAGTGGCGCGGCCCTCGTCGGTGATCTCGACGCGCACCACCCGGCGGCTGGCCGGGTCCGGTGCGCGGCGCACCCGGCCGCCGGCCTCCAGGGCGTCGACCAGGCTGGTCACGGCGCGCGGGACGACGTCCAGGCGCTGTGCGAGATCGGCCATCCGGGGCGGGCCGTCGTAGTGCGCGACGGTGCGCAGCAGCCGGAACTGTGCGGGTGTGATGCCGATCGGCTCCAGCTGGCGGCTCTGGATGCGGTGGAGCCTGCGGGTGAGCCGCAGCAGCTGTTCGGCCAGCAGGCCGTCGGAATCGGGGGAGTCCATGAAGGAACAATATCAGGACTCCGTTCATTGTGAGTATAGGTAACAATGAGCTATGCTCTTCGAAATTCCATTGCCGCACGTCTGCCGAAGGAGCCCATGAAACCCGACGAACCCGCGTGGACGCCCCCGCCCAAGGATGCCGCCCAGCCGCCCGCAGAGCTGCGCCGCATCTTCCGTCTCTTCCGCCCCTACCGTGGCCGCCTCGCGCTGGTCGGTCTACTGGTCGGCGCCTCGTCGCTGGTGTCGGTGGCCTCGCCGTTCCTGCTGCGCGAGATCCTCGACACCGCCATTCCCCAGGGCCGCACGGGCCTGCTCTCGCTGCTCGCCCTCGGCATGATCCTCACCGCCGTGATGACCAGCGTCTTCGGCGTGGTGCAGACCCTGATCTCCACGACGGTCGGCCAGCGCGTCATGCACGACCTGCGCACCGCCGTCTACACCCAGCTCCAGCGGATGCCGCTGGCCTTCTTCACCAAGACCCGCACGGGCGAGGTGCAGTCCCGCATCGCCAGCGACATCGGCGGCATGCAGGCGACGGTCACCTCGACCGCGACCTCGCTGGTCTCCAACCTCACCGCGGTCATCGCCACCGTCGTCGCCATGCTCGCGCTCGACTGGCGGCTCACCGTCGTCTCGCTGCTTCTGCTGCCTGTCTTCGTGTGGATCAGCCGACGGGTGGGCCGCGAGCGCAAGAGGATCACGACGCAGCGCCAGAAGCAGATGGCCGCCATGGCCGCCACGGTCACCGAGTCCCTCTCGGTCAGCGGCATCCTCCTCGGCCGCACCATGGGGCGTTCCGAATCGCTCACCAAGGGCTTCGCCGAGGAGTCCGAGCGTCTCGTCGACCTCGAAGTGCGCTCCAGCATGGCCGGGCGCTGGCGGATGTCGACGATCGGCATCGTGATGGCGGCCATGCCCGCCGTCATCTACTGGGCGGCCGGTATGACACTCCAGTCGGGTGCCACCGCCGTCTCCCTCGGCACGCTCGTCGCCTTCGTCTCGCTCCAGCAGGGCCTGTTCCGGCCCGCCGTGAGCCTGCTCTCCACCGGAGTGCAGATGCAGACGTCCCTCGCGCTCTTCCAGCGGATCTTCGAGTACCTCGACCTGAAGGTGGACATCACCGAGCCCGAGAAGCCGGTGCGGCTGGACAAGATCCGCGGCGAGGTCGCCTTCGAGGAGGTCGACTTCGCTTACGACGAGAAGAGCGGACCCACCCTCACGGGCATCGACGTCACCGTGCCCGCCGGCAGCAGTCTGGCCGTCGTCGGACCCACCGGTTCGGGCAAGTCGACCCTCAGCTATCTCGTCCCCCGGCTGTACGACGTCACCGGCGGCCGGGTCACGATCGACGGCGTCGACGTCCGGGACCTCGACTTCGACACCCTGGCCAGGGCCGTCGGTGTGGTCTCCCAGGAGACCTATCTCTTCCATGCCTCCGTCGCCGAGAACCTCCGCTTCGCCAAGCCGGAGGCGACCGACGCGGAGATCGAGGCAGCGGCCCGCGCCGCACAGATCCACGACCACATCGCCTCGCTGCCCGACGGGTACGACACCCTGGTCGGAGAGCGGGGCTACCGCTTCTCCGGCGGCGAGAAGCAGCGGCTGGCGATCGCCCGCACGATTCTGCGGGACCCTCCTGTGCTGATCCTCGACGAAGCCACGAGCGCGCTCGATACGCGTACGGAACACGCCGTGCAGTCGGCGATCGACGCGCTCTCCGCCGGACGCACCACACTCACGATCGCGCACCGGCTGTCCACGGTCCGCGGCGCGGACCAGATCATCGTCCTGGACGGTGGTCGCACGGCGGAGCGCGGCACCCATGAGGAGCTCCTCGGCCGGGAGGGCCGGTACGCGGCCCTGATCCGCCGCGACACCCAACGGGAACCGGCACCGGTCGCACAGTGAACCAGGACCCGAAGTGGGCCGCCGGACCGGCGTAGGGCATGATCGCCGCGCATGAGAGCTCTGTACGGGGTCGAACTCCCCGGATTCCGGCCTGTGGACACCGATGCCTGGGCGAATGACGACGGCGACGTGGTGACGCTGCACTTCTTCGACCTGCCCCCGGATCTGGCAGCCGGACTGGACGACGGCCCGACCCTGCGCAGCTCGCTCACCCGCTACACCGCACAGGTCGGCGGCGGGCTGATCGAAGCATCGGTGAAGAAGCTCGGTGGTGTCCCCGCCCTGCGCCAGATACTGAAGCTGCCCCTGCCCGGCGCGCCCAGCGGGCAGGCGTTCATCGGCAGCTTCACGGTGCCGCGCGCGAGATGCAGCACCGTCGTGAAGATCCAGGCCGTCGAACGTGGCATGACGGGGATGCGCGAAGCCGTGGTGCTCGCCAAGGTCGGCCCCGAGCAGTACTTCCGCCCGCATCCGTACGCCCCCGATGTCCAGGGCGGGCTTCCCTTCCATGTGGCCGACCATGCCCGGTGGGACGCCGAGTTCCCGGACCATCCGCTCAGTCGCGTGCGCAGGATCCTCGACGCACTCGCCGAGTCCGTCACGGTCGACCCCGGATTCGCCGCCCTGCCGCCCTTCGCGGGGCCGGCTGCCGGGCCGTCCCAGGGCTGAGGGGGACCGCACACGGCAGCGCCGCCGCTCCCGTGGGACGGGGAGCGGCGGCGCCGGTGGAGCGATGGTCAGACGAGCCAACCCACGAAGTGGACGACGCCGGCGAGCAGGTTGGTGAGGAAGTTCATCTGGTGTTTCTCCTTGTGCGTGGTGCATATGTGGGACTGCGCGGTCGCGGTCTGCAGCCCGTCGCTTGCGCCCTGTAATCATCAGGCTCCGCAGCGGAGTTGAGCAACGAAAACCGATGCGACCACGCGTTCGAGCGAACACCCGATTCCTTGTTCGCGTGTTCTGGTGATGCCTGTGCGGTTCGTGTCGTCCGTCGCCAGATGCCGGATTGGTGCATATGTCCGGGTTAACGTGCCCGCATGGTGAACGAGTCCCGGTCCGCCCCGCCCCGCCACAGACTCCGCCCGACCCGGCGCGGGCGGCTGGTGATGCTCATCGGCGCCGTCCTCGTCCTGGCGGCAGCGGTGCTGGTGCCCCTGCTGGTCCTCGGTTCGGATGAGGAGAAGGCGCAGGCACGCTCCCTGGTGATCCCCGAAGGGTGGCGCGCCTCCCAGGTGTACGAGGCGGCGGACAAGGCGCTCGGTCTGGCGCCGGGTTCCACGGAGAAGGCCGTCCCCACGGCCGAACTGTCGCTCCCGGACGCGGCAGGCGGCAACCCCGAGGGCTACCTCTTCCCGGCGACGTATCCCGTCGATGAGGACACGACGCCCGCGAGCCTGCTGCGCTACATGGTGGACACGGCGGTCAAGCGGTTCGGTGCGGACCACATCACCGCGGGGGCCGAGCGCAACAGCGTCTCGGTCTACCAGACGGTGACGATCGCCTCGGTCGTCCAGGCGGAGGCCGACACCGTCTCCGACATGGGCAAGGTGGCCAGGGTCGTCTACAACCGGCTGGCCCAGGACATGTCGCTGCAAATGGACTCGACGCTCAACTACGCGCTGAAGCGGTCCACCCTGGACACCACCACGGGCGACACGAAGATCGACAGCCCGTACAACAGTTACGAGCGCAAGGGGCTCCCGCCGACCCCCATCGGCAACCCGGGGGAGCAGGCCATGCAGGCGGCCATCAGTCCGCCGCCCGGACCCTGGCTGTACTTCGTCACCGTCGGGCCGGGGGACACCCGCTTCACCGACAGCTATGACGAGCAGCTCACGAACGTCGAGGAATTCAACCGCAACCGCAGCTCCGCCACCACGGGCTGAGCCCGGCGCTCGCGTCAGGCGGGGACCGGGGCGGGCTCGGCCCGACCGGCCCGGTCCAGCAGGCGCATCACCGAACGGACCGCGGCCCGTCCCGCGCGATTGGCCCCGATCGTGCTGGCCGACGGGCCGTACCCGACGAGATGGATGCGCTCGTCCCGTACCACCTGGGTGCCGTCGAGCTTGATGCCGCCGCCGGGCTCGCGGAGCTTCAGCGGGGTCAGATGGTCGACGGCCGCCCGGAATCCGGTCGCCCACAGGATCACGTCGGCCTCCACGGTCCGGCCGTCGTCCCAGGCGACCCCGGCCGGAGTGATGCGGTCGAACATCTCGATCCGGTCGAGGACTCCGCGCTCGCGCGCGTCCCGGACCGCCTCCGTGAGGGGCAGCCCGGTCACGCTCACCACGCTCCGGGGCGGCAGTCCGCGCCGTACGCGGTCCTCCACCATGGCCACGGCGGCGCGCCCCTGCTCCTCGCCGAACGGCCCGTCCCTGAACACCGGGGGCCTGCGGGTCATCCAGAACGTCTCGGCCGCCACGTCGGCGATCTCCATCAGGTGCTGGGTGCCGGAGGCGCCACCCCCGACGACGACCACCCGTTGCCCGGCGAACTCGGCGGGCCCCGCGTAGCCCGCCGTGTGCAGCTGGCGTCCCCGGAAGGTCTCCTGGCCCGGGTAGCGCGGCCAGAAGGGCCGGTCCCAGGTGCCCGTCGCACTGATCAGGGCACGGGTGGCGTACGTCCCCTCGGAGGTTTCCACGAGCAGCCGGCCGCCGTCCCCCTCGCGCACGGCGTACACCTCCACCGGCCGGTGGACCCGCAGGTCGAAGTGCTGTTCGTACGCGTCGAAGTACTCGCCGATCACCTCGGAGGAGGGCCGGGCGGGGTCGGCGCCGGTCAGCTCCATGCCCGGCAGGGCGTGCATGCCGTGGACCTTGCCGTACGTGAGGGAGGGCCAGCGGTACTGCCAGGCGCCGCCCGCCCGGGGGGCGTGGTCGAGGACGACGAAGTCGCGGTCCGGCTCCAGCCCGGCCCGCCGCAGGTGGTGGGCGCTCGACAGGCCCGCCTGCCCGGCGCCCACCACGACCACGTCCAGCTCACGCATCCCGAAGTTGTTCACGCTTCTACCAACTGCGTCCGGGTCCTGGATCTTCCCGTGCCCGGGAAGATCCAGGACTCGTCGGCCGGGTTCCGCTCAGCGGCCCCCGGCGACGAGTAGCGGAGCGCCGCCCGGGGCCGATGCCGGACGCCCGTTGGCCGCGGGCACCGAGAGCAGCGGTGAGGCCGGGACCGATGACAGGAGCCCCCGCGCCGCCAGCTCCGGCGTCACGCCCTCGCCGAACCAGTACGCCTCCTCCAGATGCGGATATCCGGAGAGCACGAAGTGCTCCACACCCAGTGCGTGGTACTCCTCGATCCGGTCGGCCACCTCCGCATGACTGCCGACCAGGGCCGTTCCCGCCCCGCCCCGTACCAGACCGACACCCGCCCAGAGATTCGGCGAGATCTCCAGCTTGTCGCGGGATCCGCCGTGCAGCGCGAGCATCCGCTGCTGGCCCACCGACTCGCTCCGCCCCAGCGCCTGCTGCGCCGCGGCGATCGTCTCGGGGTCGAGATCGCCGAGCAGCCGGTCAGCCGTCGCCCACGCCTCGCGCGAGGAGTCGCGCGAGATGGTGTGCAGCCGTATCCCGAAGCGGACGGTGCGTCCCTGCTCCTCCGCCAGCCGCCGGATCCAGTCGATCTTCTCCTTGACGGCGGCCGGGGGCTCGCCCCAGGTCAGATAGACATCGGCATGCGCCGCCGCCACCGGCCCGGCCGCGGCCGAGGAACCGCCGAAGAAGATCTCCGGCAGTGGGTCGGGCGGCAGTGCCGTCAGCGCACCGTCGACCTGGTAGTGCTCGCCCGCGAAGTCGTACGGCCGCCCGCTCCACGCGCCCTTCACCACCGACAGGAACTCGGCGGTACGGGCATAGCGCCGGTCGTGGTCCAGGTGGTCCCCGAAGCGCCGCTGCTCCGTGGAGTCGCCGCCCGTCACCACGTTGAGCAGCAGCCGCCCCCGCGTGATCCGCTGGTACGTGGCAGCCATCTGCGCGGCGAGCACGGGGGAGATGACCCCGGGCCTGAAGGCGACGAGGAACTTCAGCCGCTCGGTGTGCTGGGCCAGCGCGACCGTCGTCAGCCAGGCGTCCTCGCACCAGGTGCCGGTCGGCGTCAGTACGGCTTCGAAGCCCAGCTGTTCGGCCGCTTTGGCGATCTGGATCAGGTACTCGATATCGGGCGCGCGGATGCCGCTGACGGGAGTGATCCGGTCGCGCTTGATTCCGCCGTCGGTGTAGGCGTGCCGGTCGACCAGAGTCCGGCCGTCGCCGCCCGTCGGCAGGAACCAGTGCAGGGAGACGGTCATGAGGATGCCTTTCCGTAGGAACGCGGAGCGGTGGAGGAAGGGGGGAGATCACGGTTGAAGCGGGTGTCGACGTAGTCCTCGAAGGTGAAGCGGCGGGGAATCAGCTTCAGTTCGGCGAACGTGTCGGCGATCGCCTGTTCGGAGGCGATCGCGGCGGGATCGATGGCGACCGGGACCCGCGTGCCGTAGCTGCGCTTCACCGCGTCGAGCGCCACCTCGTACGGCAGGCCCGTCTCCTTCGCCCAGACCTTCGCCCACGCCTCGGGGTGCTTGAACACCCAGCCCTGCGCCCGCTCCAGACGCACCAGCAGGTCGCCGATGGCCCGCGACTTCTTCTTGTCCGCGAGGGCGGAGGGCGAGGCGACCTGGAAGCCGAGCCCGTTGACCACGCCTTCGCCGGTGGTCAGTACCCGGGCCTTCGTGGTGCGCAGGATCTGCGAGGTGTACGGGTCCCAGATCGCCCAGGCGTCGACCTTGCCCCGGCTGAACGCGGCCAGCGCGTCGGCGGGCTGCAGATAGTTCAGCTCGACGTCGGAGACGGACAGGCCGGACTTCTTCAGGGAGGCGACCAACTGGTAGTGGGCGGAGCTGCCCTGCGCCACCGCGATCGACTTGCCCTTGAGCTGCGCGGGGCTCTTCAGGGGCGAGTCCCCGGGAACCACGATCACCTCACCGGCCGACGAGCCATGGGTGGCTCCCACCACGACGATCTTCGAGTCGGCGCCGGCGGCGAAGACCGGCGGCGTGTTGCCGACCCCTCCTATGTCCACGGCCTTTGCGTTGACCGCTTCGAGCAGGGGTGGTCCGGAGGTGAAGGTGGACCACTTGATGCGGTAGTCGAGGTCGTCGAGCTCTCCGGAAGCGCGCAGGATGGCTTCGTAACCGCCCTTCTGGTCACCGACGTTGAGCGTGACGGCGCCCGAGCCGTCCGTGGTGCTCCCGGTGTCGGCGGAGGACGTCCCGCCGCAGGCGGCGAGCAGCAGGGTGAACGGCAGCAGCAGGGCGGGCAGGGTACGGCGTCTCATGGTTTCTCCTTCGGGAGGTGGTATGGAGTGAGTGGTGGTCCGGTTCAGGCGGCCTCGGCCGGAGCGGACGGGCTCTCGACGCCCAGCTCGGCCAGCAGTCGCGAGCGCAGGGCGGCGAATCCGGGGCTGCCGACACCGCGCGGCCGGTCCAGGTCCACGGGGGTGTCGTAGGCGATCCCGCCGTCCCTCATCACCAGGGCCCGGTCCGCGAGCAGGAGCGCCTCGTCCACGTCATGGGTGACCAACAGCACGGCGCAGCCACGCCGTTGCCATAGCTCGGCCACCAACTGCTGGGCCTTGATCCTGGTCAGTGCGTCGAGCGCGCCGAACGGCTCGTCGAGCAGCAGCAGATCGGGCTCGCGCACCAGAGCCCGGGCCAGCGAAGCGCGCTGCGCCTCGCCGCCGGAGAGCGTCTTGGGCCAGGCGCCCGAACGCTCGGACAGCCCCACCTCCGCCAACGCCTTCTCGGCCACGGCGCGTTCGGGGTTGCCCGGCAGCCCGAGCAGTACGTTGCGCCACACCCGCTTCCACGGCATCAGCCGCGGGGCCTGGAAGGCGACGGCCCGCCGCCTGGGCACGAGCACCGTGCCCTTGATCTCGCGGTCCAGCCCGGCGAGCACCCGCAGCAGAGTGGACTTCCCGCAGCCGCTCCGCCCGAGCAGGGCGGTGAACTCCCCTGCCCGCAGGGTCAGATCGAGCCCGTCGATCACGGGCCTTCCGGCGAAGGACCGGGTCAGCCCCTCGATCCGTACGGCGGGGTCCGGCTCGGCGCCGGGGGCGGTCACTGGCCCGTGAAGGTCGGTCGCCATTGCAGCAGCAGCCTTTCGAGAATGCGGACGATGACATCGGCGGTGAGGCCGAGGAAGGCGTAGACGACGAGGCAGACGACGATGACGTCGGTCCGGAAGAACTCCCGTGCCTGGTTCATCAGGAACCCGATGCCGGCGTCGGCGTTGATCGACTCGCCGAACACGAGCGCCAGCCAGGCGGTCGCGAGCGAGTAGCGCAGCCCCGTCATGGCGCCGGGCAGCGCACCCGGCAGCACCACATGCCGGATCAGACCCCACCGGCCGAGCCCCAACGACTGCCCTGCCTCGATGAGTTGGGCGTCGACACCGCGGATTCCGGCATACACGTTCAGATACAGATGGAAGGCGACCCCGAGCGCGATCAGTGCCACCTTCGGGGCTTCGCCGATCCCGAGCCAGATGATGAACAGAGGGATCAGGCCGACCCAGGGAACCGTCCGGAGCATCTGCACGGTCGCGTCGACCAGGTCCTCGCCGAGCCGGGAGAGCCCGGACACCAGCGCGAGTGCCGTGCCGATGATCCCGCCGAGCAGCAGCCCCACGGCGACCCGCCGGAGCGACACACCCATCGCGGAGGGCAGGGTGCCGTCCGCGATCAGATCCGCACCGGCACGGGCGATGGTGCCGGGAGAGGCAAGCACGTCCGGGTGCAGGACCCCGGTGGCGCTGGACACCTGCCACAGCGCGAGAAGCAGCAGCGGGCCGATGGTGCGCCGTATCCATCGCGGCACCGAACCGAGCCGCAGACCTGATGCCGCCTCTGGCAGGACCGGTTCCAGATCGAGGGGAGGCGCGGGGGAGGGGAAGGACTTACCGGATACCGGCGATATATCCGGCGGGGCATGGTCAACGGTCATGAGGACTCCATGAGCAGGGAAACGCGGGGGCCGCACCCCTCACGCCCCGTACGCCGTGCCGCACCATGCCGGGCGCGGGTCCGCTAGGACAGGCGGACGCGCGGGTGCAACGGCAGGCGCAACAGGAGGGGGAGGGTGAGGCGGTGCGCGGACGCGTACGGCAGGAGCGGGCGCGTCACGCACCCGGTCACCGTAGGGAGAAGCGCTGAGAGAACGTCAGCAGCCGCGACAACACGCGGCGGAGGCCACCCGCAGCAGGTCGATGTGACCGCGCGAAGTGAGCAGAGCTGAACGGAACATGGCGCAGAACGTAGCGACGCGGAACGGAACCGGTCAATGGCGTCTCGTTCTGTGGACGCGCGATCCCAGCGCGTGAGAGGGAGAATGGCACCATGCCGGATACCTTCACCACACGCGTCCTGACCGTCACCACCGGGACGGCCGAGACCGTCACCGACCTGACGGCGGAGTGCGAACAGTTCCTCACCGCCGCCGCCCACGGCCGGGACGGCCTCCTCAACATCTTCGTGCCGCACGCGACGGCCGGAATCGCCGTCCTGGAAACCGGGGCGGGCAGCGACGCCGACCTGCTGGCCGCCCTCCACACCCTGCTCCCCGCCGACGACCGCTGGCAGCACCGCCACGGCAGCCCGGGCCACGGCCGCGACCACGTACTCCCCGCGCTGGTCCCGCCGCATGCGACGCTGCCGGTGATCGGGGGGCGGCTGGAGCTCGGTACGTGGCAGTCGGTCTGCCTGGTGGACACGAACGTCGACAATGCGGAGCGGCGGGTGCGGTTGAGTTTCCTCGGATAGAACGCCGACTTTTTGCGGACTGTAGATAGCAAGTCCGGCCGCGCCAACTGCCCCCGGAGTGAGGCTGCCGACGGGTTCTTGGTCTGGTGGTGATACGGCACCTGCATCCATGCTGAACACTGAGCTTCTTCGAGTTGGCCACCGATCGGGTGATGGCCGTGGAGTGCAACGAGCGAATCCCCGGGCTGTTGATCGAGATGTCTGACGTAGGACGGGCAGCAGACAACGTGCACAGCCGTGGCTGCCGTCCGTCACCGGATGCTTTGCAGGAGCGTCCCCGTGGCCGTGACGGTCCAGAACGACCACCCGTTACGGTTCGGGTTGACGTGCGGGTTGAGAGCCCGCACCACGGCTACCGCCGCCCCGCTGGGGGACTCGTACACGCCGCGGCCGGGGCCGGAGGGGATCGTCACGGTGCGGGACGGCGGATCGTAGTAGGCGGTGGTGCGCCGACCTTCGTAGACGGCGTGCAACTCGACGCCCTGCTCCGTGCGCAACGCCTGCACGTCTGCCTTGACCAGTGCGGGCGCGGAAGGATCTTCCGCGATCACGGTCTCGTCGGCGGGCATCTCGTCGGAGTCCTGACGGATGGTCCCCCCGGCATAAGCGGGCAGACCCAGGAGTTCGTTGAGGACGTTGGCCAGCAGGCTCCTGCGCGCAGCCAGGAAGTCGGGGAACCGGTCCAGGGACCGCAGCTCCGGGTCGCTGGGGATCCACTGTTCGGCCAGGCGCTCCGGCGCGATGCCCGCCATGTACTCGGCTGGCAGCCCGGAGGAGATCATCTTGTTGGTCTGACCGGTGACGAAGGCCAGGTTGGCGAGGCTGTTCCACTCCTCCTTCGCGTACGTCCCCTGGACCCGGGCGCGAGGGAACACGTGGTGGAACTCGATCCTGGAACCGCTGCTCATCGGCTGATCGTTGATGGCGATGTTGGTCGCCCAGTCCCGCGCCCTGTCCCGCAGCGCGGCGATGTAGAGCAGTTTGAAGAAGGCGTGCGTGGAGTACTTCTGCTCCAGGTCCCTAGGGTGGAGGGCGCTGTCCAGGGAGCGGGGGCCGGAGGCACGACGGATGAGCTCGGCGAACAGGTCCTCCCCGGCACGGGACCTGATCAGCCGGGCCTCCGCGTCGAGCTTGCCCTCGACCTGCAGCGAGTAGTGGCTGAAGGCCATAGCCGTGTACACCCAGCGACGCAGCAGCTGCGCCTCTCCCGGACGCAGCTTGCCGCTCCGATGGTGGAGTAGCAGGGCAGGCACGATCGTGACATTCGGCGAGGAGAGGATCTCGGACCGGGGGATCGAGCACTCGCCTTTCAGGAAGTCGATGGCGAAGCGAAGGGCCCTCTCGGTGGCGTGCCATGCCTCCTTCAGCGCGGTCTCGTCCACCTCCGCTCCGATGAGCTTGATGTGATGGGCGCCGGTGCCCGCGAGGAGGCTCATGAGGCGCAGGACGGCTTCCCTGTTCAGGTCGAAGTCGCTGTCCCGCAGTTCCTGGTGAAAGGCATCCATGGTGTCCAGGCCGGCGGACCAACGGGCCGCGATGGCGCTGTACACGAGATCGCCCTTGGACAGCCGTCGGCCGCCCTTGTTCAGCCGGGCGAAGAGCTCGGCGACCTCCTCGTAATCGTCGGACTCATAGGTGATGACGGCGATCTGGTGATACCGGATGTTGTTCACCTTCTGCAGCCGCTGCATCCAGGTGCCGAAGTCCGGGTCGTCGGGGGACACCCCGGCCTTGATCAGGACCGGATAGAACTGCACGTTCTCCTGCAGGAGCGTCGACACCGGGATCAGGAGCGGATCCTTGCGCTGCACGGCGCTCGGGGTGACGAATTCTTCGGTACGCACGTCGAAGCGCAGGTCTATGTGCCGACCGTCGGCCTTCGACTGAGGTCGGTAGACCCAGGCGAGGGAGGTCAGCCGCTGCTGTCCGTCCAGCAGATAGAGGGGTTGGTGCGTCGTCTTGTCGGTCTGGACGACGGCGGCAGTTTTGAACGGGACGCTCAGGCCGGTCTTCCACAGCAGCAGGGCGCCGACCGGATAGCCCCGGTAGAGCGAATCGAAGAGATCACGTACGTCAGGCCGCATCCAGACGAAGTCGCGCTGGATGGAGGGAATGACGACCATGCCCCGCAGCAGGTCCTCCACCTGGGAAATGATCTTTTCGTTCGCCAGTCCCATGCCGCCCCCAGCATTCAGGTGATCCGTCACATCCACGTTAGCCGCCATCCGGGTACGGCCGGCCGGTTTCGGATCTTTGCGCTACTCCAAGCAACGGCCACAACCACATGGCCCGACCGGTCGTCAACCCTTCACCAGTGGCTCCGCTTGTCCCGCACGGACGATCGCGGAATGCGCTCAGGACATGAGCCTCGACACCACGCCACGGCCCTCGTCGCGCTTCCCTGACGTCCCGCGGTGCGCTGAGGGGAAGACCGTTCTGTCGTGTCGTCGTTGGATTGCAGCGTAGGTCGACCGCGAGGCCGAGAGATCCCAGGACGAGCGCGACCGTATCGTTGGCAGATGACTCTGTCCGCCGAGTCGAACTCCTACGAAGTGCCGCTTGTTCGCACGTGACGGTCTTTATCACGTCCAGCCCTACGGCGAGGGTGGTCAGCACAGTAGCTCGGGTCTGAACGATGTGCGTGCCTCGCGGATCAGCAGTGGCAGCTTCCCGGAGAGTCGAATCCCAACCAATCTCTCATTGGTGTGGCCAGCTATCCTCAGGGTTGCCTTAACGGAGGTTGGTGGATACGAATCGCGATAATGCAAACCGTCACGTTCGTCTGTCGTTCTTCGGGTAGGGCTGCGTCTGTCGTCACGTAGGAGTGATGTCCGGCCGCACCGAGTGAGAGAGCCCAGTTCTGGGCAGGACTGGGTCAGCGATGCTGCGCGGCGATGTTTGCCTAGGGGATGTCACCCGCGAGCAACTCGGTGATAGGCCCGTGGTGCCGAACGAGCACGATGGCCCCTGGGGAGCGTTCGCCTGTCTATCGAAGCTGGCCTTCGCCGCCGACCTCCAGTGGCGCCGCCGGTGATTTCGCTGGTGAACTCGAACGTGGGCAGCGGCTGTAGCCCACCTGCACGGCCGAGGAACTTGCCCTTCACCTCGCCATCCGCGGCGCGGGAGACCGCCGGGCGAAGGCGATGACATGGGTGACCACGGGAGGCTGCCCATTGACCGTGACGACTAGCGCCCCTGGACGCTGGCCCGGCGCGAGGAACTCCTCGGCCACGCCTGACGCGGCCTGGCCGAACGCGTCGTTATGCCGGCGAGTGCCGGCCGAGGGTGACAGGGGAGTGAAGGCCCGCCATCGCGTGAAGCCGTGACGGGCCTTGATCTCTTTGTAAGTCCTGCGACCTATGCCCGGGCGGAGCGACTGAGTTTCGGGTCCGGCTCGACTTCCTCCTCGTTCGGCAACCATTCAGGCCGGAAGTCGGGGTGTGAGGCGTATGCCGCAACGAGATGGCGGAGCGGGAACGCAGTCGCAGAGAGCACAATCATGGCGGGACGGTGAACCATGAAGTCGTCCTGCTCTGCGTCCTGCTGCATCTGCTCCACAAAGCGCAGGACACCACGTTTGGCGGAGATGTCTGCGAGAACCCGGGCCTTCAGCCCTGCGGTGCCCTCGGCCGAGTCGGGCTTCACGGCCTGTGCCCCAGCTTCGTCCTCGTCAATACGAGCTTGGAGGAAGTTCGTCAGGTCCGCGACTTCGTCATTTTTCATAGGTGGTCCCCCTCGGTGCGTAGCTGAAGGGAGCATCATGCCGGACGGTCGGGTCTGCTGCAGGGCTGGGAGACGGGTTCGGGAACGCGGCTTGGAGGGCCGGTGTGGTTATGACGATCGAGGATGTTCTTCTGCAGCAGGCTGAAGAAGAACTCCACGACCGCGTTGTCGCCTGCCGCCCCGCCTCGCCCTATCGAGCCGGCGATCTGGTGCCGTCCAAGCGCCCGGACGAATTTCCGGGACCGAAATTGCGACCCACGATCGCTGTGCAGTACACAGCACGCGACGTGTCCACGACGGGCGCAGCGACATTCTTTCCACCTGCCCTACAGGACAGGTCACTTCAGATGTCACCCGATCGTGCGGCAGACCCTCACGAGGTCAGGAGTTGACGTGCGCGTAGTTCAGCCTGAGCCGGCGCTCGTCCACCGGGCCCGGCACGGGCCTCCAGCAGTGGGCCGCCACCGGTGGCGGCCACCAGGTCTGGACCCTGTACTGACCGACGCACGGAGTCCGCGACGGCCCCCGCGTTGGGAGCCGGCCGTGTCGGCGGCGGGGGCGCGGGGCCGTCGCCGGTGGTGGCGCCCTCGGCGGTCACGCCCCTCCTGGCTGGCCTTGACCATGCGGAAGTTCCGGGGAAATGTCCTCGCCCGCCGGGACTTTGAACGACGATGTATCGGCAGGTCCGAGTAGGACAGCAGATCGGGAGTCAGGAGGCGTCAATGCACGTCGATCTGCGTATGGAGCAAGGTGCGGGCGAACTGCGGTCGCTGCATGCCTGGCTGCGGAACGACGCAGCCGTACGGCGGTCCTCCACTTCGGAGGTGAAAGCGGACGGGCACCCTCAGCCGGGGCAGATGGGGGCGACCCTGGAAGTAATCAAGATGGTTACCGAGAATGGCTGGAGTGCGGCCTCATTCGTGATGGCTGTCATCGCCTGGAAGCGGACTCGACCGCAGAGCCCGCAGATCACGATCACCAGGGACGACACGACCATCGCGCTCACCAACTGCAGCGACGACGAGGTGCGGCGTGTGATCCGTGTCCTGGACGACGGACAGAGCGGGGAGAGCTGAGGCGAGTGAGTGTGTTGCCTGATCCGGGAGCATCGCGTGCCGTCCTCATCGGATCGAGCCGATTCGATCACCTTGAGCCGTTGCCGGCCGTTACCAACAATCTGGCCGCACTCGCCGAAGCGCTCGCGTCGCCCACCTCATGGGGGCTGCGGCCGGAGCACTGTGTGATCTTGGCGAACCCCGGGTCCACCGACGAGGTGATGGCCGCGTTGCGGGCTGCTTCCCTGGAGGCCCGGGACACCCTGCTGGTGTACTACGCCGGACACGGCCTGGTGGATCTGCAAAGCCGTTTGCAGCTGGCGTTGCCCAAATCCCAGCAGGACTGGCCGGAGTCGTCTGTCCACTATGAGTGGCTACGCCAGGCAGTCCTGGCGGGGCGCTCGGAACGGCAGGTTCTCCTGCTGGACTGCTGCTTCAGCGGACTCGCCTTGGGCACCATGGCTGGCGGCCCCCCGAAGCTGGTCGATCACGCTTCAGTGGAGGGGAGTTACCTTCTGGCCGCATCCTCGGAAACGAGTGCCGCTCTCGCTCCGCCAGGTGAGACCTACACGGCCTTCACCGGGCAACTGCTGGAAGTTCTGCGCAGTGGAATAGTCGGCGGTCCCGAGTTGCTGGAGCTCGACGCGGTGTATCGGCATCTGAGGGTGTCGTTGGCCGCTCAGTCGCGCCCCGAGCCACAGGCCAGAAATCGGAACACGGGAGCCCGACTGGCTCTCGGTCGAAACCGAGCGTTCGACCCGGACTCTCCCGTCAGTACGTCCGGTGGCCCGGATCCGTCCCTCCGCGCCTGGCCCTCGCCCGGTGGTATCCGGACAGCCGAGGGGTTCATCGCGCGGCTCGGGGATGTCCGGGTGGTGTCCGGGCTGTCGCAGAAGGCGATCAGCCAACGATCGGGCCGCAAGATTGCGGACGGCACGGTCAGCAACTTGCTGAATCGCGAGACGCTTCCGCGTACATGGACTGCGATCCCCACGTACTTGTCGGCGTGCGGAGTACCTGAGGACCAGGTGCGGCAGTGGAAGGAGGTGTGGAAGAGAATCCGCGTGGAACAGGACGACAGAGAGCAGGACTTGACGCCTTCTGCTGCAGAAGACCGGAAGCCCCAGACATGGCCAGGGAGACTCTGGCGGAGGAAGGACGGTAGTACCGTACGTCCCGAGCGGGGTTGAGCGCTCGGCCTATCGGGCCGGCGACACCTGGGCAGTGGGAGTCGTCTGCTTGGGTGTTGTAGCGGGAGCATCGGAACCGCCGCCGAAGAGGGTGTTCCAGGCGGCAATGGCGACCACTGCAAGAGTCACCACGACCCAAGTGGCGGGCTTCTTCATGCGTCGGGAGACCGTTGTAGGCCTGACGTAAGTCGCTGCCCGGTAATGCCCCTTGCGGCTCTGCGCCACTGCTGATCCTTCCTCGCAAGCCGATGGGGACGAGTAGTTCGTCCTGGCAGGGATTGTGGCAGAGCTCTGCTGTGGTTGTCGGTGCCTTCGGGTCTACCGGCCGGAATCCGATGGCGTGGGTTGATCGCACGACGAGTCAGGGGCGCCTTCTGCCGGGCGGGTCTACCGCGTGGGAAGAGGTGAACAAGCTGGCTGACAATCTGATGTGGGAGGAGCGGGAGAAGCTCTGGAAATACAAGGAGCGAATACTCGCGGGCGAGGTCCAGGAGCGGAGGGGCAGTGGTCGTCTTACGAGTCGGGCGGCGCTGGTGAACAGTCGGAGCCGGAGCCGTTTGGGTTCCCAGCGGCGGGTAGCACCGGTGAGGGCAAGCATCGGCGGACTACTTGGCGTCGCGCCGCCGGCGCGCGCGCTCGAACTCAGCGGCATCCGAGATCCAAGAGCCGTGCTGTTCGAGTGCGGCGCAGCCGCCGCGGACGAAGGCGCTCACCAGGGTCCGGTACCCGCCGATCCCGTCGACCAGGCTGTACTCGACCCGGTACTCCGGATCCGACCCGCCGCCTTCACCCTCGTGCACCGTCGTGACCCGGGCGATGGAGTCCGCGTAGAAGTGGAGCTGGATCCCTTCGCCCATTTCCTCGTCCTCGATGGTGAACACTTCGTTGTCCGCGGCAGAGCGATCGCCGACGAACTCCCAGAATTCCGCGGTGGCAGTGCGGTGATTGTCCTGGATCCACTTCTTCTCGACGCCCTTGTCGTCGGTGAACGACAGGATCGTCTTCCTTGCACTCTCGCCGAAGTCGGCGCGGGTGTCGGCAGCCTCCTCGTCATCCTCCATGGGCGTGCTCCTGGAGCGGTCCGTGGCCTCCGAGCACATCAGGAAGCTCACGGTATGCACCGCGTCATCGACGAGCTCAGGGTGTGCACGGCGCACGGCCGCGTCGACCGTCGTCGCCATCCGGTCCCAGTCGCGCTTGTCCGTGGCGCGCTTGCCCCGTCGCGGATCGCGGCCGATCCGCATCCCGGCGCATGCCTGCTCCGCGGTGGCGATCACACGCATGACCTCCGGCAGCAGCGCGGGGGCGACGGCATCGGGCATCCGCTTCGGAATCGTCGCACCGTGCAGGTACTGGCCCGTGTACCTCAGAATCGCGGCGTCGAGTGGACCGAGTACTGCTCCGCGCTCGGCGCGACGGCGGTTCGCGTGGTACTCCTGAGCTCGTTTCCCGTTGGACGTCTCTGTCGCCGCGCCCATCGCCGCGCAGACCTGACCGCGCTCGAGCAGATCGATGTCAGCCCCATGGGCGATGAGCCGACCCCTGTCCCACTGGATGCGTTGGAAGAGCGCGTCGACGTCCGCGGGCGCGGAGAGGAGGATCGGGTCCAGGAGTGCGACGGCAGCGTTCTCGTCGAGCCGGTCCCGGGTGCCGGCGGCGTCGCACAGGGGAAGGACCGCACTCCACAGCAGCAGGTGTCTGGCCAGGTCCTCCCGGATCACCGCAAGATGGGCTTCCCCGATCGAGAACGTGAACGTGCGAGGCTCATGGTTGGCGTCGGCCCCGGCACCGAGCGTCAGCTTCAGTTCACCGGCCTCGCGGATCACGTTCGGGATCCAGCCGCTCCTGCGCGTGAAGACTATGTCTCTCATGGACTCAGTCTTCCCCATCAGAAGGGACTGGCGAGTCCTGCCTACACCGATCTGACCAGCCGCTTTCGTGTACACCCACGCCACCCGGAGCGAGCAGGCCCGTCATGGTCGAGTCAGACCTTGGGCGATGTTGCAGCCCCATCCCGAACCATCTGTTCATGACCACCGTTCAAATTCGGCGTCGAGGCGCGTGTCGGTGCGCACCCAGACTTCGCCATCGGCGGCCTCGGCCGGGGCGTCGACTCGTTCGATACCGAGGAATTCGATCAACTTGAGCAGTTCGGCTCGTTCAGCTCGGTCATCGCCGACATCATGCGAGTCGAAGAAGACGTAGTACTGGTCGCTCGGGTCTACGATGCCCGAATCTCCCCAGATCCGACCGACTTCTTCGATTGCCGCGGCTTCGGTCGTGAACGTGGCGGCGCGGGTAGCACCGCGAGTCTCCGGTGACGCGTCGAGGTCCGCGAGGTCCGAGAACCACTGGCCGAAGTAGTCGAGGCCGGAATATCCGTTCTCGAAAAACAGCATCGCGCTCGGCAGGTAGCGATTGGCCCTATCGACCTGGAGGTATTCCGTCCGAGACTGATCCGCCGCCGCCTCGATCCGGGCGATCACACCTTGACCGGGCATGAGCACCAAGCTTTGGCTCGCGGGTTCATCTTCGATGGTGTAGGTATCAGAATCTCGATTTCGGAAGAACGCGGAGAATGCTACGTACGCTTCCTGAGGGTCGCCTACGGAGACCTGCTGGTCGTTGCCATCACCGACAGCGAAGACGAACTGTTTCGGTCCGGGGTTGTAAGGGCGAGCCATTTGTGTCCTTCGTTCAAGTGTGAAAACGCCACCAGCGTAGTCGGATCAGAGCAGACCGACCTGCCGTTGATCGCCGACGAATTGCCAGAAGAGCCGGCGGCCACCGGAGCCACAGCCCCCGCGCGCCGGTAGCCTGTTCGGACGCTCACGCCCAACTTCGACTCGAACGAACACTGCACCGGGCCCAACTGGAGAGGTTCCGGGTGCATGGCGGGCCTTTGTGGCACCAGGGCGCCGGCGTCTCCCGCTCAGCGAAGACCGCGCTTCTCGCGTTCGGCTTCGGTCAGCTCCTCCATGAGTTTCTCCGGGACCACCCTGTACTCGGTGTCATCAAGGGCGTCGTAGTCCTGGGTGCCCAGCGGTAGGCCCAGCTCGGCGAGTTCGGCGGCCAGTTGTGTGAACGCGATTCGCTCGTCGGGCTCATCCTGGTAGCTTGCCCGCTCGGCGGCGGCCCCCTCGGCCAGGGTGAGGCCGACCGGGCTCCAGAAGGTGAACTCGGTGTCCAGCTCTACGAGGAGCCAGGCACGGTCCGCGGGTTCGTCGGGGTGCAGCCAGTAGCCGATCCACCCCTTTCCGCCCTTCGCCACGAGCTTGACGTACGTGGCCATCTCCGCGGCTGCGGCGTTGACGGCCTGCATCTCCGGGTCCGCGCGTTCCTTTTCGCTCAGATAGCTGGTGTCCAGGAGCGGGTGGACCTCTCCCGACTCGAAGAAGTCGAGGTCGAGCAGGCGGGTGAAGTCGGTGCGGCCCTCCCACTGCGCCACCAGCAGCACGCGCAGATCGTCGGGTACCGGACGGCCGTCCAGCCGCTCGCGGGAGAACTCGGCGAGCCGTTCGTCGTACATACGCCCTCTCCGGAGGTCGAATCAAGATCCTCGCGCCAACGTAACAGCGGTGTCTGACAAACAGCGGTGTCTGACAAGAGGTTGGGTATGCCGGCGTCTGCCGGACACTCCCGTGATCCGGACTCAGAACAGGTCCTGGGACCGCACGGTTCTCGACGCACTCCTACGGTGACCCGATGCCACAGGGCGCACTTCGACGGAGAAGGCTTGATGAGCGCTCTCCCGCGCCGGGTCCCGCCGGCGCCGTCAGCGTCTGCGGGAGGGGCGGCGGCGGCCGGCTCCGATTCCGGCGGTGTGCAGGGCAAGGAGTGTCAGGCCCAGGAGCATGAGGTTCACGGAGGACAAGACGTCGTTGGTGGTGATGTCTGCTGCGTTGATCAGGAAAGCGATGGCGAACAGGACGGCTGCGGCTATGCCGGTCATGGTGTGCTCCTCTCGAAGGGGGTGATGTGCGTGTGCCCTGACATCCGAAGGGCAGACCTCGTTTCCGCTTCGGCTTCGGGACGTCGGCCGGGCTCTGTGACGAGGATTCCGGGGTGCCCTTCGAAGCCGGGGGTAGGAGGGCAGGAAGAGAGCGGAGTGAGGGAGGACCGATGGGGAAGGACAACACGTCGCTGCGCGCGGTGGGATGGGCGCAATCGTTTCCGGTGTCGCAAGGGGTGCGGGCCGGTCGGCGGTGGACGCAGGGGCACCTGATGTCCCTGGAGTGGACCGAGAGCGCCCCCGAAACAGTGGACGCGATACTGCTCAGTGTCTCCGAGCTGATCACCAACGCGCACGTGCACGCGCACAGCGACGCCCAGCTGGTCCTCACCTGGGACAGCCACTGCCTGCATGTGAGTGTCCACGACTCCGACCCCCTTCCCCCTGCCAAGCAGCCCGAAGACCTCACGACGACCGGAGGCCGCGGACTGGCCATCGTCGACGCGCTCGCCGACGGCTGGGCCACGCATCCGCAGGCGTCGGGCAAGACAGTCACCGCGTGCTTCGTGCCACCAGGTGCTCCGAAGCCTCGGCATGGCGGGGACGTCAGCTGAGCTCCGGGCGGAAGCGAACCCGGTGCCGGAGGGAAGGGTGTCCCGGTCCGACCCGACGCACGCCTCACACGTCCGTGCCCCCTATATGCGTGTGGCCAGGCCGTGTTGGGCACATCGTGGAGGGCGGGTTCGCGCTCTCAGGAGCCAGTGCTTGAAGGCTTCCTTCGCCTTCTCCGGTCTGTCGTGTGAAGCGCGCGCCCCGATGATCTGACGGTTCTCTCAGCGAGTGTTTTGAGTACCTGAGAGGTGCAGGTCAACCCTGCAGGGTTTCGCCTGGGGGAGAGGTTGCTCCGAGGTGGCTGCGAGCGTTGTCAGAGTGAGTTGGCAAGATCGCGGCTGTGAACAGAACTCCGACCACTCCACCGCGGCCGTTCGACGTCACAGCGGTCTTTCCTCAGCTGGCGCCGCTGGCGCGCACGGCGACTAGGTTGCACCCCCGCCCGGGGTCTCCGTCACCGCAGGACAGTTCCATCGGCGGACCGCTGCTATGGCCCGCCGACGAGCCGTGGCCGCACTGCGACGGCCCTCATGTGGTGGACGGAATGAACGAGGCTCTGTCTCCAGCGGACGTGAGGCTGGAACGGCAGATCCGTGCCGCCTCGCGCGGCAGGGGCCTGACCCCGCAGGAGCGAGAGGCCCTGGAGCGAATCCGCCCCCCTCGGAAGTTTCCCCTGAGGGTGGCCATCGCACCGTACGAGGGGTCCATAGCCATGCTGCCGGTCGCCCAGTTGTACCTGCGGGACGTGCCCGATCTGCACGCGCCTGAAGGAGCGGACCTGCTCCAAGTCCTGTGGTGTCCCTTCGATCACCCGATCATGCCCAGGACCGCGCTGTTCTGGCGGTCGGCAGCCACGGTCACCGACATCCTCACCACACCCCCCGAGCCGCCCGCGATGCAGTTCGACAACTACCTGCCCGAGCCGTGCCTGCTCAACCCGGAGCAGGTCACCGAATACCCCGACCACCTGGAGTTGAGCAAGGAATTCCAGGAGCAGCTCGGGACCTGGAGCGAATGGCAGGCAGCCGTCACCGATGTGGACGACTACGCGTCGTCCCCGGAGGAGTTCTACGACCGTGAGTTGGCCGCCGCACCCGGCTGGAAAGTCGGCGGCTGGCCTCGCTGGGGCGCCACCGACCCCACCCCGCGGCTCTGCCCTGCCTGCGGCAGCGACATGGATGCCCTACTGACCATGGCCACGTTCGAGGGCGACGACGACAGCAGCTGGCTCCCGAACGAAGTTTTCGAAGACCGAGAACACACCGGTCCGTCCTCCAGCCACACCGGGCCGGAGGGTCAGGCCGTGATCGACTTCTTCCGCGCCCAAGGCATTGAGGTGCACGACCGCGGTCGCGTCACCCGCGATGCCCGCGTCGCGCCCCTCGGGACCAACCCTGCTCCAAGGCAACCGACCGCCGTCCAGATCGGCAGCGGCTACGACCAGCAGCTCTACATCTGTCCGGCAGCGCCAGAGCACCCCCACTCCGAGCTGATGCACTAGGGCCTGTTGCGAAGGTACTGGTCACAGCCCCTCACTGTGGACTGCGACCAACACGGTCGCCTCGCTTGCAGGCAGGACGGGCTATTGGCGGTTGAGATTGCGGGTCACTCCGGCGGCGATGGTTGTGGCGAGGATCCAACCTGCTGCGATCAGGAGATAGGACAGCCACTGGTAAGGGCCGGTCGGAGTGAATGCCTTTTCCTGGCCGAAGTCGATGATGGGCAGGAGGAGGTCGAGGGCATAGATGACGGGGTTGAATTCCGGGCCTTTGCCCCGCTCGGCCGCGGGTGGATGGTTCAGTCCGTAGGCGACTGAGCCGAGGAGCAGAAGAGCCAGGAGCCAGGCCACAGCACGAATGGGGCGGAAACCGTAGCCGACAGTGGCGTCCTGGAGGTAGCCCCAGAGTTTTCCGTACCAGGGCAGCGTGGTCCGGTGCCGGCGTTGCTTGGCGAGTTGGACTGCACGGGCTTCGGCGTCGTCACCGACGCGGCGGTACGAGGCCGCGAGTTGCTCGTAGGCGTGCTGCACGAAGCCGTCTTCGTCTCGCTCGAGCAGGGCGAGTCGTTGTGCGGCCGGCAGCCGCGGGGCGAGGGTCTCGTACGTCAGGCCCTCCAGACGTACCGTGACGGGCCAGACTTCGGGCTTGGCGTGGATGACCTTGAAGTTGGCGTAGTGCATTTTGACGTGGCCTGAGACTGGAGCCGCGTCCCAGAGTGAGAACCCTGCTGCCTCACAGCTACTGATGCCCAGTGCGACACCGCCCGGGTTGCGGAGCCGGGCCTCCATGAAGGTGAGCCAGCCGGTGACCTTGGTGGCGGTGAGTCTGACGCGGCCTTCGGCCACGAGGCCGCCCGCGTTGAGTCTGGTCCCGACCGTCAGGTGGGCGGCGTTGAGGGCATCACCTGCCGAGTTCTTGATGTGGGCGTCTTCGAGATCAAGGGCGCCTTCTATGCGGGCGGCTCCGATGCGGATCTCGCCGTGGGCCACCAGTTGGGGTGCCCAGATGTCGTTGCCGACGGAGGCATGGCTGAGCTGGAGGACGCACCCGCCGTCGACGCCGAGGCGGGCGCGGTCGAGGAAGATTCCGCCGGAGACCTGTGCGCTGCCCAGCTGCACGCTTCCGGGGATACAGCAGCCAGTGAGCCGGAGGTCGTCGTCGACGCGTATGGCGGTGGCCATGAGGGTGGGGAGGCAGGACGCACTGAGATCAAGCTGGCGGGTCTGCGCTCCGCGGAAGTCTGGCGGTTGCTCGAAGTGGCAAACGTTCAGGCGGATGGGGTGCGGTATCTCTGCGTGCTGAAGATTCAGGAGGCCGGTGATCCGCGCACCGGTGAGGTGGAGGGCGGGCACCTCGCCGGGTTCGGACGGACCACCGAGGAGGAGGGTGCGGATGACCTCGGCGCGGACGGTCCGTTCGGGACCCCAGGCGCTGGGCTGTTCGGGGTTCTCGTCCTGGGACTGGCGCAGGTCGATCGGTTCGCCGCGAGGGAATGCCTGACAGAGGCGACGTTCCAGCGAGGTCATTTCCACGATCTCCACTCGCGGGACATTACCCCGTAGGGGCGATCTATCGCGAAAGTGGATCTTGGTTGTGAATGATCACGTGCTGTGGATCGTGGTGACCTGACGAACAGCCAGTGGGCCCGGCTGGAGCCGTTACTGCCGCATGGCATCAAGCCGGGCCGTCCGCCGGTGTGGGCCCGGCGGCAGCTGATAGACGGCATACGGTGGCGGACCCGGACTGGTGCAGTGGCGCCCGCCGGCGACGCTCATTTGACGCTCTGTCACACCAAGGCATCGGTTCGTCCGAGGGCTGTAACAGCCCCGGATCCGGGGTGACCGACTGATGGGCCGACAACCAGAATGGCTGTGTAGAGCTTGAGGCCACGACCGGTCGTAAGGGCTGGTCCCGGGGGAGTGGGAACACAGCGTGCACTCGAAGACAGTGAGAGTCGGATCGATACGTCAGGGCCTGCGCGGCACCCTCTTGGGGGCCGCCGCGGTCGCGGCGCTGCTGGGGGCTACCGGCTGCGAGCCTTCCGGGGGCGAGGACAACGCCGCCCCGTCGGTCTCCGCGTCGGCCGGGGAGAGCGAGTCGAAGAGTCCCGAGGCGTCGGGCGACTCCGCCACCGAAAGCGGCAGTGGCGGCTCGGCCGGCGACACGACCGGGGGCGGCGGCGAAACCGGCGGGGGCAACGGCACCGATTACGAGGACTGCAAAGTCACCGACCTCAACACCGCGGTCGAGCTGCAGGACTCGTCCGGGGAGACCCCCCGCCACTTCCTGCTGACCGTCACCAACGGCAACAAGAAGCCCTGCGTCCTCAACGAGGCACCGCTGGTGCGGCTCGGGGCCGGTAACGACGCCTCCACCGTCGAGACGCTCGGAGAGCCGGACACCGAGCCCGTCGTCGTCGAAGGAGACGGCACGGCGTACGCGGGCCTGTACGTCTTCGGTAACGACGAGGGCGGCGAGGCGGAGTACGACCAGTCCGACCGGTTCACCGCCACCCTGGTCGCCGGTGAGGGCACCGAACTCAACGGCACGCTCATCTTCGACCTGCCCGACGGCCTCTCCTCCGTCTCCTACGACGACGCGGCGCGGGTGAACGGTTGGGCCGGCACCGAGGGCCTGGCGATGCGCGCGATCAACCAGCTCTGACCACGGGCGTGCGGACCGTTCGCAGGCGGCGAACGGTCCGCACACCTCGGGTTCCAGCGGTGTGCTCGTAGGCCCCCGGGATTCATGGCCTGAGCGACATCTTCGCGCGATGCCATGTCATCCGTCCTGAGGGTCGGAACGACGTCGTCCCCCACCTCAGCCCTTGGCCAGAGCCCGGAACTCGGTCGGCGTCATGCCGGTGTGCTGACGGAAGAAGGCGCTGAAGACGGTCGGGTAGGCGAAACCGATCCGATTGCTGATGGCGGCCGGCGGCAGCGAGCTGTGGATGAGCAGGCGCTTGGCCTCTAGCAGTACCCGGTCGTCGACGTAGCGCTTGGCGCCGCAGCCGAGGGCCGCCTGGGTGGCGCGGGTGAGAGTGCGCGAGCTGTAACCGAGCTGGGCGGCGTAGTCCTCGACCCGGTGGGTGCGGCCGAAGCCCTCCTCGACGGCCTGGCAGAACAGGTGGAAGGGCGCATTGCCACCGGAACGGGCGTGCCGTCGCGGATCGCCGAGGTGGACGAGCCGGATGAGGATCACCGAGAGCAGGTCGGCCAGCGTCTCGACGTACGCCTCCAGCGGCAGGCCGGACAGATCGTCGTGCTCCTCCACCAGCGCGTCCAGGAGGCGGAGCAGGGCCGCCTGGCGCGCGGGGCCCGGGGTGATGCGGCGGTTCGGCAGGTGCTCGCCGTCCCGGACGAAGGCGTAGGCCGCGGTGCTGGGGAAGCCCGTCGGGAAGACCAGCACGGTGGCATCGCCGTCCCCCGGTCCGTCCGCCAACTGCAGGACCTGCCCGGGCCACACCCACAGCCAGTCGCCGGCGCCCAGCGTGTACGACGTGAAGTCCACCGAGCACTCCAGCTGCCCGCCGTGCATGGCGACGATCAGGTGGAACGCCGGACGCGCGGGTTCGGTGACGGGAATCCCGCGCTCGACCGCACGGGCGGTGAGCCCGGGAAGGTCGAGGATCTCCAGACCCGGTGGTCTTCCGGGGCTCGGGCGGTAGGACACGACAGGGATCCCGGCCGCACCGCCTCCGGCCGCGATCTGTCCGTTTTTCTTCATCGCCTGCCCGACTCTACGCCGAGCAGCTCCTTTCGCCGGCCCTAGCGTGGCTGAAGAGCGCCTCACCGCACGACGAGACGCCAAGGTTCCGGCTCCGTCGTGCCGACCTCGAGGCACGCGGCGTCCGTCGGCCGCCTTCTCTTCACCGTACCCAGCCACCCGCTGCGCGCCGCCCTCTGCCGTCCGCAGTCAGGAAGGACCACGATGACCATCGAGTTCGCCACCCGATACCGCGAGCGCTCACACATTCCGCCCGAGCCGGGGAAGCCGTACTTCATCGAGAAGGGCATGGGCGACCGCGCTCATCTCTTCACCGACATGTTCACCGTCTACGCCGGCGGCGAGCAGACGGAGAACACCTTCAACTTCTTCACCTGCGAGGGACCCAAGGGCGACGTCATCCCCGCCCACTCCCACCCGGACACCTACGAGGTCTTCTACATCACCGACGGCGCGGTGCGCCTGTTCGTCGAGGACCTGGAGGGTGGGCAGCACGAGAAGGTCCTCACCTCGGGCGACTTCGGCTTCGTGCCGAAGAACTGCCCGCACGCCTATCGCATCGAACGCCACCACAGCCGCATCGTCGGCGTCGCCGCCGGTCCGGGCGGAACCTTCGAGCGGTTCTTCGAGAACCTCGGCACCCCCACGGAGGAACACGGCCTGCCGCAGCGGCCGTTCATCCCCGAACCGCAGAAGTTCGGAACGGTGCCTCAGCAGTACGACGTGAACTTCCTGCCCGACCACAAGTGGCGCACGGGAAGCTGAGAATCCCCGTGCCGTACGTCAAAGCCTTGCTCGCCGGCGTTCTGGTCGGCGTGCTGTACGCGGCGGTGCGGGTCACGTCACCCGCACCGCCCCCGATCGCCCTGGTCGGCCTGCTGGGCATGTTGCTGGGCCAGATGGCACTGGAGGCCGGATGAAGGCCCCCGGCATCACCCGCCCCCTCCTTCGGCAAGCAGCGCTCGCCTTCACCGCCGGGCTGCTCATGGGGGCCGTGTACTGGGCGCTGGACCTGACCTCGCCCGCCCCACCCCTCATCGGCCTGACCGGGCTGGCCGGCATCGTGCTCGGCGAACGTGCCGCCACCGCTCTCCGCAACCGCCTGACCCGCCGCCGCACCACCCCTTCGCCGTCCGTCCCAGAGTAAGGAACCGCCCATGTCCGCCGGCGCCCCCGGGTACCTCGACGTCCACGCCCACTTCGTCACCGACTCCTACGTCCGTCAGGCGCGCGAGGCCGGGCACGAACTCCCCGACGGGGTGCCCGCCTGGCCCCGCTGGTCAGCCGCCGCGCACGTGGAACTGATGGACCGTTGTGGAATCGCCACCTCGGTGCTGTCGATCTCCTCCCCGGGCATCCACTTCGGCGACGATGCCGCTGCCCGCCGCCTGGCACGGGAGGTCAACGAGGACGGGGCCGACACCGTACGCGAACACCCCGGCCGCTTCGGCCTGTTCGCCTCCCTTCCCCTGCCGGACGTCGACGGAGCCCTGGCGGAGATCGCTCATGCCTTCGACACTCTGGGTGCCGACGGCGTGGTCCTGGAAACCAACACCCACGGCACCTATCTCGGCAACCCGGACCTCGAACCCGTCTGGGCCGAACTCGACCGGCGCGGCGCGGTCGTCTTCCTCCACCCGACCTCCCCCGTGTGCTGGGAGCAGTCCGCCCTCGGCCGTCCCCGCCCGATGGTCGAGTTCATCTTCGACACCGCCCGCACCGTCACCGACCTGCTCATGGCCGGCACTCTCGAGCGGTACGGCAACGTCACCGTGATCGTCCCGCACTGCGGTGGCGCCCTGCCGGTGCTGGCCGACCGCATCGAAGGGTTCATGAAGATGTTCATGCCCGCCGGCACCGAGTCGCCCGGCGCCGTCGAACAACTGGGCCGCCTCTACTACGACGTGGCAGGCCCCGCCCTGCCCCGCCAACTCCCGGCCCTGCAGGGCCTTGTGGGCAACGACCGGCTCCTGTACGGCAGCGACCACTGCTGGACCCCCGCCGCCGGTGTGGAGGCCCACATCGCGAGCCTGGACGCCGCTCCCGCCCCGGAGGGCTCCGCCGACTGGCGGACGCTGACCACCGCCAACGCCCACCGCATCCTGCCCGCACGGCGCGCTGAAACGACGGGACCGGCACGGTGACCGGCACCGCTCCCTTCCCGTTCCATCTGCTGGCCCCGCCCGATCCGGCCGTCCTGCCGCTGCCGCACCCGGCCCACCCCGCCGACGGCGTCCGGTTGCTGCGCGGCGCCGTCTACGCCGTCCCCGAAGGCAGCCGCCCGCTCACCGCCGACCTGTGGCTGCCCGAGACCGCGCCCGGCCCCGTGCCGGTCGTCGTCTTCGTCCACGGCGGCGCCTGGCGCACAGGACTGCGCGACGACCTCGGCCCCCGCTTCCGGTCCGGTGAGCCCGGCCCCTTCGCCCGGCTGGCCCAGGCCGGGTTCGCCGTCGTCTGCCCCGACTACCGCCTCAGCGGCGAGGCCCCCCACCCCGCCCAGACAGAGGACCTGACCGCCCTGGTGACCTGGCTGCGCACCCGCGCGGCCGACCTCGGTCTCGATGCCACCCGTACCGTCCTGTGGGGCGAGTCCGCCGGCGGACACCTCGCCGCACTGAGCGCGCTCACCCTGCCGCCCGGAACCGTCGCCGGCTGTGTCACCTGGTACGCCCCCACGGACCTGCCCGCACTCGCCGAGGATCGGCCGGCGGGCACGTACGACGCCCACGACCCGTCCACCTTCGAGGCCCTGCTGCTCGGAGGCGCCCCGGCGGACCGGCCCGAGGCCGCCCGCGACGCCAGCCCCGTCACACACGTCGGCCCGCATGCGCCGCCCTTCCTGATCCTGCACGGCACGGACGACGCCCTGATCCCCGTCCGGCAGTCCGTCCGCCTTGCCCAGGCCCTCCGAGAGGCCGGTCATCAACCCGACCTCCGTCTGGTCACCGGCGGCAACCACCTGTGGGTAGGCATCTCCGACGAGGGCGTCGAGGAGTGCTACACCCGCACGCTCGACTTCGCCCGCCGCTGCACCCGCACACGCGGAGCGTAGGGTCACGCCCGCAGCGGGAGTCCGGCGTCCCGGCGGCCTGCGCCACGGGCAGGTGCGGCTGAGCTTCCTCGGGCAGTCGGCCGTCAGCGAGGGTGATCTCCCCAAGGGAGGGACACCGAGCTCCCTGTTCGTCACCCGCGTTGCTCTGCCGTACTGCCCTGCGGCTAGTTTGTGTGCAGGACAGATACGCAGGCCCGTGGTGGCAGACGTGCACGGGGAACGGGAGGACGGGAAGAGTGTCGCTGCGCGGAGGCGATCCAGTCGAGATCGGCGGTTATCCGCTCGAGGCGCGGCTCGGCTCGGGTGGCATGGGCACGGTCTTCCTGGCCCGTACGAGCTCGGGACGACCTGTCGCGATCAAACTGATCCACCAGCAGTTCGCGGGGGACGACGAGTTCCGCACCCGTTTCCGGCAGGAGGTGGCGGCGGCGAGGCGGGTGAGCGGTGCGTTCACCGCCGCCGTGGTCGACGCGGCCCCTGAGGCCGAGCAGCCGTGGATGGCGACGACCTATATCGAGGGGCACACGCTCGCCCAGCACATCGCCACGAAGGGCCCGCTGGACGGAGCGGAGCTGAGGAGGCTCGCCATCGGGCTGGCGGAGGCGCTGCGCGACATCCACCGGGTGGGCGTCGTCCACCGTGACCTGAAGCCCTCGAACGTCGTCCTCTCGCCCGAGGGCCCGCGCGTCATCGACTTCGGCATCTCGCGCGCCGTGGACCAGCAGACACTGACGATGACCGGGCGGGTCATCGGTACGCCGCCCTTCATGTCGCCGGAGCAGTTGCAGGCGCCGCGTGGTGTGGGGCCGCGGTCCGATGTCTTCTCGCTGGGGACGCTGCTGGTGTACTCGGCGACGGGTCACGGTCCCTTCGACGCGGACAGCCCGTACATGACGGCATATCAGGTGGTGCACGAGGAGCCGACGCTGGATGCCGTGCCGGCGGCCTTGCGCGCGGTCGTCGAGTTGTGCCTGGACAAGGAGCCCGAGGGGCGCCCCTCGGCGGACGAACTCCTCGTGCTGCTGCGGGACCTGCCGGCCGATCTCGGGGGGACCGACGCGAACGGGGGCGGCGCGGGCCGCACCCGCGACATGATCACCCAGCATCACCTCGTGACGCCGGCTACTCCTGCGCCGACTGCTCCGTCCACCGCCCCGGCAGGTCCCGATACAGGGAGCACCGGCACTCCCATTGGGCGCCGTCTGCGTCGCCGGTGGCGTCCTGTGCTCGCGGCGGCGGTCGCGGTCGCAGCGATCGGCGGGGGAGTCGCCGCGCTGCAGGCGGGCGGCTTCGGGGGGAACAGCGACGGCGACAGGAAGAACAGCGTGGCGGCGCCGGGAGCCGTCCTTCCGGACGGCTTCGAGCCGTGGCGCACGACCGTGCCGGGCGGCCGCGAGGACATCCCCGACGAGCTGCGTTGCGTCGCGCGCGGCGACGCGCTGTTCTGCGGGGGCGGCGGTGTTGTGGCCGCCCGCATCAGCGCCTTGGACGGCTCGCGGGTGTGGACGGCGAAGAGCCCGGGCGTCCCCGTCCAGGGCATGCACCTGGTGGGCGCCACCGACGACACGGTGCTCGGTTACCGCTTCGCCGCCCAGGACGCCCCGCAGGACCCTTCCAGCGAGGTGGTGGCCATCGACGCGAACAACGGCCGGGAGCTGTGGTCCGTACCGTCCGGCGCCCAGTCGACGGCCGTCACGGGCCGGACCCAGGACGCCGTCGTGGTCGGCTCCGCCGTCGTGACGGTCGATGCTTCCAACTCCCGCTTCGAGGCCCGGGACGCCCACAGCGGTGAGGTCACCTGGAGGACCTCTTTCCCCGCGGGCACGCAGTGCGCTCCCGTCCCGGCGGGGCCACAGGTCCTGGCGATGTGCGCTACGGACGCGGAGCTGGATGCCCTGGAGGTGCGCCACCCCACCCTGCACACGGTCGATCTCGCCTCGGGGACGCTGGGCACGCCCATCGCGGTAGACGGCCCCGCCGTGCCGATGGGCTTCGCCGACGGCAGGCTCGTACTCCTTCAGGAACACATGGAGGGAGCGGCGTTGGCCGGGTACGACGGAGTGGCGCGGGTCGACCCGGCCTCGCGGAAGGTCACGTACTCCCGACTGGCCGAGACGTACGCGGGGACGCCCGGCATGGCGGACGGCGCCGTCTACGTGAGCGGGCAGACCGGTCTCGTCACGGCGCTCGACCCCGCGACCGGCCGGAAGAAGTGGTCGCGGCAGACGAGCGTGGAGGGCGCATCGGGTCCCGCGGCGGGAGCCGGCGCGCTGTACTTCAGCTCGGCCACCGGCCGGGTGGTCGCGCTGGCGCCGGACGACGGCAAGCCCCTGTGGACAACAGACCCGCAGGCCGATGGTCTGACGGGCGAGCAGGGCGCAAGCCCGCGCGTGACCGTTGCGGGGCGTACGGTGATCGTGGCCGCGGCGAAGAACACGCTGTTCGCCTTCGACGCGCAGAAGCCGCCGAAGTCGGGCTGACCCCGGCGGCACCGTCCGCCGGCCGTCCGGCGCCGACAACCGGAGCTGCACTGCCTACGGCACCGGGACCCGCGTCCGCGGGCCCGCCGCCGGGCGGTGCGGGGGCCCTTGCCCGCGTCTCCGGCCGAAAGGCGGACGGGGACGGGCTGCGGAACAATGGCGGTGGAGAGCCGGCAGGGGCTGCGCGCGCACGGTCCCGGTAGAGATGCCGAAACGCAGGGGCCGTAGCTGGTGTGACCGCAGCCCGGGAGTGATCGACGAGTGAGCGGAAGCGAGCAGACTCCAGGCCCAGGCTCGGGCCCCGGGCGGCCGGAGGACACCGCGGTGCTCGTGGTCGACCAGGACGGGACGATCCGGGGGTGCACGGCCGACGCCGTGGCGCTGATCGGGGTTCCTGCGGAGGAGCTGCGCGGCACGAGGGCCGACGACCTCTTCGCTGAGCCGGGTGTCTGGCAGAAGTTGCGCGAGCGCGCTCCGGACCCTTCCTTCACCTCCGTGCAAGCCAGGCTTCGGCGCAGGTGCCCGGAGCCGCTGGCCGTACGTCTGGACCTGCTGCCGGTGGAAGCCTCGCCACGGCCGGCCTTCCTCATGCGGATCATGCCGGCGGCCGTCGCCGATCGGCGGGACGAGGACGAGGCACTGCTGCGGGCCATGTTCACCCAGAGCGGGATCGGCATCGCCATTCATGACACGGACCTCCGCGTGACCAGAACGAATCCCGCGCCCGGCGATCCCGACCCGGTGCTTTCGCAGCTTTCGGGAGGTCGGCTGGGGCAGAGCCTGCAAACTCTGCTCGTACCCGAGGACGGTGCGCGTATCGAAGGCGGCCTGCGCCAGGTCGCCGAAACCGGTGAGGCGCTCATCGACTTCGTGAGCAGCGCCCGGCTCGCCGTAAGCCCCCACCGTGAGCGGAGCGTGTCGATCTCGGCGATGCCGCTCCGGGGCAGGGACGGGACGTTGCGCGGTGTCGCCGTCACGTTCACCGACGTGACGGAGCAGGAGCGCTCGCGCCGGCACTCGGCCCTGGTAGCGGCGGCGTCCGCCCGCCTCGGCCAGTCCCTGGACGTGCGGCGCAACGCCGAGGTACTGACCGACCTGCTCGTCCCCGAGTTCGCGGATCTCGCCGCGGTGGACGTGACGGAGACGGTCCTGGTGGGAAAGGAACCAGGCGATCTGCTGACCGGCGCGACGCTGCTGCGTGTCGCGGCGGTCGCGCGGGACGGTCACTGGCCCGCCGGGCTGTATCCCCTCGACTCGGTCGTCCGGGTCCAGGGCGCGGAGGGTGACCTGCTCCGGGCGGGCACCGCGCGTTTCGACCGCGACGTCTCCGAGCTCAGGGCGCGGATCGGAGACGACGAGAGGCGCAAGCGGCTGCTGCAGGCCCCGGGCGCCACGTCGTTCATGGTCGTGCCCCTGCACGCCAGAGGCCGGGTGCTCGGCGCGGTCGCGCTCTGGCGCACGGCGGAACGGGCGCCGTTCGACGAGGAGGCCGCCGCGCTCGCCTCGGACATCGGTTCCCGGGCGGGCCTGGCGATCGACAATGCCCGCCGCTACACCCGGGAGCGCCGTATGGCCGAGGCGCTGCAGCGCAGCCTCCTCCCCCAGCCCGTGGTGGCGGTGACCGCGGCGGACACAGCAGGCTTCTACGTAGCGGGTCGCACGGCGGCGGGTACGGGCGGGAGTTGGTTCGACGTCATCATCCTGTCCTCCACCCAGGTGGCGCTCGTGGTCGGCACCGTCGTCGGTCACGGGCTGAACGCCTCCGCTGCCATGGGGTGCCTCCAGACCGCCGTACGTACTCTCGCCGACCTCGACCCCGCCCCCGACGAACTGCTCACCCACCTCGACGACCTGGTCGTACGGCTCGCCGAACAGCAACTGCCGGAGGCGAGGGACGGCTCCGTGCGCGGCGCCACCTGCCTGTACGCGGTGTACGACCCCGTCAGCGGCCGGTGCTCGATGGCGAGCGCCGGGCATCCGGCCCCGCTGCTGGCACCCGCGGACGGTGGCGCCGCCGGCACGGTGGAGCTCCCCGTGGGAGCTGCCCTGGGGCTCGGAGGCGCTCCGTTCGAACCCATCGAGCTGGACATCGCACCCGGAGACGTCCTCGCCCTTCTGGCCGGGTCACTCGCCAAGGACGGCGCGCGTGATGTCGTCGTCGAGCAGCTCGGGACCGGGGCGCCGCCCAGCGGACGGCGTCCGCTTCCGGTGCAGGACCTGGGGCAGGCCGTCCTCGCTCCCTTCCTCGGCGAGCCGCCGGACGACGACGCCGCACTGCTGGTGGCGCGCGTATGGGCTTCGACCGAAGGAGCGGTGGCCTCGTGGGAGTTCCCCGCGGACGTGGAGCGGGTCGCGGATGCCCGGGCCGAGGCGGCCGGCCAGCTGACCCGGTGGGGACTCGACGAACTCGTGTTCACCACCGAACTGATCGTCAGTGAACTGGTCACCAACGCCATGCGCTACGCCGGTGGTCCGGTGCTGCTTCGTCTCATCAAGGACCGACGACTGATCTGCGAGGTGTCCGACCCGAGCCAGACGCAGCCGCATCTGCGCAGGGCCCGCCTCACCGATGAGGGTGGCCGCGGGCTGTTCCTGGTCGCCCAGCTCACCCACCGCTGGGGCAGCCGTTATACCGCCTCCGGCAAGACCATCTGGACGGAGCAGCTCCTCGAGGACCCGGAGGAGCGGTCATGACGGGGACGACCTTCCGGGCCTCTCATGGTCTGCTTGCCGATTCGTAGTCGCCATACGCTGCGCGAGCGCCTCGCGGAGGGAACCCTTCGGCACCGTGCCAGTCCAGGATGACGACAGTGGCGTCGTCCTTGAGGTTGCCCCGGCAGGCATCCAGGACCGCTGTGGTCAGGGCGCGAACGGCCTCCCTGGGATGCGAGGCTCGGGTGTCGCCCACGAGAGAGGCCAGATCGACCGCTGCGGCACCGCGATCCTGCATGCCGTCGGTGAGCAGGACCAAGCGGTCGCCGGGGAGCAACTGAAGCTCCTGGAGCTGGTAGGAGGTGGGCGCTGCGACGCCGAACGGCAGGTTCACGGCGAGCTGGACCTCCTCGGCCTCGGCAGCACCGTCCCTCAGGCGCAGAGGCCAGGGATGTCCCGCGTTGACCAGTTCGCAGGTGCCCGTTTCGAGATGGATGCACAGCAGTTGTCCGGTGGCCAGCCCGCGGCTGTTGCTCAGCAGCGCCTCGTGAGCGCTCTGGGCCTGATGCAGCGCGTCGCCTCCCGTGCGGCGGGCGCCGCGCAGGGCAGCGGTGACCAACGTGGCCAGCAGGGCGGATTCGGTGTCGTGACCCATGGCATCGGTGATGGACAGGTACAGCGTGTCCTGATCGAGGGTGTAGTCATAGGTGTCGCCGCCTATGTCGTCGGCCGGGACGAGACCTGCGGCGAGGGTGAACTGGGGAGCCTCGCAGCAGGAGGCCGAAGGGAGCAGCTGATGCTGGATCTCGGCGGCCAGGCTGGTCCGAGTGGTGCGCCGGCCGGCGTGGTACAGGTCGGTGAAGCGGCGGTCCGTGACGATGATGTAGGCCAGCGCGTGGGCTGCGTCGCTGATCTGTCCGAGCACCGCGTCGTCGGCGTACTGCAGTGTCACTTCCAGCACACCGATGCAGTCGCCACGATTGCTCACCGGCGAGATCACGCGCTGTCCGCCCTGACCGTCCGGCTCCACGTACTGGCGCTGGCTGCGGAGCACCGTGTCGTACACGCTGCCTTGCAGATCGATACGCTCCGCAGCGTCCGTTATGTCACCCTCGGCGGGCGCGGTCAGGCGCAGCAGCCGCTGCCCCATGAGATCGACGAACAGGAACGACACACACTCTGCCCCGAAGCGCTTGCGCAGATCGTGCGCGATCACACCGACCGACTCCCCGGGCGGCGCGGACTCCGCGGCGGCCAGAAGCTCGCCGAGTTCCAGATCTCTGCCATCCATGGCAACCTCCCATCGTCTGTCGCCACTTATTCCCCGGGTTTCGCCAAACTCACCCGGTACGTCCGGCACCCGGTCTTTCCCTCGGCCCGAGGCGATGGCCGGCATCAACGCGGGTACGCGGCCTCGATGAAGGTCTTTCCGGTGGGGAAGTTCCGGTACGGGGTGTGCGTGCCCGAACCGTGCCCGATCCTGCCCACCGGCGGCCTCAGAGGCCGGTGACCTTGGCGCTCGCCGACAGCGCGTACACCAGGGTGACCGTACGGCGGCTGCCGGGTGGGAGGGTGACGTTCCAGCGGGCGATGCCGTCGGCGTCGACCGCGTCGGGCGCCGGGGAACATGCGTCCTCGTGCAGGCGGATCTCCACCGCCGAGACCTCGGAGACAGGGATTCGCTCCCGTACGACGACCACCCGCGCGTCGTGTTCCCCAGGTGCGGAGAACCGGGACAGGTGCAGCCGGACCGTGCGGGTGACCACCGTCCGCTGGGTGATACCCGCAAAGGTGCGGGACTCCTCGGCATGCCGGACCACTCCCGAGTCGTCACAGCCGCCGAAGGCCAGCTCGACGGGGGCGCCGGGGGCCGTGAAGTCCAGTGTGCCGCGGCCGATGAATCCGCTGTCGCGGACCAGGTCCACGGGCCCGGCGAGCAGCGCGTGGCCGGACACGTTGTCGAAGCGCACCACCTGGGTGACCAGGGGTGACAACTCCGGTGAGCAGGCGTACTCACTGGGTGCGGCGGTGGTGAACGCGGAGAGCGGTACGCGGTGGGCGCGGCCGTCGCCGGGCACCGAGACCGGCGCGGGGGAGTTCAGCACCCGCGCCTCGCCCCCGTCGTCCACCCCCGGAAGGCCGAGCACCGGGGCAGGGCCGAGGGTGCTGATGGCCTCCTCGCGCAGCTCGACGTCGACCGTGCGGCGTTCCGCCGGGGAGCGGTCCTCGAGCGTCAGCCGGTCCTCGCCCAGCCGTGGTGGTTCGGTGGCCAGCGACGAGCGGGCCGTCGACAGCGTCAGCCGTACGTCCGACCAGTCCTCACCGGTGCGCTGCCAGACCATCGCCTCGGTCTCCAGCGTCAGCGATTCGCCGTCGAGCACGGCCCGGTAGGCGGGCCGCCACAGCGCGCACGGGGTGAGGTGGCTCAGACGCAGGCCGACCGGCCCGGCGACCGCGGCCTCCACGGTCAGCTCGACATGGCCGACCAGCTCGGCGGGCTCCTCCTCGGAGAGATGCATGGCCTCCTGGGCCTTGCCGAGTTCGACAGCGAGAGCGTCCAGTTGGGCTTCCACAGCGCGGAGTTGCTCGCCGTGCTCGTCGCGTTCGTCGTCGACCCGGTCCAGTTCGCGGGCCCAGCGGGGACGGTCGGGCTCCCCGGAGCCTGCGCCTTCGCCGATCTCCCGCAGCAGATCGGCGGCGAGCCGGCCGAGCAGTCCGAGGCGGGCCCGCAGCCGGTCGCGTCGCTGCTCCAGTGCCACCTGCTCCTCTTCGAGGGCGTGTACGCGGTGGCGCAGGGCGGAGTCGTCCTCGGGCGAGGCCATCGGCCCGCGCGGCGTCCAGCTGCGGACGATCCGTACGTCGAGCACGCTCGCGAGGTGATCGGCGGTCAGCTCGGCGTGGAGCGTCCGGTCGACGGCCAGCGCACTGACCGGCCCGAGACGCAGCCGCTGGACCCCGGCCTCCAGATCGAGCACGACGGCGCGCTCGATGTGGGCGCGATCCTCTAGGCAGGTGACGGCGGTGACGGGGAGGGCGATCGGCTTCGGGGTGGTGGACATGGCGTGTGTCAGCTCCTGCGGTTGCCGTCGACCAGAGCCTTGCCGGCCGGGATGCGGATCTCGTAGCCGCCGTCGAAGGCGGCCGTGGCACCTGCGGGCAGGTCCGTTCGCCAGACGCGGGTGCCCGGTGCGTGCCGATCGGGCCCCGTGCCTTCCTCGGGTGCCGTCCAGTCCGCCCGTTCCTCGATCCGGACGTCCGGATCGGAGGTGACCGGTACCCGCTCGCGGACTTCCACGGTGACGGGCCTCGCGAGCCGGCTGGCCAGCTCCACGTGGACGCGGTGGTCGAGCACGGTGGTGGTGTTGCGCAGGCCCGAGGTCGACTCGTGCAGGTGCGTACGGCGGGTGACCCGGATGCCCTCGGCCGGCCCGAGCCCCATCCGCCGGACACCGCCGGGGGCGAGCGTGGGCAGTGCGGCCGTCAGCAGGAAGTCGTCGTCGACGGTGACCTCCACCGGGCCCGCCGGCAGCGCCTGGTCGACGGTGTTGGAGAGCACCAGCGTCGAATACACGGTCTGCTCCACGGACGGCACACAGAGGTACTCGGTACGCAGGCCGACCGGGATCTCGCAGACGGTGACGGTGTGCCAGGTCCCGTCCGACGGGATGTCGGCGCGGGCGGTGGCATCGAAGCGCTGGTCGAAGGAACCCGCCGACTCACGGGGCCGCACGGCCTGTCCGGGCAGCGGCAGCGAGGCCACCGTCTCGGCGCGGCGGCGGTGCTCGGCCGCCACCGGGTCGAAGGGAGAGCCGGGAAACAGCCGGCCCCTGCGGCCGTCCTGCTCGTCCGGGCCGCACAGGACAAGGGCCGCGTAGTCGAGCTCCGCGCCGCTCGGCTGCGGCGGACCGGCCGCAGGTGCCGGAGAAGAGGGCGGCGCAGCCGATCCGGGAGCCGCGGGCGGCACGGCGGCGCGGGCACCCGCGAAGGACGGGGCGCCGGTACGCGGCATGCTGCCCGGCCGCGACCCGATCGGCGGTGCGAGGGCGGGCATCCCGGCACCGACGACCTCCGGGAAACCGCCGGATACGCCGCCGGGCGCCGGGCCCGTGGCCGGCGGAGCGCCGTAGCTCTGCGGTGCGGGCGGGGGAGGCGGCGGTGGTGGAACGGGACCGGACGCGTAGCCGCCCGCGGTGCCTCCGGCCAGGGCGCCGGTCCGGAGGGACGCGGCTGCGGCGGTCGGGGCCGGGCGGGGGCCTGCCGCGTCGTACCCGGAGAACAGGTCGACGAGCCCGGCCGGGGGTTCGCGCCAGCCGGACGGCGCGGGGGCGGGCTGACTGCGCCCGATCCGGATCGAGCGCAGGCGCGGCAGGTCGGTGCGGCGCCGAAGGTCTGCCGTGGCCAGCCCCACGCGTACGCCGGTCCAGTCCTCGCCGGTCCGCTGGGCGACCGAGGCGCGCAGCACCAGACGTCCGCTGCCGTCGCCCTGACGGTAGGCGAGACGGTAGGCCGGAACCCAGACGGCGCCCGGCACCCCGTACTGCAGCTCCACCTCCACCTCCGCCTCACCGGTTCCGTCGAGGGTCAGGACCGCGCAGACCGTGGTCTCCACGTGCGCTGACGGTGCGTCGGTGGAGGCGCGGGCGAGCCTGTCGACGGCGATGGTGAGCTCGTGGTCGACGGTGCGCAGTTCCTCTTCCGTCGCGAGGAGGCGGGTGTGCAGTCCCGCCAGGCGCTCGTCGACGAAGTCGGCAAGCTCCAGCCACGCGTCGACCGGGGTGCGGCGGTGCGATTCCTCGCGCCTGCGGGCGGGCGCGACCGGGTGGAGAGCCCTGATCTCCTCGATCAGGCCCAGCTGTCGGTCCCGGCGCTCTTGCGCCGCCTCGCACGCGTCGGTCAGCCGGTCGACCTCGCGCCGCAGCGCATCGGGCGCTTCCCTGCCGAGCGGCTCGGCCCCGATCTCCACGCGGGCCTCGGTGACGCGCACTCCGGGAGAGTCCAGGACCCGGGCCCGCAGGGAGAGCGGGTCGAGGGAGCGGGGCAGCCCCGTCACCCGTACCCGGCCGTCGGGCGACACGCTGCCCCGGGCCAGGCGTCGGCAGACCGCGCCCCGCGCGTACACCACGACCGAATCGAGGGTCGAATCCCACCTCTGCGCCGGCTCAGCCGTCATCCGTTCCGCCCCCCACCGTCGCCATCTGAGCGAAGACTACGCCCGGGTGGCCTGCGCCGAGGAGGAGGTCAATGTTCAGGCGGAGGCCGCACGGCACCTGCTGAAGAAGGACCCGGCCCGGGCCGCTCCCCGCAGCGTCAGGCCAGGGACGCGGCGTGAGCGGGATCGATGGCGTGCAGGAGGGGCCGGCCGTCCAGGAGGCGTCCTAGTTCGTCGAGGACGAGGTGCCCGAGCCGGTTGCGTTCGGCGCCGAGCGCGCCGCCGAGGTGGGGTGTCAGGAGGACGTTGGGGAGGGTGAAGAGCGGTGAGCCGGGGTCCGGGGGCTCCGGGTGCGTGACATCGAGTACGGCGGTGAGGTCGGGCCTGGCCTGCATGACCTCCGCCAGTGCCTCCTCGTCGACGAGCGCGCCCCGGGCCGTGTTGATCAGCGTCGCGCCCGGCATCAGGGAGTTCAGCAGGAGCGCTCCGACCGAGCCGCGGGTCTCGGGCAGGAGCGGTGCGTGGAGGCTGACGACGTGGCAGTCGGCGAACAGTTCCTCGATGCCGACGAGTCGTACGCCCAGCTCCTGTGCGGTGTCGGCAGGGGTGAGGGGGTCCGTCGCGAGGACCTCGACGTCGAAGCGGCTGAGGTGCGCCGCGAGGAGTCGGCCGATGTGGCCGAGGCCCAGCAGACCCACGCGTGAGCGGTAGGCGCCCGGGACCCTGGGGTCCTGCTGCGGGTAGCGGCGACCGGCGGTCACCTCGCGGCCGATGCGGTGGACCTGCTTCAGTCCGAGGAGTATTTGCGCGAGGGCGAACTCCGCCACCGGGGTGGCGTTCGCCGCCGCGGCGGAGACGATCGGGATGCCGCGCTCCCAGAACGCGGGCGTGGTCAGGTGTCGTACGGAGCCCGCCGCGACGAACACGGCGCGCAGCCCGGGGGCCCGGGACAGGAAGGCGGCGTCGAGAACCGGAGCACCCCAGCCGGTGAACAGGATCTCCGTGCGACGCAGTTCCTCGGGACGGTCGTCGAGGTGCTGGCGGGTGAGGGGCGGGCCCTGCCGGTCCACGAGCAGATCGATGCCGGCCAGCACCTCGGGCGGATAGACGTCCGCCCTCCGTTCCTCCTCCATGACCAGGAGGGCTGTCGGTCTGGGTGCCGTCTCGTCCATGGCGATGACGCTCCTCGGCTACTGCGCTGACGTTGTGTCAGCGATTCGGCCCGCGGCCCGGCGGCCGGTCGGGTGTGTGTGGACGTGTCCGACTGTGTGTCGAAGGTTGGCGCGGCCTGTTCGATATTTCGGCCAGTCCGCTCAAACGTGACGATACATCGGATGATTGAAGTGGCTTCAAGGGGTGCGGAGTTACGGGTGTCCTGGTGGCCCTGCGAGGGGTCGGCATCGTACGTGATCGAAGTGAATCCGGCTGGTGCACTGCCCTGTACAGCCAGAATTCGGGGTCAGAGGGTGGGGTGTCGTGATCTCCGGCCCGGTCCGGCGGCGGTGGCCGGGGGAGTGGTGTACGGGGAGGTGTACGGCCGGTCCGGCATGAGGCGTCGCCAGAATTTTGTATTCATCGGAGTATTGACGCGGGATTTGATGCCCCATTAGCGTCCCCGGCAAGCGCTTACCAGAGGCCGCTGTGATGCAGTGAAACGGGAGTTGTGATGCAGAGATCGCGGTGGGTCGGAGCGGGTTTCCTCGCTTCGACACTGATCCTCACCAGCTGTACATCGGGTCCCGCGGGGGCGGACGTCGAGCAGAACGCGAAGGCGCCCCTGGAGCTCTGGACCAGGACGACACCGGGTGGACCGGGGGAGAAGGGCACGCTCGCACTCGCCGCGGCCTTCGAGAAGTCCACCGGCTACAAGGTCAAAGTCACCGCCATCTTCGACGACTTCGAGACCAAGCTGCAGCAGCGGGCGGCACAGAAGAACCTCCCCGACATCGTCATGAACGACGTGACGCAGCTCGGCGCCATGCACAGTCAGGGCCTGCTCCGGGAGATAGACCTCGGCAAGATCAAGAACACCGGAGAGCTCATCGACCAGGGCCTCTCATCCGGAAAGAGCCTGGACGGCAAGCAGTTCGGCCTGCCGTACTCGGCGCAGGCCACCGCCCTGCTCATCCGCAAGGACTGGCGCGAGAAGCTGAAGCTCGAAGTCCCGACGAACTGGGACGAGTTCACCGCGATGGCCGAGGCGTTCACCACCAAGGACCCCGACGGCGACGGGAAGAAGAACACCTCGGGCCTGGCCGCGCCGCTGTCGACCAAGCGGGGATACGCCTCCTGGTACTTCTCCAACTTCCTCTGGGCCGCGGGCGGGGACTTCATCACCGAGACCGGGAAAGGCACGTACAAGCCCGCGATGACCACGAAGGAATCGGTGAAGGCCGTCCAGTGGTTCCGCGACCTCGGCTGCACCTCCAAGGCCATCCAGCCCGGCGCCGTCACCATGGACACCCCGCCCACGAACGAGACGTTCGAGTCGGGACGGACCGGCATGTTCGCCGTCGGCCCGTACCTGCTGCCCCGCTTCGACGAGGTCCTGGGCAAGGACAAGTACGAGGTCGTCCCGATGCCCAAGGGACCGAAGGACGCGACCGTGCTCGCCGAGGGCGGCTCCGTCTATCTCATGGCGGGTTCCGAGAACCAGGCCGGCCAGGACGCCTTCGCCGGCTATGCCATCTCCGCCGAGGGGCAGCGGACCGGAATGACGGGCGAGACGGGCTTCACCGTGCAACTGCCCGTCAACAAGACGGTCGACATCTCCACGATCCGCACGGACCCGCGCTGGCAGACCTACGCCGAGATCTACGGCTCCGCCGGACGGTACGCCCCCTCGATCCCGAACTGGACCGCCGTGCGGCAGACCACGGCGGAGACCATCAACGCACTGCTGGCCGACTGCGAACTGGACACCGGCACCGAGCTGCGTGATCTCGACAAGCAGCTCGGCGACATCCTCAAGGAACAGGGAATCGCCGCGTCATGAGCCTCGACCAGGTGAAACGCGCCCCGCTGCGCGGGGGGCGGGTCACCGGCCCAACGGGGCGCCCGGCCCCCGGGACCGCCGCGGGCCGCCCCAGGCACAGCCGCCGGGCGGGCCGTTGGTGGACGCCCTGGCTGTTCCTGGCCCCGGCCCTGCTCCTCTTCCTGTACTTCAAGTTCATCCCGATGGCCAACGCGCTGACGATGTCCTTCCAGGAAGTCCAGCCCTACCTCGGGAACCGGTGGGTCGGCACCGAGAACTACTCCACCGTGCTCGGCTCCGAAGGATTCCGTGAGGCCGTCTGGCACACGGTCGTCCTCGCCGTCGGGCAGACGGCGGGCTCCATGCTCCTCGGCCTGGTGCTCGCCCTCCTGATGGAGGGGCAGGGCCGCCGGCTCGGGTTCGTGCGCTCCGCGGCGTTCCTGCCGGTCGTGGTACCGATCGCCGTCGTCGCCGAGCTGTGGCGGATCATGTACCACCCGACCGAGGACGGCATGCTCAACTCCCTCCTCGGCCTGGTGGGGATGGGACCCTCCGGGTTCATCAACCACCCCGACACCTCGATCACGTCCATCATGGTCACGGGCATCTGGCGAGGCGCACCGTACGACATGATGATCTTCCTCGCCGGGCTCGCGAGCGTGGACCGCGGCCTGTACGAGGCCGCGAAGGTCGACGGCGCCTCCAGGATGCAGCGCGTGTGGCACGTGACGGTGCCCGGCCTGCGGTCGGTGTTCACCATCCTGTTCATCCTCGCCGCGATACGCGGACTGCGCGTGTTCACCGAGGTGTTCCTGCTCACCAACGGTGGTCCCGACGGCTCTACCGAGGTCGTGATGACCCTGATCTACAAGCTCGGGCTGGAGCAGAACCGGCTCGGGGTCGGCGCGGCGGGAGCAGTTCTGCTGTTCATCGCGACGCTGATCCTGACGGTCGTCGTCCACCTGGTGCGACGGAGGGAGAGCAAGTGAACACGCCGAACGAGACCGCGCTGGGCCTGACCGAGGCCAGGAGCCCGGGCGGGCGGATACTGAAGGCCGCCACGTACGTCCTGGTCCTCATCGTCTTCGCCGGTCCGCTGCTCGCCCTGCTGGTCAGCGCCTTCAGCAGGGTCAAGGACCCGACCCAGCTGAGCGTCATCCCCTCGGGCGTCACCCTGGACAACTTCCGGATCGCCTTCGACCAGGGCGTCCTGGCGTACCTGCTGAACTCCTTCTTCGTGGTCGGCGGCGGGCTGCTGCTCCAGGTGGCCGTCTCCGTCCTGGCCGGCTACGCGCTGGCCAGGAAGGTCTTCCCCGGAATGACCGTCGCCCTCGTGGCGATCCTGGCGACGCTGATGCTGCCCGAGGAGATCCTGGCCCTGCCGCTGTCACTGATCCTCGCCGACCTGCCGGTCGTCCACTTCAACCTCATCGGCACCCTCGCCGGGATGATCGTCCCGCTGGGCGCCTGGGGCTTCTCCATCCTGGTGATGACCGAGTTCATGAAGGACGTGCCCCGGGAACTCGAAGAGGCCGCCCGCATCGACGGCGCCGGCGATCTGCGCATCTTCGCCCAGATCATTCTGCCGATGTGCAAGCCGGCGCTGGGCGTCATCGGGGTGTTCGGCTTCACGATGATCTGGGACCAGTACCTGCTGCCCCTCCTCGTCGCCACCGACTCCTCCTCCTACACGCTCCCGCTGGCGCTGCGCACGCTGCGGATCGATCCCGACGTCACTCCCGGAGTGGTGATGGCGGCTTCCCTGCTGGCCCTGCTCCCCTCCGTGGTCGTCTTCCTGTTCTTCCAGCGCTCCTTCGTCCACGGCCTGTCCTCCGGCGCCCTGAAGGGCTGACCCGGCAAGCAGTCCGCCACCCGCCCCGTACCCCCCAGCACCGACCCCGCCGCCGTGCCACCATCCGACGAACCCAAGGAGCGACCCCCCGTGACCTCGACCGCTGACACCCGATCGGCGTCCCCGTCCGTGCCCGCCGACGCACCGGCTCCGGCCACTGCTCCGGACACGACGTGGTTCACCACCGACCGGTTCGGCATGTTCGTCCACTGGGGCCTGTACTCCCTCGCCGCCCGGCACGAGTGGGTCAAGAACCGGGAGAAGCAGTCCGACGAGCAGTACCAGGTCTACTTCGACCACTTCGACCCCGACCGTTACGACCCGGTCCGGTGGGCGAGGGCGGCCAAGGCGGCCGGCATGCGGTACGTCGTGCTGACCACCAAGCACCACGACGGCTTCTGCCTGTGGGACAGCGCCCTCACCGACTACAAGGTCACCAACACCCCGTACGGCCGCGACCTCGTCGAGCCGTTCGTCCGGGCCTGCCGCGCCGAGGGGCTCAAGGTCGGCTTCTACTACTCGCTGATCGACTGGCACCACCCCTCCTTCCCGGTCGACGGCACCCACCCGCAGCGCGACGACGAGGAGTTCAAAGCCGCGGCGGCCGACCGTGACATCCGCGACTACCAGCAGTATCTGCACGGTCAGGTCCGCGAGTTGCTCACCGGCTTCGGACCCGTCGACTACCTGTTCTTCGACTTCTCCTACGCCGGACGCCACTGGTGGGGCGGCAAGGGCCCCGACGACTGGGACTCGGCCGGGCTCCTGGAGATGATCCGCGAGCTCCAGCCGCACGTCCTCGTCAACGACCGGACCGGCCTGGCCGGCGACTTCGTCACTCCCGAGCAGTACCAGCCCTCCGGTCCGATGACCAGGAACGGCCGGCCCGTGGTGTGGGAGGCGTGCCAGACCCTCAACGGCAGCTGGGGCTACGACCGCGACAACCTCGACCACAAGAGCGCCGACCTGCTGGTCCGCATGCTCGTCGACGGTGTGTCCAAGGGCGGCAACCTGCTGCTCAACGTCGGCCCCACCGGCCGCGGCGACCTCGACCCGCGGGCCGTCGCCGTCCTCGGTGAACTGGCCCGGTGGACGGACCTGCACGAGCGGTCGGTCCGCGGCTGCGGCCCGTCCGCGTACACCGCCCCCTCCGACTGCCGCTACACCCAGCGCGGCGACCGGCTCTACGTCCACCTGTTCTCCTGGCCGCTGCGCCATCTCCACCTGCCGGGACTGGCCGGCCGGGTGCGCTACGCCCAGCTCCTGAACGACGCGTCCGAGATCACCCGGATCGAGATCGCCCCCGGAGAGCCCGCGCTCAACACCGAGATGGGCGGACAGCCCGCGGGCACGCTCACGCTCCAACTCCCCGTCCAGCGCCCCGACACACTCGTGCCCGTCATCGAGCTCTTTCTGGACACCCCGGCCGGCGGCTGACACCGCGTCCGCGCCGCACGACCACCCACTTCACCGGAGGCATCATGCAACGCCGCACGTTCCTCACCGGCACCGTCCTCGGAGCGGCCCTCGCCGCCGTCCCCCTCGGCACCCTGCACACGGCGAACGCCGCGTCGTCCCGCCGGGCCGCAACGGCCACGGTCAGCTCCCTGAGCGACCTTCAGAACGCGATCGACAACGCGGTGCCGGGAGCCCGGATCGTCCTGGCCGACGGCACCTACACCGTCCCGTCCGGCAGTTCCATCGACGTCACCGGCAAGAACGGCACGCCGGCCGCACCCATCACGATCGTCTCCGCGTCCCGCGGAGGCGCGGTGCTCAAGGGCGAGCGCAGCTTCGTCTTCAGCGGATCCAGCAACATCACGGTCAGCGGCTTCGGCTTCCGGCAGAGCACCACCCTGGAACTGCCCGCGGACTGCTCGAACATCCGGCTGACCCGCAACGACTTCCAGCTCGCCGACATCGAGGGCCTGCACTGGGTGATGGTGCGCGCGGACGGCAGCAAGGTCGACCGCAACCACTTCCACGGCAAGACCACGCTCGGCATCTTCCTCGGAGTGGAGGGCGGGGGCACCTCGTCCATGGCGCAGAACGTGCACATCCTCAGGAACCACTTCTCCGACCACACCTTCGCCGGCGCCAACGGCGGGGAGCCGATCCGTCTCGGCGTCAGCCCCCGGGCGCTGTCGAGCGCCCACGCGGTCGTGGAGTACAACCTGTTCGAGCGCTGCGACGGAGACCCCGAAGCCATCTCGGTGAAGTCCTCGGACAACACCGTCCGTTACAACACCATCCGCGACAGCCTCGGCGGCATCGTCCTGCGCCACGGCAACCGCACCAGGGTGGAGAGCAACTACGTGCTCGGCGGCAAGGAGGGACTGCGCCTGTACGGCAACGACCATCTGATCGCCAACAACTATGTGGCCGGTCTCTCCGGACGGGCCATGGTGATCGGCAGCGGCAGCACCCGCGACCACAACTCGGGTGAGACGGCCGACGAGCGCCGCGGCAACGATGCCTGCGACCGGGCGGTGATCGTGCACAACACCCTGTTCGGCAACGCGGAGACGCTCTCGGGCGAGACCCGCGTCTACGAGCCCCAGAACGTCGTCGTCGCCGACAACGTGCTGGTCGCCGACACGGGAAGCCTGGTCGCGATGGGGGCCACCACCGGCTTCACCTGGCAGAGCAACATCCTGTGGGGTGCCGCGACCGTCGGCAACATCCCCTCCGGGGGCTACACCCTGGTCGACCCGGCCCTGCAGCCGGAGTCCGACGGGGTGTCCCGGCTGTCGGCGGGCAGCCCGGCGATCGGCGCCGCGACGTGGGGGAGCCCGGGCGTGACCGACGACGTCGACGGCCACCCGCGCGGCACCACCCGGGACATCGGTGCCGACGAGTACGCGACGGCGGCGCCGCTCCGCCGTCCCCTCACGACGGCGGACGTGGGTCCGAACGCGTCGTGACGCCTTCCCCGACCGCGCCCCGGCTCGGGCTGTGCTCCGTCACCTTCCGGCACCTCCCCGCCGCGGACGTCGCACGCCGGGCCGCGGAAGCGGGCCTCGAACTGGTCGAGTGGGGAGCGGACGTGCACGCGCCTCCGCACGAACCGGACACGGTCCGCGCGGTCCGCGACGCCACCGACCGGCACGGACTCGTCTGCTGCTCGTACGGCTCGTACTTCCGTGCCGCTCCGGGCGAACTGGCGGGGTTCCCGGCGCTCGCCCGTACCGCGGTGCTCCTCGGAGCACCGCGGATGCGGGTCTGGGCCGGTGACGCCGGATCGGGGGAGGCTTCGCCGGCCGAGCGGCGGGGAGTCGTGGCGGGTCTGCGGGAGGCGTCCCGGATCGCGGCCGACCACGGCCTCGAACTCGGCCTGGAGTTCCACGCGAAGACCCTGACGGACACCGTCGCATCGACCCTCCGGCTGCTGGACGAGGTGGGCGCGCCCCAGCTCCGCACGTACTGGCAGCCGCCCCAGGACGCTCCCGACGACACGGCGCTCGCCGGGCTCTCCGCACTCGGGGACCGGGTCTGCGCGGTACACGTCTTCTCATGGTGGCCGGGCAATCACCGACTGCCGCTCGCCGCGCGCGAGGACCTGTGGGCGGGGGTCTTCGACGTTCTGCGCGAGCAGCGACTGCGACCCGACGCGCTCCTGGAGTTCGTGCCCGGCGCCGACCCCGCCGTACTGGCACGCGAGGCCGGGACCCTGCGGGACGCGGTGACCCGCAGGCCGAGACGCGCGCGGTGACCCCAGGGGCCAGGACGACCGACACGCTCAACAAGGAGGCAGGCATGCACTTCACGGCAGACGACACACTCCTGTTCATCGGTGACTCCATCACCGACGCGGGCCGCGACCGTACGGACCCTGCCTCGCTCGGCAACGGTTACGTCCGTGAGATCGCGCGCGTGCTGCGGGCCGGAGCGGGCACCGGCCCGGGCCCCACGGTCATCAACAAGGGCGTGAGCGGCCATCGGGTGTACGACCTCGAATCCCGTTGGGCCACCGACGTCATCGAGCAGCGGCCCACCGTCGTCACGGTCAAGATCGGAATCAACGACACCTGGCGGCGCTACGACCGCGGGCTCGTCAGCCCGGTCGACGAGTTCGAGTCGAGCCTCGACGGCCTGCTCGCGTACACCCGGCGCAAGCTCACCGCCCGGCTGGTCGTCATCACGCCCTTCCTGCTTCCGGTCACCTCGGACCAGGAGGGCTGGTACGAGGACCTGGCGCCCCGCACCGACGCGGTCCTGCGCGCGGCGCGCGCCAACCGGGCGCAGGTGGTCCGCGCGGACCTGTTCATGCCCCGCGCCGCCGCGGAGAGCGGGGCGGCGGCACTGGCCCCGGACGGGGTCCACCCGAGTCCGTCCGGCCACGAACTGATCGCCGGCGCCTGGCTCGCCGAGGCCGGCTCCGTGCCCGGACGTACGGCTCCGCGCGCTCCGCTTCCCGGGGCGCCCTGACGTCGGATACGTCGCGCCGAGGCCCTTCAGAGGTTCTGGGCCGCCGCGCGTCCGCCCGCTCCCAGCAGGCCCGTTCCGGAGAACTCCGAGCGCGTCAGTTCCTGCCGCGCGTACCGGACGACCAGACCGGGCAGAGCGGCGCGCACCACCTGTACGCCCCGCAGCCACCGGGGCACGTACACGGTGGGCGCGCGCCGCTCGACGGCGTTCACCAGGGCCTCGGCCACGTACCGGGCGGGATAGATCTTCCGGGCCGGCGGGGGCATGTGGGCGCGCAGTTCACGCAGTACGGGGTGCTGGTCCGCGTCGCGGATCATGTCCGTGTCGGTCCAGTTGAGATAGGCCGTGCCCACGCCGACGCCACGCGGGTCGAGTTCGGCGCGCAGCGAGTGGGCGAAGGACTCCACACCGGCCTTCGAGGCGCAGTAGGCGCTCATCATCGGCGCCGAGCCGATCGACGCCAGTGAGGCGATCTGGAGGTAGTAGCCCCGGGTGTCGAGCAGGTCGGGCAGGAACGAGCGCGCGGTGACCGAGCTTCCCACGAGGTTGACCTCGATCACACGGCGCCAGGTGGCCGGGTCGGAGTCGATGAAGGGGCCGCCCTCGGCCACCCCCGCACTGGCGACCACGACGGACGCCTCGCCGAGCCGGCGGCGTACCTCTTCGGCGGCCTCGGCCATCGCCGCGTCGTCGGTGACGTCCACGTACCGGGCCAGCGCCGGTGTCGGAAGCGTCGCGGCCACGGCGGCGAGCGCTTCCTCCTCCAGCCCGAGCAGGGCCACCCGGGCGCCTCGCTCGGACAGCTCTCTGGCGAGGGCCGCTCCCACACCGCGGGCGGCGCCGGTCACCACGGCGGTGCGGCCCCGCAGAACGTGCTGTCCAGCGGTCACCGGACCTCCTCGCTGACGGGCTTCGGTATGCCGCCCTTTCGGTCTGACTCCATCCGCCCATGGTTTCAGCGCTCCTGGTCACGCGCATTCCGGGCGTGCCGCCGCCTCAGGATTCCGGCGCACGGCACGCGCGCGCCGGTCCTGCCGGCCGGACGGGTCCCGGAACGCCTCGGGCCTCTCGTTCGGACCAGGCGCGAGCCCGGCATGATCCGAACGAGAGGCCCGAGGGCTCACCCAAGTGCGGGGTCAGTCGCGCGGCTCGCGGGCCTTGGCCTCGCGCTCCGCGTTCTTCTCCTTGATGCGGACGGTCTCCTTGCGGACCTCGGCCTGGGTCGCGCGCTCCTTCTGCAGCCACTCGGGGCTGTCGTCCTTGAGCGCGTCGATCTGCTCGGTGGTGAGCGCGTCGGTGATCCCGCCGCGGGCGAGGCCCGAGATGGAGATGCCCAGCTTGGCCGCGACCACGGGCCGGGGGTGCGGGCCGTTGCGACGCAGTTCCAGCAGCCACTCGGGCGGATTGGCCTGGAGCTCACTCAGCTCGGTGCGTGAGACGACACCCTCCTGGAACTCGGCGGGGGTGGCTTCGAGGTACACACCCAGCTTCTTTGCCGCTGTTGCGGGCTTCATCGTCTGGGTGCTCTGGTGCGACGTCATGGTGTCAAGAGTATCGAGCATGTGCGCTACCTCCGACCACGACCGGTAACCTGGCGGGGTGACAAGCCCGGAAGTACGCCCCTCGTTCCGGCTCGCGTACGTTCCGGGGGTGACGCCCACCAAGTGGGTGCGTATCTGGAACGAGCGGCTGCCCGACGTCCCGCTGACCCTGGTCGCGGTATCCCCCGCCGAAGCCCCCGACGCACTGCGGGGCGGTGCGGCCGACGCCGGTTTCGTCCGGCTGCCGATCGACCGGACGGACCTCAGCGCGATCCCGCTGTACACCGAGGCGACCGTCGTCGTGGTCCCGAAGGACCACCTCGTGGCAGCGGTGGAGGAGGTGTCCGCCGCGGATCTGGCCGACGAGATCGTGCTGCATCCCCTGGACGACACCCTCGACTGGGAGGGCGCCCTGCCGGGAAGGCCCGCGATCGAGCGCCCCGCCACGACGGAGGACGCGATCGAGCTGGTGGCGGCCGGGGTGGGCGTGCTCGTCGTCCCGCAGTCGCTCGCCCGTCTGTACCACCGCAAGGACCTCACCTACCGGACGGTCCTGGAGGCTCCCGAGTCCCGCATCGCCCTGTCGTGGCCGGAGGAGGAGACCACCGACCTGGTGGAGGAGTTCATCGGGATCGTCCGCGGCCGGACCGTGAACAGCACACGGGGCCGTCCCCCGACCCCGCCGCAGCCGAAGAGCAAGCGCGCCGAGACCGCGGCGGCCAAGCGGAAGCCCGCCGCCGGCAGGTCCTCGGCAGGCAAGAACCCCCGAAGCGGTTCCGCGGGCTCCAAGGGCGCCAAACGCGGCAAGCCCCGCCGGCGGTCCTAGGGAGTGTCCTAGCGCCTTTCGTTCCGGTTCGGACGGATGGGTGACGGGCTAGGGCCTGTCGTCAAACTGCCGTCTGCCGCGCGGTGTCCGGCACGCACGCTCGCGGCGTTGCCGGGATGTCCTCGTAGCTCCGCTAGCTCCGCTACGAGGACATCCTGGCGCCTTGCGATCGCACGCACCGGACACCGCACGGCCCGGCCTTCGGCCGAACGACGGCAGTTTGACGACAGGCCCTAGGAACCTGTCATGCACCGCGCTACCCTCCGCCGCATGATTTCCACGGTTGTCTGGGGTACCGGAAATGTCGGACGCGCGGCCATCCGTGCCGTCGATGCCCATCCGGCACTGGAACTGACCGACGTGCTCGTCCACGACCCCGCCAAGACCGGCCGCGACGCGGGCGATCTCGGCGGCCTCGGCCGGGACCTCGGGGTCGCGGCGACCGACGACATCGGCGCGGTACTGGCCGCGCGGCCGGGCGCCGTGGTGTACGCGGCCTCCGGTGACATCCGCCTCGACGAGGCACTCGCCGACATCTGCCGGGCGATCCGGGCGGGGGCCGTCGTCGTCACCCCGGCCGTCTACGGGCTCTACGACCCGGTGAACGCCCCGCCGGAACTCCGGGAACCGGTGCTGGCGGCCATCGCCGAGGGCGGCGGCTCACTGTTCGTCTCCGGCGTCGACCCCGGCTGGGGCAACGACGTGCTGCCGCTGCTGGCCAGCGGCCTCGGCTCCGTGGTGGACGCCGTTCGCTGCCAGGAGATCTTCGACTACTCCACGTACGAGCAGGAGGAGTCGGTCAGGGACCTCATCGGCATGGGCCGGCCGATGGACTACCAGCCGCTGATGCTCGCGCCGTCCGTCCCGACCATGGTGTGGGGCGGCCAGATACGGCTGATGGCCAGGGCCCTGGGCGTCGAGCTCGACGAGATCCGCGAGACCATGCACCGGCGTCCGCTCGACGCCACGGTGAGCACCAGGACGATGGGCGACTTCGAGGCCGGTACGCAGGGCGCGGTGCGGTTCGAGGTCCAGGGCATCGTCGGGGGCGAGCCCCGCATCGTCGTCGAGCACATCACCCGTATCCATCCGTCCTGCGCGCCGGACTGGCCGGCACCGCCCGACGGCGACGGTGCGCACCGCGTGATCATCGAAGGCCGTCCGCGGATCGAGGTCACGGTCGTGGCCGACGACGAGGGCGAGAACCGTTCCGCGGGAGGGAACGCCACCGCGGTCGGCCGGCTGGTCGGTGCCATCGACTGGCTCGTGGCCGCGGACCCCGGACTGTACGACGCGCTCGACGTCCCGCTGCGCCCCGCGGTGGGCAGGCTCGGAAGGAGACAGTGATGAACATCGACATCCCCGAGGGCAAGAACCCCATCGAGTACGTGTGGGGCGACATGGTTCCCGGCATCGGGATCGCCGCCTCGAACTTCTCCCTGGCGGTGTACGCCCACACGACGCTCGGCCTCCGCGAGTTCGAGGCCGCGCGGCTGCGGGTCGCACAGATCAACGGGTGCGCGTTCTGCCTGGACTGGCGGACCGAACGCGACGGACAGAAGGTCGAGGAGGAGTTCGCCGAGGCGGTGACGGACTGGCGTACCACCGAGGTCTTCGACGACCGGACGCGGCTGGCCGCCGAGTACGCGGAGCGGTACGCAGTGGACCACCACGGTATCGACGACGAGTTCTGGAGCAGGATGACCGCGCACTACAGCCAGTCGGAGATCGTCGAGCTCAGCATGAGCATCGGCTCCTGGCTGGCGTTCGGCCGGCTCAACCACGTGCTGGGCCTCGACACGGTGTGCGTGCTGCCCGGGCACTGATGCGGTACGGGTGGGCCGGCCGAACCCCACGGAAGGTCGTCACGCGGGGCCTTCGTACGGGTCCTCACAGATCGGTGGCGATGATCCTCTCGATGTTCCGTTCGGCGAGCGCGGTGATGGTGACGAACGGATTGACGCTCGTGTTGCCCGGGATCAGCGCGCCGTCGATGACGTACAGGCCGGAGTAGCCGCGGAGGCGGCCGTAGTTGTCGGTGGCCTTGTCCAGCACCGCGCCGCCGAGCGGGTGGTACGTGAGGTGGTCGCCCCAGATCTTGTAGAGGCCGAAGAGGTCGGTCCGGTAGATCGTCCCCTCCTTGGCGTTGATCTTGTCGAAGATCGTCTTGGCCATGTCGATGGACGGCTGCTTCCAGGCGGTCTGCCAGTCCAGGTCCACGCGGCCCGCCGCGGCGTTCCAGGTGAACCGGGCCCGGTTGGGGTTCCGGGTGATCGACAGGTAGAACGACGCGTAGGTCTCGATCCCCGTCGGCAGCGGGGCGACCTCGGCGAACGCGCCGCCCGCCGCCCAGTTGTCGATGCCGGAGCACGGGATGCTCGACTGCAGGGCGCCGGTGGGGTCCCACATGTGGTTGGCGCGCCCGCACATGACGTTGCCGTTGTCGCCCCAGCCCCTGCCGATCTCGTCGTTGAGGGCGGGCAGTGCGCCGGTGGCCTTGAGGCCGGTCAGCAGCTTGCTGGTGCCGACGCTGCCGGCCGCGAAGAACACCTTGTCCGCGGTCACCGTCTTGGTGGCCGCCGTGGCACCGGTGGTGGTGAGCTGGTCGATGACGACCGTGTAGCCGCCGCCGGGGGACGCGGTGACGGAAGTGACCTTGTGCAGCGGTGAGATGGTCACCCTGCCGGTCGCCCTGATCCGGGAGAGGTAGGTCTGCTGGAGCGACTTCTTGCCGTAGTTGTTGCCGTAGAGGATCTCACCGGCCAGGGCCGACTTGGGGACGGTTCCCGCCGCCTCCTGTTTCATGTAGTCCCAGTCGTACACGTCGGGCACGAAGACGAACGGGAACCCCGAGCGCTGGGCGTGCTTGCGGCCGACGCGGGCGTAGCGGTAGCAGTCGGCGGACTCGAACCAGGCCGGGTCGACGGTGCTGACCCCGAGGGCGGCGTTGGCTCGCGGGTAGTAGGTGCTGTACATCTCCTCGGCGTTGACCGTGGGGAGGACGGCGCCGAAGTTCTCGCGCCGGGGCGTGACGGCCATGCCGCCGTTGACCAGCGAGCCGCCCCCGACGCCGCGGCCCTGGTAGACCGTGATGCCGCTGAACTCCTCGGCGTCCAGGATTCCGGTGTAGCGGGAGACGTCCTTGTCGATGGGGAAGCCGAGGAAGTTGCTGAGGGGCTGCTTGGTCCTGGTGCGGAGCCAGAACGACCGGTGGTCGGGCGTGGTCGTGTTGGCGAAGATCTTGCCGTCCGCACCCGGGGTGTCCCAGGCCATGCCCATCTCGACCATGTGGACGGGGACACCCGCCTGCGCGAGACGCAGGGCGGCGACGGAGCCGCCGTACCCGGTGCCGATCACGAGGGCCGGTACGTGCTCCCCGGTGCCGATCACCGAGGAGGCGGCGGCGGCCCACGAGCGGGTCGCGGATAAGGGGCCGGCAAGGGCGGCGGCTCCGAGAACGGAGCCGGCTCCGGTGATCAGACGGCGGCGCGAGACACCCTTGGCGGTGCTGCCGCCGGGGCTGGGATCGCTCATTTCACGTTCCTCACTCTCGATGGAATGGGAACGAGTTCTACTGTCAGTCGCGCAATAAGTCACGACATACCGGTCGGTAATGTAGTGCGGGCGGCAGGGGGGCGCACCGAGGCCGCGGCAGGGCCCCGGCGCCACCGCCCGCCGGGTCGGTCAGCCGCGCTTGTGTGCGGTGACCAGCAGGTATTCCCAGTCCATGCCCGTCGGGCCCGCCCCGTCGGTGTGGCGCGACGCGAGGTCGTCGAGAGCGCTGTCCAGAGCGGCGACCCGTTCCGGGTCCTCCGCGATGTGCCGGTACGTCGCGATGGTCGGCCCGTAGTTGGCCTTGAAGAACTCCCTGAAGTCACCGGGCTTCCCGAACAGATCGACCCGTACGGTCCGCCGCTGCACCTCGACGTCCGTCACCCGGTCGCCGAGCAGCGCACGGACGTGGTCCTCCCGCCCCCACAGCGGCGGGGGCTGCGCCCCGGGCGGCGGCGTGGGGGCGTACGGCTTCATCGCGGCGAACATCTGGCCGATGAACCCTTCCGGGGTCCAGTTGAGCAGGCCGATCGTGCCGCCGGGACGGCAGACACGGACCAGCTCGTCGGCCCCTGCCTGGTGATGCGGGGCGAACATGATGCCCACGCACGACATCACGGTGTCGAACGCGTCGTCGTCGAAGGGCAGCGCCTCCGCGTCCCCCACCCTCCACTCCAGCCCGACACCGCGCACGGCCGCCAGTTCCTGCCCGGCCGCCAGCAGTTCGGGCGTCAGGTCGCACGCCACGACCTCCGCGCCGGCCAGGGCCGCGGGGATGGCGGCGTTGCCCGATCCGGCCGCGACGTCCAGGACGCGCTCGCCGCTCCGTACACCGCAGGCCCGGACCAGGTCCGGGCCGAGGTCCGGGATCAGCCGGGCGGCCACCACGGGGTAGTCCCCCAGGGCCCACATCTTCCGGTGTCTGGTCTTGAGTGCCCGGTCGGCCTCGACGGGATCGGTTGCTTCGGTCATGACGGCTCTCCTCGGGGGGTGCTTCCCATGGCCGCCCGGCAGGCTTCCGTCACCCCCGACCGGAACTCTCCGCACGCGCCCTGCCACCGAGCGTAGGAGCGGGTGCGGATCCGTGCCCCGCGCCGGACCAGGACGCCCCCATTCGGCCGGGAGATTCGGCCCGGACGGACCGGGCCCCTACTGCATCTGGCGCCGCACCAACTCGTGCAGCCGTCCGCCCGGGTCCGCGAGCAGCTCGGCGGGCGGACCCTGCTGTACGACGCGGCCCTCCGACATGACGATCACCCGGTCGGCGTCCAGCACCGTGGAGAGCCGGTGTGCGATCACGACCCGGGTCGCCCGCAGCGCCCGGGTGCTCTCGATCACGATGCGCTGGGTCTCGTTGTCCAGGGCGCTGGTGGCCTCGTCGAAGAACAGGATGCGGGGACGGCGCACGAGCGCCTGGGCGATCATCAGCCGCTGCCGCTGACCACCGGAGATCGCGCCGCCGCCGGAGATCATGGTGTGCAGCCCCATCGGCATCCGCTTGATGTCCTCGGCGAGACCCGCCAGCGCGGCGGCCTCCCAGACCTCCTCCTCGGTGAACACCTCGGAGCCGCAGACGCACTCCAGGATCGATCCCGTGAACGGCTGGGCATTCTGCAGCACGACCCCGCACTGGCGGCGTACGGCCGCCTGGTCGAGCGCCGCCAGGTCCTGACCGTCGTACAGGACACTCCCCGTGGCGGGCCGGTCGAAGCCTATGAGCAGCCGCAGCAGCGTCGACTTCCCGCAGCCGCTGGGCCCCACCACCGCCACGAACTCGCCGGCCCCCACCGTCAGCGACACCTCGTCCAGCACCGCCGGACCGTCGTCGGCGTACCGGAAGGAGACCCCTCTGACCTCGATCGCCCCGGACAACGGCCCCGGCTGGGTGCTCGCACCGCGCACCTCGGGTGCCGCGTCGAGCAGGGGCTTGATCTGCTCGAACATCGGCAGCGCCGCCGCAGCCGAGACGAACGCCCCGGTGAGCTGGGTGACCGAGGCCAGCAGCATCGTCACGGAGGTGTTGAACGTCAGGAAGGCACTCGCCGACAGCGACCCCCGGGCAGGCCCCGCCAGCAGGACGAACATGGCCAGTGAACACAGCGGCAGATAGGTCGCGTCGAGGACCGTCGTCAGATTCTTGATCCGGCCGGCCCGCTGCTGGAGCTCACGGCTGCGGGCGAACTCCCGGGCCCAGGAGGCGTACGCGAAGCTCTCCGCCCCGGCCACACGCAGTTTGGGCAGCCCGCGCAGCGTCTGGAACGCCTGGTTGTTGAGTTTGTTGCCGAGCTCCACCAGACTGCGCTGCCACCGCAGCTCCCACATCCCCATGGTGAGGAACACCGCGGAGATCACGATCAGCATCCCGATCGCGGCCAGCGCCAGCGGCGCACTGAACCAGAACAGCAGGAATAGGTTCATCGCGCCGACCGTGCCCGCCTGGAGGGCGACGGGCCCGACACCCGACAGGACGCGCCGGATCGCACTGACACCCATCGCCGCGCTCGCCAGCTCCCCGGTGGACCGCTCGGCGAAGAACGAGGTCGGCAGCCGCAGCAGCCGGTCCCACACCGCCGGTTGGAGGGTGCTCTCGATGCGGCCCTCCATCCGCAGGACCGTGAGGTTCTGCAGCAGCATGAAGGCGGCCGAGACCACCCCGGCGATGATCACGGCCAGTGAGACCTGCGCGATGAGGCCGGTCTCGGCGTTGGGCACATGGACACCCAGGATCTGCCCCGTCGCGACCGGGACCAGCGCGCCGAGCCCGACCGTCACCGGCCCGGCCAGCGCCAGGCTGCGCAGATCGGCCCCCGTACCGCGCAGACCGAAACGCAGCAGCCGCCACTTGCTCAACGGCCTTTCGGGCAGGGGGCGGTAGAACATGACGGCGCGCTGCTCGAAGTCACCGGCATGCCTGCTGTCGACACGGGTCCTGCGGCCGGTCACCGGATTGACCGCCTCGTAGCGGCCCCGGCGCCACAGCAGGGCGACCGGGGTGCCCGTGGCGGACCGGTGGCCCACCAGCGGGCCGGCGTTCTCCCGCCACCAGCGGCCGGTGAGCCGGACCGCGCGGGTCCGGACCCGCGAGTGGACCGCGACCCGCTCGACCGGGTCCGTCCGGTCGTTCACTACGTCACCCGGCGGGGGCTGCGCGAGCGTGATGCCGGCCGCACCCGCGACCAGCCGGCAGGCCGCGTACGTGGCGTCGTCACCGGCTCCCGCGGCAGGGGCCGCGGCCCTCCCGCTACGGCCTATGGAGGTGAGCAGAGCCCGGTCGGCCTCGTCCCGTACGGCTTCGCCCGCCTTGATGCCGGCCGCCGCCCGGTCCTCGTGCGCACGCTCCAGCCGCTCGATCCAGCGGTCCAGCGCGGACAGCAACCGGTACTGCCGGTTGACCATGCCCTGCCACAGCTCGCCGTCGACGAGCAGATCACCGGCCGCCTCCGCGCTGAACGCGGCGCCGTACTGCACACTGCCCGGCGAGACCGGGAGCCACAGCACGTCGTCGTCGGCCGGCGTCTCGTCGAGAGCGGTCCGGCCGTCCAGCGGGGCTTCGAACAGGACGCGCTGACCGCGACCCACCCCGAGGGAGAAGGCGTGCTCCAGCAGACTCAGCGTGCCGTCCCCGGTGTCGTACCGGCTGAGGTACTGGCCCTCGTGGGTACCGGGGTGCGGATACTCGGGCCGGTACAGCTCCCGCAGCGCGATCCGGCGCAGCACGCAGCCCTGGAGCGGCCTGCCGATCAGGGTGTGCTGCGGCCCCTCGACCGGTCCCAGGAGCAGCGTCCCAGGTTCCAGCCGGCCCAGGAAATGCCAGTGACCCTGCTCCACCGTGTCGACCGCGAACAGGTCCAGCGCGCCGCCGAGGACGAGCCACAGCACCTGCGGCCCCTCCAGGGAGAGGCTGCGCAGACCGGTGCACTCGATCTGCCGGCCGAGGCCGCCCAGCGCGCCGATGACCGCGTCGTGCCCCATGGCTCCGGGGTCCGCGACCGGGTGTACGGATACCACCTCAGTGCTCCTTGACCAGCTGGGCGTACGGTCCCGCCGCGGCGACCAGTTCCTCGTGCCGTCCGCGCTCCACCACGCGGCCGTGGTCCAGCACCACGATCTCGTCGCTGTCGCGGACGGTGCTGAGCCGGTGCGCGATCACCACGCAGGCGCAGCCCCGTCGCCGCAGCGCGTCGATGACGAGCTGCTCGGTCTCGGCGTCCAGGGCGCTGGTGACCTCGTCGAGCACCAGGACGCTCGGCCGGCGCACCAGCGCCCGGGCGATCTCCAGACGCTGCCGCTGACCGCCGGAGAAGTTGCGCCCGTCCTGCTCCACGCGGCCGTGGATGCCGCCCGGCCGGCGGGCGACGACCTCGTACAGCGCCGCGTCCTGGAGGGCCGCGACGACGGCCTCGTCCGGGACCGAGGGGTCCCACAGGGCCACGTTGTCCCGGACCGTTCCCTCGAAGAGGAAGACGTCCTGGTCGACGAAGGAGACCGAGGCGGCCAGCGCACTGCGGGGAATGTCCTCCAGGCGCTGTCCGTCGATGCGGATCGTGCCCTCCCACGGGCTGTACAGCCCCGAAATCAGCCGGGACACCGTGGACTTGCCGCTGCCGGACCCGCCGACCAGCGCCACCTGCTGCCCCGGTCCGACGGACAGCGAGAAGCCGGTCAGCAGCGGCTTGTCGAGCGGGCTGTAGCCGAAGGTGATCTCGTCCAGCGTCACATGTCCCTTCAGCCTGCGCGTGCTCGACGAGGTCTCCTCCCGGGAGTAGAGCGGATCCACCGGGAAGTTCTCCACATCCTTCAGCCGCGCCACGTCGGCCGCGAAGTCCTGGATGCGCCCCGCCACCCCGTTGAGCCGGGTGACCGGGGCGGTGAACCGGGTCACCAGGGACTGGAAGGCGACCAGCAGCCCGATCGAGACGGCGCCCTCGACCGCGCGCAGCCCGCCGATCCAGAGGATCAGCGCGCTGTTGAACGTGGCCAGAGCGGGAGCGACGATGCCCAGCCACGCACTCGGCACACCGAGGCGCTGCTGCTCGTCGAGCGTCGTCGCGTGCTGCCCGGCCCAGCGGCGGAAGTATCCGTCCTCGCCCCCGGTGGCCTTCATCGTCTCGATCAACTGCAGGCCGGTGTACGAGGTGTTGGTGAGCCGGGCGCTGTCGGCCCGCAGCTTCTGGGTACCGGTGGCCCGCAGACGTACGACGACGCGCATCGCGACGACGTTGAGGAGGGCGAGGCCCACACCGATGACGGTCAGCTGCGGATCGTACGTCCAGAGCAGGAGGGCGTAGAGGAGGACGACGATCCCGTCCACACCCGCAGCTGTGAGATCCCGGGCGAGGGTCTCGGCCACCGCGTCGTTGGACTGGAGACGCTGGACGAGGTCCGCGGGGCTGCGCTGGGAGAAGAAGGTGACCGGCAGCCTGAGCAGATGCCGGAAGAACCGGGCGCTGCCGAGCGTGGAGGAGATGATGCGCCCGCGCAGCAGATTCGCCTGCTGCAGCCAGGTCAGGACGACGGTGAGCGCCACCATGGTGCCCATCGCCGTGAACAGCACGCCCAGCAGGGAGCGCTGATCACCGATCAGGAACATGTCGATGTACGTACGGCTGAGCGCCGGAAGCGTCGCTCCGACGGCCACGAGCAGGATGCTGGCGAGCAGCGCGGCCAGCATCGTGCCGGAGGTGCCGCGCAGCCGGGCCGGCAACGCCCCCATGATGCCGGGCTTCCTGCCGCCGCGCCGGAATCCGTCGTCGGGTTCGAGGACCAGGACGATGCCGGTGAAGCTGGTGTCGAAGTCCTCCGTGGTGACGAACCGACGGCCCTTGTCCGGGTCGTTGATGTGCACCCCGCGCCGTCCGAGCCGGCGTCCCATGCCGTCGTACACGACGTAGTGGTTGAACTCCCAGAACAGGATGGCCGGGGCCCGGACCTCCGCGAGGGCGGCCGGTTCCATCTGCATCCCCTTGGCCCGCAGCCCGTAACTGCGCGCCGCTTTCAGTACGTTGCTGGCGCGTGAGCCGTCGCGCGAGACGCCGCAGGCGATCCGCAGCTCCTCCAGGGGGACATGCCTGCCGTAGTGCGCGAGGACCATGGCCAGGGAGGCGGCGCCGCATTCCAGGGCTTCCATCTGGAGGACGGTCGGGCTGCGGACGGTCTTCGGCTTCGGCCCCTTCGGCGCCGACCGGGCACGTGAACGGCCCCTGTCGCCGGGCGCCTTGCCGGGACGGTGCCGGCCGCGGCCGGGCGGCGGGAGCTGCTGTGTCGAGGGGGAGGCGTGCGGGGCGGTCAAGGGAGCAGCCAATCGATCGGGCGCTGGTCGGCCAGGTGGACGACGCCCGTGGCCGGGGTCATGGAGCCGATCGCGTACGGGGGGCCCTGGTGCGACGACCACCGGTAGCCGGACTTCGTCGCGGGCGACCGTTCGAGCTTCACGAGGACCGCCACCGGCCTGCCGTGCAGCGAGAACTGCTCGCCGAGCTGGTCGTCACCGAGGGAACGGGCTATCTGCCGGCTGGTCAGCGAGACCCTGCCGACGGCCGTCACCCGGCCGCGCAGCACTCCGAACTGCTGGGCGGGCACGCCCTGGACGGTGAGATCGACCGAGGCACCCACGGGTACGGCCTGGCCGCTGTCGCCCGGTACGTACAGGACCGCCATCAGGGGATCGTCGGCGCCGTCGATCCGCTCCACGCTCGCCACGTCCGCTCCGGTGGCGACCACGGCTCCGATCGTGGCGGAGAGAGCGGTCAGCCGGCCCGCGGCGATCGTGCGTACGACCCGGTCCCCTTGCTCCGTACGGACCTTGAGCAGGGGTGAACCGGCGGGGAGAGTCCGGCCCTCCTCGGCGAGTACGTCGGTGATCTGGCCCGCGACGGGGCTCTGGAGCACGTAACTGCCCTGCGCGTACGTGAGGATGCCGGGCGCGCTCCGGGTGGAGGAGACGGTGCCCGTCGTGGCCCAGAAGCAGGCCGCGGCCATGACGGCCAGGGTGACACCCAGGACGAGCCGGCCCTGCGGACGGGCGAAACGCACCGGGAGGTCGAGCTCCTCCGGCGACTGGAGCTTGGAAAGGGCCTGTTGGCGGAAGCGCACGGAACTCTTCCCTCACCTGTCGCTTTCGGCGATGAGCCCCGGAACCGAAGGGTTCCGGGGCGCACGCACAGTCTCAGAGACCGGAGACGAGACCGGTGGCCAGACCGCTGACGGCACCGGTGTTCACACCGGTGACCGAACCGACGATGCCGGAGACCGGGGCGATCGAGTCGGCCGTGGCGGTGACGTTGCCGAGCACGCCGCCCACGAGGCCGCCGGAGACGTTGTCGAGGTCGGCGTCGGAAATCTCGGCGGTCTCGACCTGGGGGGTGAAGTTCATGATGAGCGCTGCCCTTCGTGTGGAATTCGTGCCTTGTCGAGAACCGCTTTTCGCGGCTCCCGCATGGGTCAGGATCAAAGCACGAGGGCGCCGGGCACAGCCAATCGAAAGGCGTCTGATCTGGGGTTCTTCCCTCCATCACCTAGCTTTGCGTGCAGGCGTGTTCATGTTTTGGGGGCAGGTCCTCCATGAGCTTCACCAATTGAATTCCCTTTGGTCGGAAGTCCTTTTGCTTGAAGTCGGACACTTCCGCACCAAAGACGCTGCGCACTGGTCCGGGCCTGTGGCCGCGGGTGGAAGGCCGTGACCGGACTGCGCATTCGGTGTGCAGGTTCCGCCGGGCCCGGCTCGTGGCTCCGCCAGGTCACGCCACCGGACCGGCCGGGCAAGGCGTTCCCGCGCCGCGCGGGAACGGCCGAGGGCCCGTGGTGACGATCACCACGGGCCCTCGGGGCAGCAAGTACGCAGCGTGCTTCAGCCCTTGCGGGTGTGGATTTCCTGGGTGAGTTGGGGGACGACGGTGAAGAGGTCTCCGACGATGCCGTAGTCGACGAGGTCGAAGATGGGGGCTTCGGCGTCCTTGTTGATCGCGACGATGGTCTTGGAGGTCTGCATGCCTGCGCGGTGCTGGATGGCGCCGGAGATGCCGGAGGCGATGTAGAGCTGGGGGGAGACGGACTTGCCGGTCTGGCCGACCTGGTTGGTGTGGGGGTACCAGCCGGCGTCGACGGCGGCGCGGGAGGCGCCGACGGCTGCGCCGAGGGAGTCGGCGAGGGCTTCGATGATGTGGAAGTTCTCCGCGCCGTTGACGCCGCGTCCGCCGGAGACGACGATCGCGGCTTCGGTGAGCTCGGGGCGGCCGGTGGATTCGCGGGGGGTGCGGGAGGTGACCTTGGTGCCGGTGGCCTGGGCGGAGAAGGTGACGGGCAGGTTCTCCACGGTGCCGGCGGCGGGTGCGGCCTCGACGGGGGCGGAGTTCGGCTTCACGGTGATGACGGGGGTGCCCTTGGAGATACGGGACTTGGTGGTGAAGGACGCGGCGAACGCGGCCTGGGTGGCGACGGGGCCCTGCTCGCCGGCTTCGAGGTCGATCGCGTCGGTGATGAGGCCCGAGCCGGTGCGGACCGCGAGGCGGGCGGCGATCTCCTTGCCCTCGGCGGACGAGGGGACCAGCACGGCGGTCGGGGACACGGCCTGGTAGGCGGCGTGCAGGGCGTCGACCTTGGGAACGACGAGGTACTCGGCGAACTCGGGGGCCTCGGCGGTCAGGACCTTGACCGCGCCGTGCTCGGCCAGGACCGTCGCGGTCTGCGCGGCGTTCGTGCCGAGCGCGAGGGCGACCGGGTCACCGATCCGGCGGGCCAGGGTCAGCAGCTCCAGGGTGGGCTTGCGGACGGCACCATCGACATGATCGACGTAGACGAGGACTTCAGCCATGGGAATGCTCCTGCGTGGATGAGAGAAGAGACGGGGTCGTGCAGGGGGCCGGGTCCTAGATGAACTTCTGGCCCGCGAGGAACTCGGCGAGCTGCTTGCCGCCCTCGCCCTCGTCCTTCACGATCGTGCCCGCGGTGCGGGCCGGGCGCTGGGTCGCGGTGTCCACCACGGTCCAGGAACCCGCGAGACCGACCTCGTCCGCCTCGATGTCCAGGTCCTCCAGGTCCAGGGACTCCACCGGCTTCTTCTTCGCCGCCATGATCCCCTTGAACGAGGGGTAACGCGCCTCGCCGGACTGGTCGGTCACCGAGACCACCGCCGGGAGCGAGGCCTCCAGCAGCTCCGAGGCACTGTCACCGTCACGACGCCCGGTCACGACAGTGCCCTCGACCTTGACCTCGGACAGCAGCGTGACCTGCGGGACACCCAGCCGCTCCGCGAGGATCGCCGGGAGCACACCCATCGTGCCGTCCGTCGAGGCCATACCGGCGATCACCAGGTCGTAACCCGTCTTCTCGATCGCCTTCGCCAGCACCAGCGACGTCGCCATCACATCGGAACCATGAAGATCGTCGTCCTCGACATGCACAGCCTTGTCCGCACCCATCGACAACGCCTTGCGCAACGCGTCCTTCGCGTCCTCCGGACCCACCGTCACCACCGTGACCACGGCATCATCCGCACCATCCGCGATCTGCAGCGCCTGCTCCACCGCATACTCATCCAGCTCCGACAACAGACCGTCCACATCCTCACGGTCCACCGTCAGGTCATCGGCGAAATGCCGGTCACCAGTCGCGTCGGGCACATGCTTCACACAGACAACGATCCTCAAGCTCACGCCGGCTCTCCTAGCTGATGCGGTTCGTACGATCGACATTATGGCACTCAGTACCCTCATGCAAGGTACCTAGTGCCAATCAGTGCATTCCGGTGTTACGTTCCCGGCATGACTGAAGCGCGCAAACGACGCAGGGCGGCAGCCGAACCGGCCTCCGAGGATTCCCCCGTCAAGGTGCCCATGCGGCAGGCGCTCGCCGAGGTCGCCTTCCAGCTGTTCCTGGAGCGCGGCTTCGAGCAGACCACGGTGGACGACATCGTGGCGCGGGCGGGCGTCGGGCGCCGCTCGTTCTTCCGGTACTTCCCGTCGAAGGAGGACGCGGTCTTCCCCGACCACGAGCGCTGTCTGGCCGACATGACCGCACTCCTGGAGGAGCGGCGCGACGATCCCGATCCGGTCGGCGCGGTGTGCGACGCCGCCCGGCTCGTCATGCGGATGTACGCGGCGAACCCCGAATTCTCCGTACAGCGCTACGGGCTGACGCAGGAGGTTCCTGGGCTGCGCACGTACGAGCTGTCCGTGGTGCGCCGGTACGAACGCACGCTGGCCGGCTATCTGCGCGGGCGCTGGGCCGAGGCGTCCGAAGGTGGTCTGCGGGCCGACGTGGTGGCCGCCGCGGTCGTGGCCGCGCACAACAACGCGCTGCGGTCCTGGCTCCGTTCGGGTGGAGTGGGCGACGCGGAGGTCGCCGTGGACCAGGCCCTCGGTCTGGTGCGTGACGTATGGGGGAAGGCGGCCGGACTGCCGGCAGCCGCGGGGGCCGCGGACCGGGGTACGGACCGTGCCGAGGGCCGGGGCGCGGGCGGGGACGTGCAGGTGGACGCGGGTGGCGACGTGATCGTCATGGTGGCCGCGAAGGGCGCCCCGATGTGGCGGGTGGTGCAGCAGATCGAGTGCGCTCTCGGCTCCGGCTGACGAGTAAAGGCACTCAGTACCTTTACTGTTCGGCACTCAGTGCCATATGGTGCGTGGGCGTCGCGTGATGGCGCGACGCTCACCAGCCGAGTGCAGGGGGTCGACACGTGTCCCAGCCAGGAAGCGGTACCGCTACGGCGGTGCGCGAGAGAACCGGTCTCATCTATCAGCGTTGCCGTTGGTGCGGAACAGCCTCCTTCCGGCGGCTCCTGTGTCCCGTCTGCGCATCGAGCGACCTGGAATCAGAGCAGAGCACCGGCTACGGGGTCGTGGTCCGGGCGACGGTGGTGCACCGCTACACCGAATTGGCGCGCAACGAGTCCCTCGTTCGGTTCCCCGAGGGCTTCATGTTCCGCTGCCGCGTCATCGGCACCCCGCCGCAGCTGATCTGGCCCGGTGCACGGGTGCGCCCGGCGTCCGGTGCCGACCTGAGCGCAGGCGAAGTGGTCCTGGAGACGGTCGACAAGGTCGTCCACGACGAGTGGCGCTGAACCGCCCGGGTGCCGTGCCCCGACGGTCACCCGGCGCTCTTCACCGCGCGACGGACCGTGCGAGGCGGAAACCCACGTCGTCGATCCGGAACGTCGGGTGGCTGCGGCGGCGTACCGACGCCCGGCAGCTCCACCGTTCGTCGAACCAGCCACCGCCGCGCAGCACTCGGTAGGTTCCGTAGACCTCGGGGTCGTAGACGTCCCAGCACCACTCCCACACGTTGCCCAGCATGTCGTGCAGGCCCCACGCGTTGGGCTGCTTGCCGCCGACCTCGTGCATCCGCTCCTGCGAGTTGCCGCGATGCCAGGCGATCTCGTCGAGGCGGCCGTACCGCGCGTCCGTCGTCCCCGCACGGCAGGCGTGCTCCCACTCGGCCTCGGTCGGCAGCCGGTATCCGTCGGCGGAGGCGTCCCACTCGACGTCCTGGGCGTCGTCCCCGCGGATGCCGTACGCGGGCGTCAGCCCCTCGGCGCCGGACAGGGCGTTGCAGAACCGGACCGCGTCCAGCCACGAAACGCCCTCGACGGGCAGCCGGTCACCGTGCGCGGTGCTCGGCCGCCCGCCGGTGACCTGTGCGTACCGCGCCTGGGTGACCGGGACCGCGGCGAGCTCGAACGGGGAGATCCCGACCGACCAACGGCGCTGCGTCCGCCGGTCGGACAGCGTCACCGTCCCCGGGGGGACGGTGGTCATCTCGTATCCCGTTTCCGCATCCATGAGGTGACGTCACTTTATCGCGGCCAGCTGGAGGTGGACCGCCGCGCTCGTGCGCGCGGTGTCGCCGGTGGCGAGCAGATCCAGCAGCGCTCCCCGCAGGACGGCCAGCACGAGCGTGCACTGTGCGCGCCCGGCTTCGGTGCCGCGGATCCCGGGGGGCTGGCCGGCGGCGAGCAGCGTGAGCCAGTCGCCGACCGTGTCGCGGGCGAATCCGGACCAGGGGCCTGCCGGGTCGATGAGGGAGCGGGCGTAGCTCTCGACCCAGAGCGTCAGCAGGCCGCGGTGGGCGTCCTCGGACAGCCACCGCCAGAGCTCACGGGCGACCGGCTCCAGACCTTCGGGCCGCTCCCGCGCGTCGGTGAGTTCCTGGACGACGGCCAGCTCGTCGGCCCTGGCCCGCGCGAGCAGGGCGCGGATCAGGCCGTCCTTGCTGCCGAAGAGGTAGAGCAGGACGCGGGGGCTGGAGCCGATCTCCTCGGCGAGCGGGCGCAGGGACAGGTCGCCCAGGCCGCTGCGCAGGGCGTACGCGTACGCCGCTTCCAGGAGTTCCTGCTGTCGTGGTGAGGGGTTTGTCGCGGATCGGGTCACCGGGCTAGTCTACTGAAACAGTCGTTTCAGTGAAGCGGGAGCGAGAAAGTCATGGCAGAGCGCGAAGCAGTCATCCGGCCGTTGGGCCGGCCCGGGGACCTCGGCTGGGTGGTGATGGCGCACGGCGAGCTCTACGCGAGGGAGTTCGGCTGGGACACCGGCTTCGAGGCGCTCGTGGCCCGGATCGTCGCCGACTACACCGACGAGAAGGACCCCGGACCGCAGGAGGCGTGGATCGCCGAGGTCGACGGGGTGCGGGTCGGCTGCGTCTTCTGCGTACGCGGCGACGAGCGAACCGCGAAGCTGCGTCTGCTGCTCGTCGATCCCGCCGCGCGTGGACTGAGCCTGGGGCGTCGTCTGGTCGAGGAGTGCCTGCGCTTCGCGGGGGAGACCGGGTACGAGGGGATCACCCTGTGGACCAACGACGTCCTCGGCTCGGCCCGGCGCATCTATCAGCAGCAGGGTTTCGAGCTGGTCGCCGAGGAGGCCCACCACAGCTTCGGGCACGACCTCGTCGGCCAGACCTGGCAGCGCCCGCTGTAGCGGGGGAGCCCAGGGCCGGAGGCGTACGTCCCTCCGGCGTCCCAGGGATCACTTCGGTACGAACACGATCCAGATCTGGCCGTCGGCGAACGTCATCGGCTTGCCGTCGTTGGTGGTGAACTCGGTCGCCGAAGCGGCTGTGTCCCGCTCCCATGAGACGTCGTACGCCGTGCCGTCGCGCAGGACACGAGCGGAGCCGGAGCCCACGGTCTCGGTGAAGGGCGTGGTGTTCCCGCCCCGGTCCCGGAACCGGGAGGGGTGCACGTCCACGTTCTGCAGGAGCACGTTGGCCGTTCCGAGCCGTTCTCCGGAGGCCGTTCGAGCCGGGCTGCCGTCCATGCCGATCAGCCAACGGCCGCTGTCCGCGGACCAGGTGAAGGTGAAGCGTGCCGACGGGTAGGCCACGGTGCGCTCGTCGACGGGTGTGCCGCCCGCCGGTGCGGCAGCGAAGCGGAGCCCGATGTCCTCGGCCGCGTTCACGTCGGTGGAGTCGTGCGGAATCTTCTCGGGGCGCAGATAGAGATTGTGCGGTGCAGCACGGTCGGGGCTGCGGAAGTAGGCGTTCGGCGCCTTCGACGGAGGCAGCGGGTCGAGCGGGGCCGCCTCGATCGACGGCAGGAGTCGTGACTGGGCGCCGGAGTAGGCGAGCGTGGGCTTGTCGAACTGCCTCAGCAGTTCCAGATCCGTCTCGCGGGCGCTGCGTACGGGGCCGATCACGGACGGCACGTCGGAGGAGTAGGCGGCGAGTATCCGGCTGAGTCCTGCCTCCACCTGCTCCACGTAGACGAGGTCGGCGTTCTCCAGGCCGGTCGGCGGCCGGGCGGGTGCGACGTTGTCGATCTTCACAGCGAGGACGTCGGCGCGCGCAGCGGATGTCGTCGGCGTAACGGATCCGTCCGGAGAGGGAGTTGCCCCGCCTCCGCCCGAGCCGGCGCACGCTGCCGTGATGACGAGGGTGAGCGCGGCGAGTGAGGCTGCGACCGGCCTCTTGATTCCGGAGGTGTGCATGACGGCCGCCCCTTCCGAGCCGGCCCCGTGGAGCGGCGCCGGTTCACCTCTGCTGCGGCGATGACTCTCCTGTCCATCATCACGCAGCAGACGTGCCGGCGGTTCCCCTGCCGGTGGAGCGGTTCCGGTTCCCGTGCTCCGGCGGCTCGCCGTCCGTGCCGTCCGAGGGCCGGGCGGGTAGGTGAACACCGCCCGGCCCCGCCGGTCCGGCCTGGTCCGGAAGGGCCCCAGCCGTCACCGTCCGCCGACCCATTCGTCGGCCTCGTTGCCGTCCTGCTCGCTCTCGGTCAGGAGCCGCTGGGCCTTCTGCTGGAGTCGCACGCGGTGCTCGGGGTCGGTCGTGCGCTCCGCGGCCTGGCTCAACTCGCTTGCCTTCTGGCGCATTTGCTGGGAACGGCCCGCGGGCCGGGAAGCAGCGTTCATGGTCACTCCTGGGTCGGGGGAGGGGGGACAGTGACAGAGAACCAGCGTCGTCCCAGCCGCGCATCCGGTACGGACACGCTCAGTGATCAGGGGTGCTCGGAGGGCCGGTCATGGCCCGTTCAGGCGCTCATGACCGCCGCTTCACGACCTTGTGTCACATCCGGTCGATGCCGTTCGCATGCGGGGGGCTGGTCGCCGCGGCGATACAGAACACGGCCCCGTCGGGGTCGCAGAGGGTGGCACCGTCGTCGCGGGCCGAGACGCGTCGATCGATGACCCGGCCGCCGTGGCGTGCCGCAGCCTCCAGCGCCGCCTCCATGTCCTGCACGGGGAAATGTACGTTCCAGCGCGGTCCGCTCCCCGGGCCGGTGTCCTTCTTCTCGGCGCCCGCGGTGATCAGGGCGGCGACGCGGCCCTCGTCGCGCAGCACCACGTCGTCGTGCTCGTAGCCGACGTCGCAGCAGCCGGGACGGTCCGACGCCCAGTCCAGGATCTCGCCGTAGAAGAGGGCGGCCTCGAAGGGGTTGGGGGTCGTCAGGTCGAGCCACCAGGGGCGGTGCTCGCGCCACGCCTGCCAGTCGGCGACGAGCCGCCCTTCCCAGATGCCGAACCGGGCGCCGTCGCGATCGGCGCCGATCGCCGCACGCCCGATCGGGAAGTCGATCGGTCCGACGGCGAGGGTTCCGCTGCGTTCCCTGATACGGGCACCGGCCACATCGGCGTCGGGGACGGCGAAGTACGGTGTCCAGTCGTTCGCGATGTGCAGGGTGGCCGCCAGCTCTCCCAGACCGGCCGTCGGCACCCCGTCGGAGAGGGCCACGCTGAATTCGTCACCCAGGTCCGTGTCGCGGAACGTCCAGGCCAGCACCGCACCGTAGAAGTCCTGGGCCGAGGCGAGATCACGCGTCGCGAGGCTCGCCCAGCACGGCGCACCGAAACCCGAGGCGCCCGTCGTCGACCTCTGCTGGGGAGACCTCTGCTGTGAATGCGAGACGGTCACGGTGCGTACACCTCCAGACCGGACCGGCATGATGCCGCCCGGCCCTCGCGGGCGCCCGGGGCGACGGTGTGCGGCGCACACGGGCGTCGGCCGGCGCGTGGCGCCCTCCGCCTGGTGCTGTGCCGCCATCGTCGGGGTTCCTGGCATGGACTTGTGCATGGGTGGCCCGGCCGATCGCCCCGCGGCGTGCGCGGACACGCGGCCGGTCCTCGCCACCATGCTGCACGAAGGCACCGGTGCGGGCCACTCGTGCGCCCCTCCTCGCCGCCGCCTTCCGGTGCCGGCGGTGCACCGCCGGCAGAGCCCGGTAGGCAGGACGGGCGGATGCCGCCGTTCACGGCCTGACGGACGCCGTGACGGAGGCGGTGGCGAATGCCCGGCCGCGATCCGTCGATCGGGCGGAACCTCGGACGGAAGGCGGGGCGATTGGCCCAGATTCCTGAGTCGTCATTGGTCCAGAAGGGGGCGCCATTCCGTCCGTAGTGTCATGTCCGTGATGACAACGCACCGGCTTCTGCCGACCGCAGGACCGCCCCGGATCCTGGCCGTCGCCCAGCTCAGCAACTCCGTGGGAGACGGCGCCTACTACGTCACTTCGGCGCTCTACTTCACGTACGTCATCGGTCTGGCCCCGTCCAGGGTCGGCCTCGGGCTGACGATCGCCTGGGCGCTCGGCTCGCTCGTCGGTGTGCCGCTCGGACGGCTCGCCGACCGGCGGGGCCCGCGCGGAACGGCCGTCGTGCTCGCACTCGGTACGGCGGCGGCCGTGGCCTCGTTCCTGCTGATCCGGTCCTTCGTCCTGTTCCTGGCCGCTGCGACGCTGTACGCGATCACGCAGTCCGGACTCGCCGCCGCGCGCCAGGCCCTGCTGGCCGGACTCGTGACGAAGGAGGAGCGGACCGGCGTACTCGCCCATCTGCAGTCGACCCTCAACGCGGGACTGGCTGTCGGTGCCGCGCTCGGCGGTCTCGCACTGCACCACGGCACCCGGTCCGCCTATCTCGCCGTCTTCGCGCTGGACGCCGTCAGCTTCGTGATCTGCGCACTGGTCCTGCTGCGCCTGCCCGCCCCGCCGCCCCTGCCGTCGGCCGGGACCCGGGGACCTGCGGTGCTGCGCGACCGCCCCTATGCCGTGATCACGCTCCTCAACGCGGTCCTGCTGCTGCGCATGCCCCTGCTCAGCCTGGGCATTCCGCTGTGGATCACCGAGCGGACACAGGCGCCGGACTGGCTCGTGTCGGCACTGTTCGTCCTCAACACCCTCGCCGTGACGCTCTTCCAGGTGCGCGCCGCCCGGGGTGTCACCGGACTGCCCTCGGCCGTACGGGCCGTGCGGCGTTCGGGCCTCGTCATGTGCGCCGCGTGCGGGGTGTTCGCCCTGTCGGCCGCGGGCGTGCCGCCCTGGGCGGCGGCAGCGGTCCTCGTCGGTGCCTCGCTGCTGCTCGTGCTCGCGGAGATGCTCCAGTCCGCGGGCTCCTGGCAGATCAGCTTCGATCTGGCACCCGCCGACCGCATCGGCGAGTACCAGGGCTTCTTCGGTACGAGTGTGACGGCCGCCCGCACCCTGGGCCCCCTGCTGCTGACCACCCTGCTGGTGACCTGGGGGGTGCCGGGCTGGCTCCTGCTCGGCGCTCTCCTCCTCGCCGCGTCCTGCGCGATGGGCCCCGCGGTCCGCCGGGCCGGGCGAAGAGTGGCGGAGCAGGCCGTCGCCCTTCCCGTCAGGGGTTGACCTTGACGTGCGGGTGAGGGTTTAGCGTCTGCGTGCTCGCCGGCCGGCCCGGCCGAACGGGAGCCTGTAGACGAGGAGTTCACCCATGACCGCCGTCCTTCCGCTGCCCCGGACCTCCCGGGAGGTCCAGCTCGCCGCCGTGCCCGGAGGGCTCCCGCGCCCCGAGCACTTCCGCCTCGTCCGGAAGCCCGTGCCGCGGCCGGGCGAGGGCGACGTGCTCGTGCGCAACCGGTACTTCCAGGTGTTCCCCGCCCTGCGTACGGTGATCGGCGGCGGAGTGGAAGGGGCACCCTTCCCCGGGCTGCTGCCCGGGGACACGCTGTTCGGGGCGGCCGTCGGCGAGGTCGTGGAGGCCGGCGGGGCGGACGGACCGCAGGTCGGTGAGCTGGTCTCGCACTGGCTCGGCTGGCGTGAGTTCGCCGTGGTGCCGGCCGGCGGATACACCCGGCTCGACGACACGCTGCCGGACCCGGTCGCTCACCTCTCCCAGGGGCCGCTGGCCTACGCGGCGCTCACCCGGGGCGCCGAACTCCGGCCCGGTGAGACGGTGTTCGTCTCGGGAGGCGCCGGTGCGGTCGGATCCATGGCGGGACAGATCGCCCGTCTGCTGGGCGCGGGCCGGGTGATCGGAAGCACCGGTTCGCCCGCGAAGGCGGAACGTATGACGAGTGATCTCGGATACGACGCCGTCGTGCTGAGGGATGACGCCCGATCGACGGCCGCCCGGCTGGCCGAGGCGGCGCCCGACGGCATCGACGTCCTCATTGACATGGTGGGCGGCGAACAGCTGCGCGCGGCCATCGGGGTGGCGCGTCCAGGTGCGCGGTTCGCGCTGGTCGGAGCGCTGTCCGGGCAGCTGTCGGAGCGGGGGAGCGGCACCACGGCCCCCGTCGAGATCGACTCGTTCCAGCTCGTCGTGAAGCGGATCACGCTGCGCGGGATCAGCGGACTCGACCACCCGGAAGCCCACGCGGAGTGGAACCGGCGGTTCGGGCCGCTGCTGCGGTCCGGGGAGATCACCTTCCCCCATGTGCGCATCGCGGGCATGGACCGTGCCGCGCAGGCGTTGCACGAGGTGATGGTCGGACAGCATCTCGGCGCCGTGGTCGTGGAGTTGTAGTCGTGTCGTAGAAGCATCGGGAGCAGTGGGGGTGGCGGATGCGGATCGGGGACGCGGCGGCAGCGGCGGGGACCACGCCGCGGGCGCTCAGGTTCTACGAGGAACGGGGGCTGCTGCCCCCGCCGTCACGCAGCGCCACGGGGCAGCGCCAGTACGGCCCGCGCGACGTCGCCCGGATCCGGGTCATCCGCGTGCTGCTGTCGCAGGGCCTCACCGTCGAGGACGTACACAGCTGCGCGGACCGGCTGGACCTGCTGCTGGAGGACCCCCAGCGGCGCTGCGGAACGTTCGGGGACGTGGGCGGGGCTGACGTGGGCGGGCCAGATGTGGGCGGGCCAGATGTGCGCGGGGCGGACGGGTGTGGTGCGGACAGGGGTGGCGCCGGAGTCGTGGAGCGCCGCCTCGCCGTACTCGACGCGGAGATCGCCCGACTGACCCGGCTGCGCGAGCAACTCGCGGCCAGGGCCGTGCACAAGGAGCCGCGGTCCCCTGACGCCAGGGGGCATCAACTCGATGGAGGGGCCGCGGGCGGCCTGCCTAGTATCCGGGTGTGACGACGCCCGCAGACGAACAGCTCCATCAGGCGATCCGGCAGGCCGACGTCGGATGGCTGGCCCGCCACCTCGACCCCCGGACCTGCCCGACGGCCGTTCTGGGACGCGTCGTCCGGCACCGCGACCGGCGCGTGCGGTATCTGGGACTGACGATGCTCGCCGAACGCGTCGCGCCGGACCGGTGCACGCGCGGGGCGGACCTGGCCCAACTCGCCACGCTGCTCCCCGATCCCGGTCCCGGCCGGGGGGCGGCCGAGTCACCGGAGGAATGGCTCGTCCTGGCGGAGCTCCACGAGCGGCTCGGCCCTCATCTGCGGGGGCGCCGCCGGCCCGAGTGGCGTGCCGCCGCGCTGCCCGCACGGGTCCGGATCGCCTGGCTGCGGGCCGAGTTGCTCAACGGACCGGCAGTGATCCGGGACGAGATCCCGGGGGAGCCGCTCTACCAGGCCGTACGGGAAGCGGACGTCGCGCACGCGCACCGTCCTGCGGACCTCGTGGCCGAACTGGTGGGCAGTGGCGACTCCGTTCTGCAGGCCGAGTCCCTGCGGCTGGCCCGGCAGGGTCTGTACGCCGGACTTCTGGCTCCCGCGCAGGTGCGCGCGCACCTGACGCGGTTGCTCGACGCGGACAGTGCTGCCGTGGTCACCGCGGCGCTGGCCGCACTCACCGAGCCGTGGGCCGCCACGGAGCCACTGCCTGCGGTACGTCTCGCCGCGTTCCTCACCACCGGCCGGGAAACCACGAGCCCCGAGGTGGCCGCCGCCGCGCTCGACGCCGCGGCCCACCACGGGCACGCCTCCGTGCTCCGGCAGGTGACCGAGGATCCGGAACATCCGCCGGGCCTGCGCCGGCGGGGTATGGAGCTCCTGGGCGGTCTTGCGGAACGCGGGGACATCGATGACCTGACGGCGATCGCCGCGGAGGATCCGCTGCTTCTCGGCGGTCCCGTGACGGCCTGTCTGCGCGGCCTCCACCGGCGCGGCCACTTCCCCGGCGTCCGGCACGTCCGCGCTCTCGTCGGCCTGGCGCTGGCCGACCACTCGATCCCGGCCCATGCCTTCGCGACCGTGCTGTTCACCTGCCGTGAGGAGCTGTTCCGCGAACTGGTGGACGCGCCCGCCGACGATCCGGGCTGGCCGCGCCGGCTCGCCCTGCTCGTCGCCCTCGCCGGGCAGGGCACCGGGGAGCTCCCGATCGGGGCGGCCCTCACCCGCGTACTCCCGTCGGCGCCCGAACCCGGGCCGTTCCTCGACGCGATCCGCGCACTGCGTCATACGGACGCCGAGGAAGCCGTGCTGGCGCTGCTGCCCGTCGTCCCCGGGGCAGCCCTCGACACACTGGAGGCCATAGGGGGGCAGCGTACGGTGGCGGCGCTCGCCGAAGGACTGGGGCTGACGACGGCCGCCGGAGCGATCGCACCGCCGTTCCGTTCCGTGCGGAACCGGGCGCTTGAGCTGCTGTGGCACCTGAACGCGGATCCACGACGGCGGCGCGACATCCTCGGCCGCCTCGATCCCGCCGAGGTGCCGGCCCGCATCGCCGCCGATCTCGGCGGCCCCGACGAGCAGGAACTCGCCCTCCTCGGCTCCCGCCCGGACCCCGACGACCCGGTGGTGGCCCTGTGCGGGCTGGCAGCGCGCGGGAGCGCGGGCGCTCTGCCCGCCGTCGCCGATCTGCTGCTGCGCGTCGTGGGCGGACTCGCGGCCTCGTGGGAAGCACTGGCCGACGACCCGCCGACGGACGACGGCCGAGCCGTCGGCGAGCCGTCCGTGCCCCAGGAGATCGTCGACGCGGTGCACGCCCTCGGCGGTCGGCTCCGCGCGCGGCAGCGAATCCGGCCGGTCTGCCTGCTCGGCACGGCGGACGCGCGCGAGGCGGGCCACGCGCTCGTCGCCTCCCTGGCGCTCGATCTGCTGGAGCGGCCGGGGCTGTCCGCCGGGGAACAGGCCATCCTGCTCAAGCTGTTGCTCCAGGCACCCTCCGCGCACACCCGTCCCCGCGTGCACCGGTTCCTGCGCCACCGCGACCGGCACGTACGCAAGCAGGTGATCGCGCTGCTCGCCAGGGACGCCGAGGGGCACGACGCGCAGGCACTGTCGGCGACCCTGATCGCTCTGACCCGGGCGCAGGACGTCCAGACCGTACGCCAGGCGCTCCTCGCCCTCGGACACGCGCGCGCCCGCTGGGCCTGCCTGCCGATCGCCGCCTGCCTCGATCACCCCACCATGAACGTCAGGAAGACCGCGGCCTCGGCCCTGGCACGGGCCGGCGCCCCCGCCGCCGTACCGAAGCTCCTCTCCGTCCTGGGCCGCCACGACAATCCGGGTCTGCGGGCCTCCCTCGTCGAGGCGTTGCGCGCTGTCCTCGGCGGGGCGTTCGCGGCGACCGTCCTCGCGGCAGCCGAAGGAGCCGACGACGAGAGAACCCGCGCCCTCCTGCTGGAGGCACTCGACGGCATGCTGTCGGCACGCTCCGTCCTGGCGCTGGACGAGCAGGAATCCCCGGCCGTACCCGCCCTGCTCACCCTGCTTGCCGCCGGCCGGGTCACCCTCGGCTCCGGGACGGCCGGGGACCTCGCGGAGGCGATGGCCGGGCACGGCGTCACCGCACCCACGGCTCCGGGGCCCGGGCCCCGGGAATCCCCGGACGCCGACGTCAGTTCGCTCCTTGCCGGGGAGTGGAGCGATCCGGTCGCCCTGCGCCTCGCCGTACGCCCCGTTCCGCCGTCCCCCGGTCGGATGCGGGACCTGCGGCCGACGCTGGCGCAGTGGCTGCGGCTGGCCGTTGCCACGCCGGACGCGGCGGGCCGGCACCGCGTTCTGCGCTTCGCGCTGCGGCTGTGCCCCGCACCCTGGGCCGACGCGGAACTGACCGCCTTCGCCCGGTCCGCCCGGCTCCTGACCGACGAGCTCGGACGGACGGCGGGCGACGGCAGGGACACCGGCGGGCTCTCGTACGGGCACCAGCTCCTCGGCGTACTCGTGGCCGTCGCGCCCCGGCTCCCGGCCGCGACCCGACCGGCCCTCGCCGACGCCGTACGTGCACAGCCGCCCGCCCTCGCGGGAAGCACGGCCACGCTCACCCTGCTCCGGGGCTGCGGTGCGGTGCTGCTCCGCGGTGACCTCGACCACGCGCTCGCGGCAGCCCGGCTCGGCGCGGATCCGTGGCGGGCCGAGACCGCCGTGCTGCGCGAGGCGTTCACGGTGGGGCCGCCCGAGGCCGTCGAGCGGGGCGCCGGGACAGGCACACCGGTCCACGAGCGCTCCCTGTCCGACGCCGCGGCCTGGCGTACGGCGCTGGACACGGCCCTGCGTACGCGGCAGACCCTGGAGGAGTTCCGCCGCCGCGACTCCGGGAGCACTCCGGACTCAAGGGTTCGCCTGAGCGCCCTCGTCGACGTCTTTCCCGGTGCCGACGCAGGTGTCCGGGCCGCTCTCCTGGACTGGATGACGGACCTTCAGCCCCTCGACGTGCCCCCGTGGACGATGGCGGAGACGGCCTCCGCCCGGTCCGAAGACCCCAGGTCCGTGCGGTACGACGACCTCGACCAGCCGCGCTCGACCGCCCTGCGCGCCCGTCTGCTGACGATGCTGGAGGCCGACGCCCCGGACCGCCGGAACGCCGCCGCGCGGGAGCTGCTGACCTGGCCCGAGCCCGAGGCGTCCCTGGCCGTGCTCCGGGCCTTCCTCCGGGGCCGCGTGACCGTACGCGTCGACGAGGCGATGGCCCGGACCCTGACCGCCCTCGGCGACACGGAGTTGCGGAGCGAGGGGATCGTGAGGGAACGGGTCGTGCACGTCGCGCTGCGTCTCGGCTCCTGGCCCCTGGTCCCGCTGATTCCGCTGCTCCTGGAGTGGTGGGAACACGGCCCCGCAGCCCTCCGGGCGGACGCGGGGCGTGCGCTGCGCAACGCCCCCGCCGACGTGCTGGCACAGAGCCTCGACGGCCACCTCGCCGACGGGGCATGGGGCTATCTGGACCTCCTGTCCGGCCCTGCGCTGCTGCGTACGTCCGCACTGACGCGGGTCTGCCGACGGCTCCGTACCGAAGGACGGGACGACCTGGCGGACGGACTCCGCCTCGTCGACGGACCGCTGCGGGGCGAGGATGCCGCACGGGAGGACATCGCCGCGCCGCGAACACCGCTGGACCGTCACCGCGACGGCTTGGCCGGTACGGGGAGCCGCCCCACGCGGGAGGACCTGCTGGAACTGGCCCGCACCGGCGATCCGGCACGGGTACGCCGGGCCCTCACCCGCCTGGCCGAGGAGCACAGCGGCCCGGCCCCGGACCACGACCCCGCACTGCGGGAGCTGATCGAGGACCTGCTGACCCACCCCAGGCCGGGGGTCCGCCTCCACGCCCACCGGACCTCGCGCCGGATGCTGGAGAGGCACACCCATCTGCACCACACGGCGATCCTGCTCGACGACCCCCAGCCGGACATCCTGCGCCTGGCGATCCGGACCCTGACCCACGCCGGCTGGGAACCGGCCGTCCCCGCACTGACGGTCCTGCTGGACCATCCCCGGCCCGTCGTACGCAGGGCAGCGGCCGAGGGGCTCCGCCGGATGGGCGCCGCGGCGGTACCCGCACTCCGGCACGCGGCCGGCCGGGCCCGCCCCGACAAACGGGATCTCTATCTCGACGCGCTCGCGGACATCCGTTCCACCGAGGACGGATAGCGGCCCGGCCGCACGGTTGGACACCTCGGCCGCCCGTTGCCGTCCCGCGCCTCAGCCGCTGTGCTCGCGCTCCGCGGCCTCGACCTGGTGCAGTGTGCGCCCGGTGCGGGCCGACCTTGCGTGGTACGGGTTGGGGGTGCCGGGCCTGTCGTGCACGGCCCGGTTGTCGTTCGCCTTGATCAGCAGCCAGGCGACCTGGCCCCCGCCCGGCGCCTCGTCGCCCACCCGGAAGCGGGTGAGGGCGAATTCGCCGCGGAGTTTGGCACCGTCCAGCCAGAACGTCGCGTGACCGAGCTCCAGGGCCTCTTCGAACGAGACGGGCGTGCCCTGCTCGTCGTGGCTGAGCGGCCGGTAGGTGCCCTGGTCCCAGACGATGACCGTGCCGCCCCCTTGCTCGTCCTGCGGAATGACGCCCTCGAACTCGCGGTACTCCAGCGGATGGTCCTGCGTCGGAACGGCCAGCCGCTTGTCGCGCGGATTGTCCGAGGGGCCCCGGGGCACCGCCCAGGACTTCAGTACGCCGTCGACCTCCAGCCGGAAGTCGAAGTGCATGCGGCGGGCGTCGTGGATCTGCACCACGAACCGGGGCGCGTCACCCGTCGCGGCGTCGTTCCCGTGCTGCTCCGGACCTGTACCGGTCCGCCGTGCGTCGTCGGTGTTCACGCCAGGTCCTCCCGCCCACAGCTCCTTCTTCCACTGTGCGGCCCGGGGCGGTGGACCGCACGGCGGTGGGCCGGTGGGCGGCGGGGCCACCGGCCGGACTCCGTATCAGCGGGTGTGCTCGGCGAGCACCGCGTCGGCCCGGTCCTGCGTGGAGTGCCACCACGTGGTGACGGGTTCCCGGACCCGGATCCCGTCCGGCATCCCGAGGGCGGCGGCGTCGAACGTCCGCCCGTAGTGCGCGGGATGCCCGGCGACGGTCATGCCGTCCACGAGGCGCAGCTCCGTCGATGCGGGGTCCAGCGTGCGTACGGCCGCGTACGCGGAGCGCCCCCCGCCCAGCCGGTACGCCGCGCTCGTGGTGTCCGGCACCGGCAGCGCCGCACCGTCCAGGTCCCCGAAGGTCACGGTGGGAATCCGGTCGACGACACACGGCCGTGCGCCCTTGTTGGTGACGCTGATCCGCACCACGTCCGTGACGTCGGGCGAGGCGGTGGCGGTCACCCTGAGCGCACTCTCCGCGCAGACGGCGGGGCCTGGGGCGGCGGCGGCGGGAGCGCCGGACGTGGCCAGCAGGGCGAGGACGGCCGCGGATGAGGCGGCGAGGGCAGGACGGACACGCATCGAATTCCCCGTTCGTCGGCATCGGCATCGGCGCACGCGGCGGGAGGAGCCGGACGGGCCGGCCGGACACGGCGTACGCCCGACCAGCATTCACCGCGGACCGACGGTATGCCCTGTATGACGCGCATGCCCGGGTCATCGGTTGTGGCGAACCAACCCACCGGACCGTGCCGGGCCTCAGTCGTCGTTCTGGTCCTCTTCCCTGCGGTCCTTGTCCTTCGGGCGGTCCTTGTGGTCCTTGCCCTGCTCGTCCTCGGTGGCGACGCCGTCCTGCTGCCCGGCGTCCTCGGCCGGAGCGTCCGATGCCGTCCCGCCCTCGGCCGGCGTCACGGGCCCGGTCGTCGCCGTGGGGTCGGTGGCCGGTGTGTCGGCGGAGCTGGGGTCCGGCGCGAACAGGACCATGCCCAGGTACACGGCAGCGATGAAGGCGGCCGTCCCCGCGATGGCGCTGGCCACGCGTGGACGGCGCCGGATCGCCTCACGGGTGCTCCGCCTGCGGGCGGGTGCGGGAGCCCGTCTTCGGCCGGTGGCCTGCGGCAGCCGGTACGTCGTGGGGCCCGCGGAACCGCCCGCGGTGTCCGGCCCGGCCCCGGACCGCTGCGTACCCGCGGACATCGGCGAGGTGAGCGGCGCGCGCGCCGGGGAGGGTGCCGACGTGTGCACCGGAGCGGGGGCGACGTGCGGAGGCAGGGGCTCCGGGCGCCCGCGCCAGGCATCGGTGCGGAACCAGTCGGACACCTGCTGGGCGCCGGGCCGGTCCTCGGGCTGCTTGGCGAGCAGGCTCAGCAGATAGGCGTCGAACGCCGGGGAGATGTCCACGCCCCGCTGACGCAGCGGCACGGGCGGGGTGTCCACATGCTGATAGAGCGTCGCCGTCGCCGTGTCGGAGCGGAACGGCGGGTGGCCGAACAGGAGTTGGTAGATCACACAGCCCAGGGAGTACATGTCCGACGCCGAGTCGGCCGTGCGGCCGAGCGCGCGCTCCGGGGCCAGATAGAGACTCGTGCCCACGATCTGTCCGGCGGTGGTCAGTGCCGTGGCGGGATCGTCGACGAACTGGGCGATCCCGAAGTCGCCTATCTTGACCGACCCTTCGGCGTCCAGCATGAGGTTTCCGGGCTTGATGTCGCGGTGGACGACGCCCTGCCGGTGGGCGGCGGCCAGGCCGGCGGCGGCCTCGCCCGCGATCCGCGCCACGTACTCCGGATGGACCGTCTCCTGGGCCGCGAGCAGATCACTGAGACTCCTGCCCTCGACCAGCTCCATGACGAGATAGAAGCGGTCCTCCCAGGCCCCGAAGTCGAACACGGCCACCAGGTGAGGGTGACTCAGCCGCGCGGCGGTCTGTGCCTCCAGGCGGAACCGGGCGGCCGACGACGCGTCGTCCCGGTCGCCCAGCAACAGCTTCACGGCGACGGCGCGGCCGAGCACTTCGTCCGTCGCGCGCCACACCTCGCCCATGCCGCCGCGGCCGATAGGGGATATCAACCGGTACCGACCAGCTACCAGCACCTGTGCACCAATCTCGAACTGTGGCCCGCTTCGACAGCCGCGGAAGCGACCTCTTCGGGCTCATCGGGATCAGGACGAGGAAGGCGTGCGCGGCCCGGTCAGGATATCGGCCTGCGGGACCGCAGTTGGCACCGGTGACCTGCCACCACGGACGGGATGCCCTGGTGGGGGCGGCAATCAGCCAATCGGTACGGCGGCCCCGGGGCCGCCCGTCGGGAGCAGCCACTCGTACGCGGCCCGGGCCGTGAACTCGCGCTGCCCGCCCGCGAAGAGCAGTTCCGCCGCCAGGAACGCCGGGTCGCCCGCCGTCGCGGTCACGTAGGGGACGGCCAGGCAGCGCATGCCCGCCGCGTGCGCCGCCGCCGCGCCCGGAGCCGCGTCCTCCAGCACGACGCAGTCGGCCGGTTCCGCTCCCATCCGGCGCGCGGCCTCCAGGAACACGTCGGGCTCCGGCTTGCCGTGCGGGACCTCCTCGGCGGAGACGTACAGGGGGATGTACGCGTCGAGACCGGTGACGGCGAGCACCGCCCCGATCGCCTCGCGGGACGAACCCGAGGCCACGGCCATCGGGACAGCCGCACCGTGCAGGCGTTCCACGAGCGCGCGCATCTCGGGGAAGACCTCGGTGGAGGAGCCGGCCAGTTCGAGATAGAGGGCGTTCTTGCCGGCCAGCAGTTCGTCGACCGGCGCCTGGATCCCGTACTCGGCGCGCAGCGCGGTCAGGGTCTCCCGGGTGCCGATCCCGATGAAGCGGGTGTGGTGCTCCCAGCTGAAATCCGCCACCCCGTACCGGGCGAGGAGGCGGCGGCCCGCCTCGTAGTAGTTCGGCTCGCTGTCCACGAGGGTGCCGTCGAGATCGAAGATGACGCGGGGGACCTGGGTGCGCGGTGAGCTCATGGCTCCCAGCATGCCGGGCAGGGTCAGTCCGTGCCGCCGGCGGTCCGGCCCACCGCTTCGACCAGAGGCAGCACGCGGTGCGCCACCCGCTCGCGCAGCGCCACCTCCGTCCGGGTCCTGACCACGCCCGGAAGCTGGATCAGCTGCTGGATCACATCCTCCAGATGTCCGTTGTCGCGGGCGACGACCCGGGTCAGCAGATCGCCGCCGCCGGTCGTCGAGAACGCCTCGATGATCTCCGGCACGGCGGAGAGGGCCTCACCCACCTCGTCCAGGTGTCCCTGGGTGACCTCCAGGTGGACGAAGGCGAGCACGGGATGGCCGAGGGCGGCGGGGGAGAGCGCGGGCCCCGTGCCGGTGATCACACCGTCGCGCTCCAGGCGGTCGAGCCGGGCCTGGAGCGTGCCGCGGGCGATCCCGAGGATGCGCGCGTACTCCCGCGCGCTGGTGCGCGGCTGCTCGATCAGCAGACGCAGGATGCGGGTGTCGAGCGAATCCACAGCCATGGTCCGTTGGCCTCTTCCTGGCTCGGTAAAACGAATCCTCACTGTACCAATGGCACAGCACACGCTCGTCGAGTTGAGCCACTGTCCCGCAGGATGCTTTCCTGGACTCATCCATGGCGCTGCGCAGCGCCGGACGGCGACGAAGCCGCTTCCGGTTACGCGGCGCCTTTGCCGTTCACAAGAGGGTGTTCTCCAGCCGAAGGGGGCGGTCCGACCGTCGTGAAGAGGATGTTCGTGGCCCCTGATCCGGGGCGTGTACGACTGCGGGTCTCGCTGCGTGCGGTGCTCGGCATCGGGCTGGCGGTGGCCGCCGCCGAACTGGCCGGCCTGTCCCTGACCGCGTCCATCACCGGAGGGCTCGCCGCGCTCCTGGCGCTGTTCACCGTCGGTGACCCGACCGTCCGCAGGCAGGCCGTGACGACCGTGCTGCTGCCGGTCGTCGGATTCCCCGTCCTCGCCCTGGCCAGCACCTTGCACGGGCAGCCGCTGCTGCGGTCCGTCAGCTGGCTCGCCGTCGTCTTCGCCGGGGTGTACGCGCGCCGCTGGGGCCCCCGAGGGCACGCGCTCGGGATCTTCGGCTTCATGATGTTCTTCAGCACCCAGTTCCTGCACGCGGTCCCCGGACAGCTGCCCGAGCTGTACGGAGCGGTGGCGCTGGCCGTGGCGGCCTCCTGCGCCGTGCGCTTCGGGGCCTGGTGCATCGAGCGGCGTACCCCGCCGCCCGCCCAGCCCGCCCCGCTCTCCGGACGGGGGCTCGCGAGGCCCACCACCCGCCAGGCGCTCCAGGCCACGGCGGCCTGTGCGATCGCGCTCGCGGTCGGCCTGCTGCTCTCCCCGGACCGCTGGTACTGGGCCGTCGGCACCGCCTGGTGGATCTTCGTCAACACGGCCTCGCGCGGCGAGACGCTTGTCCGCGGCCTGCGCCGGGTCGTGGGAACGGTCGCCGGGATCGCCGTGGGCCTGCTCGTCGCCGTACCGCTGCACGGCGCACCCGCACCGACGGCGGCCCTCGTCGCCGTGTGCGTCTTCGGCATCTTCTACACCGCCGGGCCCTCGTACAGCTGGATGACGTTCTTCGTCACCGTGATGGCAGGGCTGCTGTACGGGCTCCTCGGCGTCCTGCACCCGGGACTGCTGTGGCTGCGCTTCGAGGAGACGGCCGCCGGCGCTCTCGGCGCGGTCATCGGAGTCGCCCTGATCCTGCCCGTCACCACCCATGCGACGACCGAGGCGTGGATCCAGCGCGCGCTGCACTGTGTGCACCGCTGCACCGGCGCCGCCGCGATGCGCCTGGCCGGTGACGAGCAGGCGGACCCGGCACCGCTCGCCGCCGAACTGGAACTGCTGCTCGGTCGGGCCAGGCTGTCGCTGGCCCCGCTCGTGCACCCCGCCAGTCCGCTGCGGGCACGCAAGGCGCGCGCCCGGCAGGTGCTGGAGCTGCTCGACGCCTGCGCCCGAGAGGTGCGCGGTCTCGCCACGGTGGCGGCCGATCCGGACGCCTCCCACGACGCGCGGCTCACCGCGGCCTGCCACCGGGTCGAGGCCGCCGTGCTGGCGCTCGCGCCGCCCGGACAGGCCCTGACCGACCGTCTGTCCGTCCCTCAGCAGGCCCCGCACCACCACCCCGGCGCCGAGGCCGCACTCGCCCACCTGCACGCCCTGGAGCGGGCGCTGGGCGATCTTGCCGCGCCCCTGCGGACCTCCCCGCGCGCGCCGCTCGTCACCGCCTGACCGCGCCGCCTCGGGGGCCGCCGGAAAGGTTCGCCGGTGATCCCAATTGGTCTGGACCAGAAAGTGCTTCCTGCTACCGTCGGCCCAAAGATCGCGGCAGACGGTGAAGAGGGGTATCGCGATGAGCGGGAACAGCGCAGGGCGGGCATTCATTGGGTCGTTCACCTCGGCGGGCGGACAGGGGATCACCGCCGCCGCCGTGGACCGGGAGACCGGTGCGCTGACCGTGCTGGGTTCCACCGATGTCCTCCCCGACCCGTCGTACCTGGTGAGCGGCCTCGGCCCCGGGCCGGGCGGAACGGCGCTCTACGCGGTCAGCGAGACCTCGAAGGGAGCGGCTGCCGCCTTCGACGTCTCAGGTGACGTACCGCGCCTGCTGGGCACCCCGCAGTCCGTGCGCGCGGACGGTCCCACGCATCTGACGCTCGCCGCCGGCCGTGTGGTCACGGCGAACTACGGCTCCGGCGGTGTCACCGTGCTCCCGGTGCGGGGCGACGGCTCGCTCGGCCCTGCCGAATCGGTTCTTCTGCACGAGGGCGGCGGGCCGGACGCCTCCCGCCAGACCGCCCCGCACGCCCACGGGGTGCTGGCCGACCCGTCGGGCCAGTGGCTGCTGAGCGTCGACCTCGGCACCGACTCGGTGCGCGTCTGCGTGGTCGACCCGGACACGGGGCAGCTGAGGCTGCACGGGGAGACGGCGCTGAGCCCCGGTTCGGGCCCCCGCCATCTGGCCTTCCATCCCGCGGGCCGCTTCGCCTATGTCGTCGGTGAACTCGACCCGACCCTCACCGTCTGCGCCTGGGACGCGGCCACCGGCGTCCTCGAACCGGTCGCCGTCACGGCCGTTCTGCCCGACGACGTGATCACCGGTCCCGAGCAGCGCACGTACCCGTCCGAGGCGGTCGTCTCGCACGACGGGCGGTTCCTGTGGGTCGCGAACCGGGGGCACGACAGCATCTCGGTCCTCACCCTGGACGTGACCGGCGAGAAGGCCGCCCTGGCCGCGTCCGTGGGCTGTGGTGGGCACTGGCCCCGTGGCCTGGCCCTCGACCCCACGGGGCAGTGGCTGTACGCCGCCAACGAGCGTTCCGGAAACGTCAGCTGGTTCGCCGTGGACGCCGCGACGGGCATCCCCCAGCACGCCGGCTCGCTGGACGTCCCCGCGCCGTCCTGCGTGGCCTTCGCCTGACGTCCGGGGGCCTCGCGCGCCCCGGCGGGCGCGCGCAAGGAAAACGGCCGGTGCGGTACGGACCCGGAATCCCGGGTCCGTACCGCACCGGCCGACGTGCGTCGGGTCAGTGGCGGATCAGTGCGCCTGGGCGCCCTGCGCCCCCTGCGGCGTCGCAGGGGTGATGCCGAGGGCGGTCGCGTAGAGCGACAGCACCAGCTTGCCGATGGCCGGGTAGGCGCCCAGCGGCTCGGCCGTCGCGCAGCCGGCCTCCTTCGCCGCGGCGTCCAGCAGGCTCGCGTCGATCTCCGGGCCCACCAGGTACGGCGCCAGCGCCAGCTGGGCCGAGCCGGAGTTCTGCAGCTGCTCGGCGATCGAGGCGACTGAACCCTCCACGTCGAGCGCGGCGGCCATCACCGGCACGGCGAGGCGCGCGGCCAGCAGCATGCCGGTGATCCCGGCGGCCTGCACGGCCTCGTCGCCGCCCACGGTGGCCAGCACGATGCCGTCCGCCGCGGTCGCCACGGTGAACAGCCTGGCGCGGTCGGCGCGCGCCAGCCCGGCCTCCGAGAGGCGCACGTGCAGTGCCTCGGCGAGCAGCGGGTGCGGGCCGAGCACGTCGGTCAGCTCCACCTGCGTGCCGCTGTCCATCACTGCCTGCCGTATCCGCCGGATGAGGGCGTTGTCGGGTCCCGCGAGAAGCGGCACCACGACGGCGGACGGACCTTCGGGGGCGGTGACCTCACGGCCCGCCGCGATGCCCTGCTCGTACCGCGCGACGCGCTCTGCGGCGGCGTGGGCGAGCACGGAGGCGAGAGTGGGGTACTCGGCGTCGTCGCCGTCGAGATATCCGATCCGGGCATTCAGGCCGGGGAGCTCGGAACGGGCGATGCTGATGACCTCTTCGGCCAGGCTGCGCGTGGCCGAAGAAGGGGTACCGGGAACGGCAAGAACGAGCGCGGCAGCGCCCTCGGGTGCGACCACGGGCTCCGGGCGGCGGTGCCGTCCGGACTGGCGAGGTCGCGGCATTCGTACAGGCAGGCCGGAAGCGGGCCCAGTGGGGGTGCTCATGGCGCCGCATGCTACTGGTTTTGGGTGCTCCTCTGTTCGGGGAGGGCCCAGTCAGGCGTTATCTGTCCGCTAATGTCCGTTGAGTCGCATAGCGGTCAACTGCCCCGCTCTGTCGGCCGGAATGTCTTCCCGAATAGCTCCTCGTATCCCTAATCGGCACCCGGCCCATGCCCCTGCGCGGACCCGCTCGTGGTCTCGGGTGCCGCGTTCGGCACGAACAGCAGGGTCGGGTGGAGCGGCAGTCGGAGACCGGGGCCCGCCAACGCCCGGGCGATGCGCAGGGAACCGGTGAGCGGGTCGCCCGCGGCGGGCACCACCACCGCCTGCGGCACCTGTCGCGCCAGCTCTTCGCGCAGGGGCGCGAGGAGGGGGTCACCCATCCGGAACAGGCCACCGGTGAGGGCCACTTCGCGCTGCTCCGCACCCTCCGGTCCGGCCTCGGGACACACCGCGGCGGCCGTCTCGGCGATATGGGCCGCCGCCTCGCGCAGGATGCCCGCCGCGACCGGATCGTCCCCGGCGCACGCCGCGACCTCGGGGGCGAAGGAGGCGAGCAGCGCCGGCCGGTCCGTGCGTGGATAGAGCAGGCCGGGCAGGTCCGTCGCCGGACCGAAGACGGCCACCAGGCGGGCGAGCAGGGCGGGTGACCCGCCGCGCCGTCCGTCGTGGGCGCGCATGGCCGCGTCGAGCCCGGCCCGCCCGATCCAGGCCCCGCCCCCGCAGTCACCCAGAAGATGTCCCCAGCCGTCGGCCCTGTGCCAGTCCGACAGGTCCGTGCCGAGCGCGATCATGCCCGTGCCGCCCGCGACCACCGCGCCCGGCCGCTGGCCGAGCGCGCCCGCGTACGCGGTCACCGCGTCGGCGGCCAGTGCCATCCGCCGCACGCCCAGTTCGGCGGCGAGCGCGCCGGGCAGCTCCGCGCGCAACTGCTCACCGAGCGTCGCCATCCCGGCCGCCCCGATCGCGAACGCGGCGATGCCGGCGGGGCCGTCCTCCCGGCGCTCCGCGGCACCGTCCAGCAGGTGCCGGACGGCGGGCAGCAGTTGTGCCAGCAGATGGTCCGCGTCGATACCGCCGGACCCCGTCCGCACCGGTTCGGAACAGACCGTCGTCGAAACGGGCTGTTCGTCCCCGACCAACCCGAGCGCCACCCGCAGCCCCGATCCGCCGGAGTCGACGCCGAGGACGTACCCGCCCGGGGGAGCCGTCACGGAAGCCGCCAGTCGACTGGTTGCGCTCCCTGGCGCTCCAGCAGCTCGTTGGTCCGGCTGAAGGGCCGTGAGCCGAAGAAGCCCCGGTCCGCCGACATGGGGGAGGGGTGCGAGGACTCGATGGCCGGGTAGGTGCCCAGCAGCGGGCGCAGATTGCGGGCATCACGCCCCCACAGCACCGACACGAGGGGAGTGCCCCGCGCCACCAGCGCGCGGATGGCCTGCTCCGTGACCTCTTCCCAGCCCTTGCCGCGGTGGGCCGCGGGCCGCCGGGGTGCGGTGGTCAGCGCCCTGTTGAGCAGCAGCACCCCCTGGCGCGTCCACGGTGTCAGATCGCCGTTGGACGGCCTGGGGAGTCCCAGGTCCGCGTGCAGCTCCCGGAAGATGTTCTCCAGACTGCCCGGCAGCGGACTGACGTCCGGCGCCACCGCGAAGCTGAGACCGATCGCGTGCCCGGGAGTGGGATACGGGTCCTGACCGACGATCAGAACCCGCACCTCGTCGAACGGCTGCTGGAACGCACGCAGGACATGCGGTCCCGCGGGCAGGTAGGTGCGCCCCGCGGCGATCTCGGTGCGCAGGAAGTCGCCCATCGCGGCGACGCGTTCGGCCACGGGCTCAAGGGCTTGCGCCCACCCGGGCTCGACGATTTCTTTCAACGGTCGTGCTGCCACGGGCCGCACTCTACTGGTGATACGACCACACCGATCAACTGACCTGTGAGGGCGTCGTCGTCCCCCCGCGCCGCGGTGAGGTGCCGGTCAGCCGATCAGCGCCGCCCGTACGCACAGCACGTCCGGCAGATGCGAGAGGAGCTGCTGCCAGGTGTCGCCGTCGTCCGCGCTGGCGAACACCTCGCCGTTGCGATTGCCGAAGTAGACGCCCGCCGGGTCGGCGTCGTCCGTGCAGAGCGCGTCGCGCAGGACCGTGCCGTAGTGCGCGCCCTGCGGAAGCCCCGACGACAGCGGTTCCCAGGTCCGGCCCGCGTCGCTCGTACGGAACACCCGGCAGCGGCGATCGGCCGGGACGCGGTCGGAGTCCGCGGTGATCGGGAAGATGTAGGCCGTCTCCCCGCGGTGCGGGTGGGCGGCTGCGGCGAATCCGAAGTCGGAGGGCAGACCCTCGCCGATGTCCGTCCAGGAGTCCCCGGAGTCGTCGCTGCGGAACACGCCCCAGTGGTTCTGGAGATAGAGCCGGTCCGGATCGGCCGCGTCCCGCGTCACCTTGTGGACGCACTGGCCGAACTCCGGATCCGGGTCCGGCAGGAAGACCGCCGACACCCCTCTGTTCGCCGGGGCCCAGCTCTCACCGCCGTCCTTGGTGCGGAACACCCCCGCCGTGGAGACCGCGACGGTGACCGCCCGGGGGTCCCTCGGGTCGGTCAGGATGGTGTGCAGGCCCTCGCCGCCCCCGCCGGGCACCCACTTCGAACGAGTCGGGTGCTCCCACAGCGGGCGCACCAGCTCGAAGGACTCGCCGCCGTCCTCGGAGCGGAACAGGGCCGCCGGTTCGGTGCCCGCGTACACCACGTCCGGCGCTTCGGGGCCGGCCGGATGGAGCTGCCAGACCCTCTCCAGCGAGGCTTCGGTGAACTGGGGGAACTTCACCGCCGGTTGCTTGGGCTCGACCCAGGTCGCACCCAGATCGTCGGAGTGGAACACCGAGGGGCCCCAGTGCGCGCTGTCGCCGCCGACGAGCAGCCGGGGGGTGTCACGGCGGGTGTCGATCGCGATCGAGTAGATCGCCTGGGCGTTGAAATGCGGACCGTCGAACTCCCACGCACCGTCGCGCCTGCGGCCGATGAAGAGTCCTTTGCGGGTGCCTACGGTGAGTAGTACGTCGGTCATGACAGAGACCTCCCGAAACGCCGTTGAGTCGGATACGGGCCAGTCTGCACCCGGCCACTGACAGTGGCGCGCAGAGAAGCCGTTCCCGCAGGTCGGAGCGGCGATGGCACGGTTCCGCAGCCGAGTGCGGCCCCGGGTCCCGGCAGGCCCTCTTGACCCTGTTCCCGGCGCGGCCTAGCGTGCGCCGTCAGAAAGCGCTTACCGAGCCGGGCGTCGACACCGAGGAGCTCCTGTGGTGACTTTCGAAGGGCTGCCGGGTGCGGTGGCCGTCTCCCATCTGCGGGTCTACGACTGGCCCGCCGCGGACGGTCTGCGCGGCGGTACCCCGCACCTCCATCTGACCTGCTCCGAGGGGTACGTCGTCGTCGGCGGAAGGGGGTCCGTGCAGACGCTCACCGCGACCGGGTTCCGGCAGACACCGCTCTCTCCCGGAGCCCTCGTGTGGTTCACGCCCGGCACCATCCACCGCCTGGTCAACGAGGACGGCCTGCGCATCGTCGTCCTCATGCAGAACAGCGGTCTGCCGGAGGCCGGGGACGCCGTGCTCACCCTCCCGCCCCGCTTCCTGGCCGGTCCCGCCGTCTACCGGGAGGTCGTGGACCTACCGGTGGACGGCACCGAGGCCGAGCAGGAGAAGGCGGCGCGCGCCCGCCGCGACCTCGCCGTGGAGGGCTTCCTCGCCCTCCGTGACGCCGCCGAAGCGGGCGACCCAGGGCCCCTGGCCGCTTTCCACCGGGCCGCGGCTGCCCTCGTCCGCCCCCGGACGGACGACTGGCGCGAACGCTGGCTGCGGGGTGCGGCTGCCGCGGCGGAGGCGACCCGTACCCAGCTCGACGCCCTCGCGGTCGCCGACCCCGGCCATCTCGCCGACGCCTCCGTCCACGCGGAACAGCCCTTCGCCCTCGGACGCTTCGGGATGTGCGGCCGCCTGGACGTCTACGCGGGCTGACGGCCGAGGCGGTGCGCACGGGAGTCCGCCCCGTCAGGGTTCCCGCAGGTCACGGCTAAGGTCGTGCGCGGGACGAGGAGGCGACAGCCATGAGTATCGAGATCGAGGACGCCCAGGGGCGCCCTGTGCCCGTCGAGGTGGCCCCGGACGCGGCCCGGGTGGGCATCCGGTTCGCCGCGCTCCCGGAGGGGCTCTCCTGGTCCTGCGCGCCGGGGGTGGCGAGGGAGCTCGCCGCCGCGCTCGTCCGGGCCGCCGAGGAGGCGGAGCGGGCACCGTCGGCGGAGCCCGTCACCGTCAAGGCGCACGAGCTGCGCCGGGGGGACGTGCGCGACGGGGACCGGGCCATGACGGTGGAGAGCGTCAGGAACGACGGGGCCACCTCCCAGGTGACCTGGAAGTCGGGCGCCGGGCGCAGCTGGACCCAGGCGTACGCAGCCGACGCCGACATCACGCTGCGGTACCGCCCGCCGGCCGAAGCCTGAGCGGGCTGCGCCGGGAGGGCGCGGGTCCTGGTTGTACGAGAGGCTTCGTAATTCGACGATCGTCGTAGTACGGTGTTTCTCGTACAAGGCGCGGTGCTGGTCCGCCGCGTCTGCCGTGCCCGTCGCATCAGGTGAAACGGAGTCCTTCGTGAGCGCCCTTTTCGAGCCCTACGTCCTGCGATCGCTGACCATTCCCAACCGCATCTGGATGGCACCCATGTGCCAGTACAGTGCCGAGGTCTTCGGGCCGAACGCGGGCGTCGCCAACGACTGGCACTTCGCGCACTACGGGGCGCGCGCCGCGGGCGGCACCGGCCTCATCCTGGTCGAGGCCACGGCGGTCAGCCCGGAGGGCCGGATCAGCCCCGCGGACCTGGGCCTCTGGAACGACACGCAGGTGGAGGCGTTCCGCCGGATCACCGACTTCCTCGTCGGCCAGGGAACCATCCCGGGGATCCAGCTCGCCCACGCCGGCCGGAAGGGATCGACGGAACGCCCCTGGCGCGGCGGCGGCCCGATCGACGCCGGTGCACCGGACAGCGAGGGCTGGCGTCCCGTCGCCCCCAGCCCCGTGGCGTACGACGACGACCGCCCGGCTCCGCATGAGCTGACCGCGGAGGAGATCGACGACATCGTCGCGCAGTTCGCGGACGCCGCCCGCCGGGCGCTGGCGGCCGGCTTCCAGGTCGCCGAGGTGCACGGCGCGCACGGATATCTGATCGGCGAGTTCCTCTCCCCGCACAGCAACCACCGCACCGACGCCTACGGAGGCTCGTTCGAGAACCGCACCCGCTTCGCGCTGGAGGTCGTCGACGCGGTGCGCGCGGTGTGGCCCGAGGAACTTCCGCTGTTCTTCCGGATCTCCGCCACCGACTGGCTCACCGAGAACGCCGACGACGAGCGGGAAGGCTGGACGGGCGACGACACGGTCCGCTTCGCGCGCGAGCTGCGGGCGCACGGAGTCGACCTGCTCGACGTCTCGACCGGCGGGCTCGCGCCCCGGGCGAGCATCCCCGTCGGCCCCGGCTACCAGGTGCCGTTCGCCGAGCGCGTCCGCGCCGAGGCGGGTCTCCCCGTGGCCGCGGTCGGTCTGATCACCGACCCCGTCCAGGCCGACAAGATCCTCGCCGACAACCGGGCGGATGCCGTGCTGCTCGGCAGGGAACTGCTGCGGGACCCCTACTTCGCCCGCAACGCCGCGCGCGAACTGGGCAGTGGAGCGGTGCACGTGCCCGAGCAGTACGGCTGGGCCGTCTGACGCCGCGTCCCGCCCCGCTCCGGGGCCCGTGCTGGGTACGCTGACCCGCGATGTTCACTCCAGAGGGCCCCACGCTCCGCGAACTGGCCGTCCAGGCGCTCTCCTCCATCGAGCGCGGATACGACCTGCTCGCCCCGAAGTTCGACCTGACCCCCTACCGGACCCCGGACCGCGTGCTCGACGCGGTCACCCGTGAGCTCCGGCCGCTCGGGCCGTTCGGCACGGGACTCGATGTCTGCTGCGGCACCGGGGCGGGGGTGAGCGTGCTGCGCCGGGTGTGCGGTGAGCGGGTCACCGGTGTCGATTTCAGTGCGGGCATGCTGGCCGCCGGCCGGTCCGCCCTGGCCCGCGAGGACAGGTCCGGCACCGGTCCGGCGGTCGACTGGGTGCGGGCGGACGCGCTGGCCCTGCCGTTCGCGCCCGCCTTCGACGTGGCCCTCAGCCTCGGAGCGTTCGGGCACTTCCTGCCGAAGGAGCGGCCTGCCCTCTTCGCGCAGGTGTACGCCTCGCTGCGGCCCGGCGGCCGGTTCGTCTTTCCGATCGGAGCGCCGCCCGCGGTGGGCTCGAAGACGTACTGGACGCTCTTGGGCTTCGACCTGGCGATGCGGGTGCGCAACGCGTTGTGGCGGCCGACCTTCGTCATGTACTACCGGACCTTTCCGCTCCCCGATGTCCTCGACGATCTGGTCGGTGCGGGATTCACCGTGCGGCTGGTGCCGCTGACCGACCTCGGCACCCGTCCGGACGGCAGCCCCCGTGCCCGGCTGGTCGTGGCGACACGGAAGTGACCGGTGCGGCGCGGCTCTTGGGCGGCGCAACCGCCCCGGCGCCTCCCTGTCCCGGAACTACGACGACTCTCGTACAATGGAGTTCCCTGGACGAAGTGGAGCCACCGTGACCCCCGCAAGCGCCACCACCGCAGACCCCGAGACCGCGGCCGGCTCCCGCGCACTGGCCCATCCCGCCCGTGACGAGATCCGTGTCGAGGGCGTCCTGCACGCCCTCGCCGACCCCGTCCGGCTGCGCATCGTCCGGCAACTGGCGGGTACGGAGGATCAGTTGGCCTGCTCCACGTTCGACCTTCCGGTGTCCAAGTCCACCACCACGCACCACTTCCGGGTCCTGCGCGAGAGCGGGGTCATCCACCAGACCTACCGGGGCACCGCCAAGGTGAGCAGCTTGCGCACGGAGGACCTGGACGCACTCTTCCCGGGACTCCTCGCCACCGTGCTCGCCGCCGCGGACCGGCAGGCGGAACGCCTCGGCGCCGTACTTCCGGGCTGACCCACGCGTCCGGCGGCCCGCACCCCCGTCGTCCCGGATCAGTCCGCGTCGCCCCGCGCCGCGTCGAGCAGACCGGCCCAGTCCGGGATCTTCACCTGCCCGCGGCCGAGCGAGCGCCCGAGTGCCGCCTCGGCGCGCTCGATCGCCAGCCAGCCGTCCCATTCGACGGGCCGCAGCCCCCAGCTCCGCAGGGTGTTGAGCGGATCGGCCGCGACGGACCGCCGCAGCAGGAGGGGAGCGTCCTCGATCAGTGAGGCGACGGTCTCCTTGGCGCACGAACGGTTCGAGCCGATCACGCCGGTCGGCCCCCGCTTGATCCACCCCGCGACGTACTCACCGGGTGAGGGCGCCCCGTTCCTGAGGACCCGCCCCGCCAGATGGGGCACGGTTCCGCGCGCGCTGTCGAAGGGCAGGCCGGGCAGCGGCAGCCCCCGGTAGCCGACGGCCCGCAGGACGAGCCCGGCCTCGACGTCCTCGTACGTACCCGTGTCCCGTACGCCGCCCGCGCCGTCCGGCATCGTGTGCGCGAACCGCACGCCCGCGACCCGCCCCGCGCGTTCCAGCAGCTCCACCGGCCGCAGGAAGAACCGGAGATGGATGCGGCGGAGCCGCTCGGCCGTGGCGGACGGCGGCTCCGTGGCCCAGCCGCGGAGGACTTCGAGATTGCGCCGCACCACGGCGGGCAGCGGTGGCGTGTCCGGGCCGCCCGCGGGTGCCCTGTACGCCGGGTCGCGGGCGAGCTCCGCGGCGTCCACGAGCATCCGGGCCCGCGGCAGCGCGCCGAGTTCCCGCAGCTCCTTGGTGGTGAACCGGGCCTGCGAGGGGCCGCGCCTGCCCGCGATGTGCACATCGCGCACGAGACTGCCCGCGAGCGCGCTCAGCGCGGCGGGTGGCACGTCGGTGGATCTGAGCTCGTCCGCGCCGCGCGCCAGGATCCGCGCCACGTCGACCGCCACGTTGCCCACCCCGATCACCACGGCGGAGCGGGCCCGGAGCGCGAAACCGTCGACGACCGCATCCGGGTGCGCGCTGTACCAGGAGACGAACTGCGTGGCGGAGAAGCTGCCGGGCAGATCCTCGCCGGGCACCGACAGGCCGCGGTCGGTCGCCGCCCCCACGCAGTAGACGACCGCGTGGTAGAGCTCATTGAGCCGGTCGGGTGAGAGCCCCGTCTCCCCGCCCACCTCGACATGGCCGACGAAGGTGATCCGTTCGTCCTCCAGAACGGCCCGGAGGCTGTTCTGGAGGGACTTGATCTTCTCGTGGTCGGGTGCGACGCCGTAGCGCACCAGCCCGTACGGCGTCGGCAGCCGGTCCAGGACGTGCACCCGCACGTCCGGCACCAGGGTCTGCTGGGTCAGGGCCTGGGCGGTGTAGACCCCACTGGGGCCCGAACCGATGACGGCGACACGGAGCACGGCGCACCTCTTCCCGCGGGCTGCTTCCAGCATCGCACCGCCGCACGGATCGAGGGAGGGTCGCGGGCCCGGCTTCTCCGGCCGCCGCGGCCGTCACTTCAGCAGGGAGCGCATCCGGTCGATCTCCACCGTCTGCTGGGCGACGACATCCGTCGCCATCTCCTCGATCGGCACGTCGTTGCCCTCGGAGAGGGCCTCCGTCGCCATGGTGATCGCTCCCTGGTGGTGGGTGATCATCATCTTGAGGAAGAGCTCGTCGAAGGTCTTGCCGCGTGCGGCACGCAGTTCCTTCAGCTGCGCCTCCGTCGCCATGCCCGGCATCGTGGAGTGGTCGTGGGTCGGCTTGCGCTTGTCCCCACCGTTCTTTTTCAGCCAACCTTCCATCGCGGCGATTTCAGGCTTCTGACCTGATGCGATGCGATCCGCGAAGCGTTCGACCGTCGAGGAGCCCGCGCGGTCGGCGACGAGATCCGTCATCACCAGAGCCTGCGCGTGGTGCTCGATCATCATCTGCGCGTAGCGGAAGTCCGCGGAGTTGGGGGCCGGAACCCCGACTTCCTTCCGGGCCTCGTCGGCGGAGAGGCGCCGGGCGGGCTCGCCCGGTTTTCCGGGCGCCACCACCGAAGGGCCCTTGTCCGCCTTGGCGTTCGCGTCCTTGTCCCCGCTCCCCGAGTCGCAGGCGCCGAGGGTGAGAAGGGCAGCTGCGACCGCTGTCGCGAGAGCGGCTCCGCGCATGCGTCGGGTCTGACGGCGGATCAACACGGCGACCTCCTGTGCCACATGGGTGTGTTGCACACCGTCCTAACACGCTTCCACAGGGCAGTGATCAAAAACTTTTATTACGTCTCTGTTGCCATCTGTTGATGTGCACATGGAAGGGACGATACTGCCGGGGTCCGTGAACCCGTTCAACTATGAACGGATACTAGGGAGGACACAGTGACCTCGTTGCACACCACCCGCGTGCGGCGCAGACGTCTGGGTGTGGCAGCAGCCGCGGCCGGGCTCTTCGCCACTCTGCTGACCGCCGGAACCGCCGTCGCGACGCCCGATCCCGGTGATGCCCCCACCACCCGCAAGGGCATCTCCGCCGGCCAGGAGGCCGAAGCCACGGCCGCGATCCAGAGCGGCGAGATACCCGGCGTGGACGAGATCGTCCACAGCCCGAACATCAAGCACCTCGCCAACGTTCCGAAGGACGCCCTCAAGGGCACCAACTCGGACCTGGCGTTCCAGGGGAAGTACGCCTTCTCCGGCAACTACGACGGCTTCGTGATCTACGACATCAGCAGGCCGTCGTCCCCGAAGACCGTCGCGCAGGTGCTCTGTCCCGGATCGCAGAACGACATCACGGTCTCCGGCGACCTGCTCTTCCTCTCCACCGACTCCTCGCGCAGCGACAACTCGTGTGCGAGCACCTCTCAGCCCGCCACGGAGAAGTCCTCCTGGGAGGGCATGAAGATCTTCGACATCAGCGACAAGACCAACCCGAAGTACGTCGCCGCTGTCGAGACCGCGTGCGGTTCGCACACCCACACGCTGGTTCCCAAGCGTTCGAACGTGTACATCTACGTTTCCTCGTACTCGCCGAACGAGACGTTCCCCGACTGCCAGCCGCCGCATGACGGAATCTCCGTCATCAAGGTGCCGCGCAGCGCCCCCGAGGAAGCCCGGATCGTGAACTTCCCGGTGCTCTTCGCGGACGGCGGGAACCCGGGCGCGCCGACCAACCCGGGCGTCTCCAAGACGACCGGCTGCCACGACATCACCGTGCTGCCTTCGAAGGACCTGGCTGCCGGCGCCTGCATGGGTGACGGCCTCCTGTTCTCGATCGAGGACCCGGAGAACCCGAAGATCATCGACCGTGTTCAGGACAACGTGAACTTCGCGTTCTGGCACTCGGCGACCTTCAACCAGGGTGCCAACAAGGTCGTCTTCACCGACGAGCTCGGTGGCGGCGGCGCGGCGACCTGCAACGAGGCGATCGGCCCGAACCGTGGCGCCGACGGCATCTACGACATCGTCGGCCGCGGCGACCACCGCAAGCTGGTCTTCCGCAGCTACTTCAAGATCGATCGCCACCAGGCCGACGCCGAGGTCTGCGTCGCCCACAACGGTTCGATCATCCCGGTCAAGGGCCGCGACCTGATGGTCCAGGCGTGGTACCAGGGCGGCGTCTCGGTGTGGGACTTCACCAACTCCGCCGAGCCGAAGGAGATCGCGTTCTTCGAGCGCGGTCCCGTCACCCTGGACCGGGTCACCACCGCCGGTCCGTGGTCCGCGTACTACTACAACGGCCACATCTACAGCAACGACATCGCCAAGGGCTTCGACGTGCTGAAGCTCGACGACCGGCGGACCGACCCGGCGAAGAGGGTGCGGTTGGACGAGCTCAACGTCCAGACGCAGCCGGACTACTTCGACCGCTAGGGTCTGTCGTTCCGGACGCGTACGTGAGGTGACCCGTCGGGCCGTGCATCGCCCGGCGGAGTGCCTCATCACCTGATGAGCACCACGGGGACACGCCGTATCCCTGCGTCGGCCGGACCCTCCGGGGGCCGGCCGACGCGGTGTCCGTCCGGCTCCGGCGATGCGGGGGATCGCCGGATTCAGGCGTGTTCCATGCAGACCAGCCCGTCGCGGGCGTCCCACGAGTCGACCGTGGTGAAGCCGAGCCGCTCGTAGAGCGCGATGGCTCCCGTACGCCAGCTCCACACGGAGAGCGCCACCGGACCCGCGCCGATCTGTGCCGCGTGATCCAGCGCGCACCCGACCAGCGAGGACGCGATGCCGGCGCCCCGCATCGCAGGATCCACCCACAGCCGTTTGATCTCCGTCCGCCCGTCGACCGGGGCGGTCACCACCAGGCAGCCCACTGGCGCGCCCTCGCTTCTGGCGATCACCACGACGTCGTCGGCGAAGGCGCTCTGCGGCGACAGGATCTCCGCGCGATAGCGCGCGGGCAGCGCGTCCGCACGGTCGACGGTGAGGCCCTTCTCGGCCTCGGTACGCAAGTGGTACGCGGTCAGCAGCGCGGAGAGCCCGTCGGCGGGGGAGAGGTCCCGGCCTGCCAGGCGGTGTATGAGCACGGTGGGCCGGTCGATCATCCCAGCAGCATCGCACAGCGCGTCCCGCGAAGCGGAACGTTTCGTCCGTCAGGCGGCGGACCGCACGACCGTGCCCGCAGCCGCTGCCCACTCCACCAGCAGTCGCTGGTACTCCGCCTCGTCGTCCGGGGTCAGGTATCCGCCCGAGCGCTGCCACAGGTCGCGAATTGCTTCGTTGACGGCGGAGGCGGAACGCACGGAGTCGGACGAGGTCGGAGTGGTGGGCATACGTACAAGGCTACGACCCCGATCCGACAATCCGACACATTGTGCGACGGGGATATCCCTCACATCTCCACATCGGCCGGGTTTATGGCTGAATCCCATCGGTGTGACGGTGCCCGTGGCCTCGATCGGCCCGGGACAGCCTCCCCCGTTCCTTCCGCCCGTCGGCCCGGCGATCCCGGAACACGGTGTAGCCGAGGATCGAGAACACGGCCATGGTCACCCCCAGCAGCGTGCCGCCCACCACATCGGTCATCCAGTGGACCCCGAGGTAGATCCGGGTGAACGCGACGCCGACGACCGACACGACCGCGACCACCAGTGCGGTCCGCCACACCAGCGGTCCCGTTCCGTGCAGCCGCAGCAGCCACAGCAGGAGCGCGCAGGTCACCACCGCGGTCATCACGTGTCCCGAGGGGAAGGCCGCGTAGTGCGCGGAGTCCACCGGGTCCGGCCACCGGGGCCTTTCCCGGTCGACAGCCGCCTTGAGCACTTGCTGTACGAGGGTGGAGAGCGCGCTCGTCGCGGCCACCCAGACGGCGAGCCACCTGGAGCCACGCCACCACAGGGCGATCGCCGTGACGGCGATCGCGGCGCGCATCGTCCAGGGGTCCCACACCCAGTCGGTCAGCACGCGGTTGACCTGCACCAGTGCCGGTTCGTTCACGGCGTTGCGGTGCAGGGTGTCGGCGATCGTGCGGTCCAACGACATGAGGGGGGACCAGCTCACCGCCACCAGGATCACGAGGGCCACCGAGAGGGCCGCGCAGACGAGACCCGTGCGCACGAGGCGTGGGTCCGCGCTGCGATGGTCGGGGGAGTGGAGGTGGGGGCGGTCCATGAGGCGCATGGGGTGATCCTCGCCGACGGCCCCCGCGACCGGCTATCCCAGGGCGCTGAGTCCCGGAGCGAATGCCACCAGCAGAGGTACGACGGGCAACAGCGTGGCCGCCGCGGTCAGCCGGAGCTTCCGGCCCGCGGTGAGCCGCTCCGTCGGTGCCAGCAACCGGTTCACCCGCAGCGGCACTTGTGCGTCCGTCGACGGGCAGGGACCGAACACGCCCCGGTCCTCGTTGAGCCCGACCAGCGCGAGCGCGGTGGTGAGCCGCCCGAAGCGGCGCGATGCCACGTCGTCCGCGGCGAGTTCGACGAGACGGTGCATCTCGTCACGGAACGCGGCGAACACCGGAATCTGCGGGAATCCCGTGGCCAGAGCGCCCGAACAGTGAAGCAGCCAGTCGTGCCGCGCCCGGGCGTGCCCCTGCTCGTGCGCCAGGACCGCGTCCAGCTGACGGCCCTTCAGGCGGCCCAGTGCGGCAGTGGTGATGACCAGTTGGGGTGCGGCGCCCGGCAGCCACCAGGCGTCGGGGCGGTCGCCCTCCAGCACCACGAGCCGCTCGCTGCCGGGGGTCTCGCCGGGCATCAGGGGGGAACGGACCAGGAGTTCCGTGCGACGACGCGCGCGCCGCGACTGCGCCCGGCGGATCTCCCGTACCAGCATCGCCAGCGTCCACGCGCCCCCGAGAGCCAACAGCACGGCGATGACGGCCGACCAGGGGCCGTACGCCGCCAGGGCGTACGCCTCGACCACCGCGTGCGGCGCGGGCGCGAACACATGCCCCCGGACCGCCTGCCAGGCGGCGGACGCACTGAAGGTCATGGAGAGCCCGAACGACAGCAGTACCCCCGCCACGACGCACTGCCAGACCCACAGGGCCACCACCGGCTCGCGCTCCGGCCACTGTGCCCGCGCCATCAGGCGGGGGGTCACGAGAGCGGCCAGTGCGCCGAGCAGCAGCAGCACGAGGGAGACCAACATGCGGTCAGCCTATTGAGCGCCGGGTACTCACGGGTATGGCTGCGTTCGGCAAGTGACGTAGGACACGGTCCGGCGGGCCTTCTGTCTCACAGGGTGAGCAACATCGCGAACATGGCTATGCCCATCGTCAGCCGGCAGGCCAGTGCCAGCTCCGGCTGCGGCCCCCGGCCCAGGCCGCCTCCCGGGGCTCCGGCGGCTGCGGCCACGGGGATCAGGCGGCCCGCCGATCGCAGGACGTAGAACGCGTAGTAGGCCAGCAGCAGGCCGGTCAGCAGGGGGATGCCTCCGGCGGACGGGGTGGCGCCGTGCCCGCCGTGACCCGCTCCGGGGGCCATCGTCACGGCCATGTAGACCATCGCCAGCGACCCGACGAGGTGGTGCAGGTGGTGCCCCCCGAACCGTACGGACCGCAGGGCTTGCAGCGCGGCTCCGCCGAACAGCACGGCGTACACGGCCCAGGCCCAGGACGGCGGCGTGAGCAGCGCGGCGGGCACCGCCATCGCGGCCATGCCGAAGCCCATCACCGCCTCGGCGCGCGCGGCTCTGCGCTCTTCCCCCGTGGTGACGCGCGTACGTGACAGACAGGAGGCGCCCGCCACCGCGCACAACACCATCAGCAGCCAGCCGGACAGCGCCGGTCCGTGCACGGCGCACCTCCCCCTCAGGCGTACGAAACCGGTGTCGCCCCATCGATGCCCGCGTTCCGCACCCCCGTACCCGGCGCATTGAGGTGCAGGGGGAGCGCGGACGGGCCTGCGGGGGGCGGTCGGGGCCGGGTTAGTCTCGTGCCGCACCGTCGGCAGCACAGAAACGGAGAGCATCACCATGGACACGGCCCCGCCCCGGGACTCGGGACAGCTCACCTTCCGCGACGCGACCGAGGACGACGTGCCCGCGCTCGTGCGGCTCATCGAGTCCGCCTATCGCGGCGACTCCAGCCGGGCCGGGTGGACCACCGAGGCGGACATTCTCCAGGGGCAGCGGACGGACGCGGACGGGGTACGCGCCGTCGTCACCGCGCCCTCCGGCCGCCTGCTCGTGGTGGAGCGCGACGGGGAGCCGGTCGCCTGCTGTCAGCTCGAACACCGGGGTGACGCGGCCTACTTCGGCATGTTCGCGGTCCGGCCCGAACTCCAGGGGGCGGGCCTCGGCAAGGTGATCATCGCCGAGGCCGAGCGCACGGTGGTGGAGAGCTGGAGCGTGCGGGAGATGCACATGACGGTGATCTCCGTCCGTGAGGAGCTGATCGCCTGGTACGAGCGCCGCGGCTACCGCCGTACGGGAAAGCTGACCCCCTTCCCGTACGGCGACGAGCGCTTCGGCGTTCCCCAGCGCGACGATCTCGCGTTCGAGCTGTTGATCAAGGACCTTCCCGCGGCCTGATCCGCCCGCACGGTTCGACCCGCTCCACCCCTGTCCACGCCCGCGCGGAGCCGCCGCCCGTTACGCGGTGAAGCGGCCCGCGCGGCGGATCTCCGGGAAGTCGGTCGTCGCGCCGTCGAGGCCGAGCGCGCGCACCAGGCGCAGCTGGTCCTGGGTGTTCACCACCCAGCCGATCACCTTCAGGTTCTCGGCGTGCGCCTCCTCGACCGTCTCCAGCGTGAGACGGCGGATGTTCAGCGCGAGTGTCGCCGCGCCCACCGCCTTCGCCCGCTCCACCACGTCGCCGCCCCAGCGGCTGGCGATGAGCACCGTCCGCACGCCGGGCACCAGCTGTGCGATCTCGGCGACCGCCTCGTCGTGGAACGACGACACCTCCACCCGCTCCACGAGATCGCGTCGCAGCATCACCTCGGCGAGCGCCCGCGCGGCGGCGACGTCCTTGATCTCCGCCTGGAGCGGTGCCGCGACGGCGTCGAGGACCTCCTCGAAGACGGGCACCCGCTCGCCCTGCCCGGCGTCGAGCCCGCGCAGCTCGGCCATCGTCCTCTCGGCGATCTGCCCCGTGCCGTCGGTCGTGCGGTCCACCGCGGCGTCGTGCATGACGGCGAGCGCGCCGTCCTTGCTCAGGTGGAGGTCGAGCTCGATGGCGTCCATGCCGGCCTGTTCCGCGTGGACGAAGGACCGCAGGGTGTTCTCCGGTTCGACACCCATGACCCCGCGATGACCGATGGTGAGAAAAGTCAAGGCAATCTCGCTTCCGTCGACGGCTCCCCGCGTGCGGCTCCTACCCACGCGGCACTACGGCAATACGGCACTGCGGCAGTGCGGAGCCTAGTGGCCCGTCCCTGCGGAAGGACCGGTCGTGCACGGGGCAACTGCGTTGTGTCGCCTGCCGTTCGGAAGCCTGGGCGAGCCGGACGGAACCCGTTCCGTCGGGTCACCGCGCAGGAAAAACAGCGGTGAGAACGGGGGGTCGGCAGGATAATCTTCTGAGCTCCACTTGTCCTGAGCACCCGCACACAGATACGGTTGCTTAACGCGAGGTTCTCCCGTGGAGGAAGTGTTATGACGGAAATTCTTGTGCACGACGTCGCCGACGGCGTCATAGCGACCGCCCCGCGGGTGGTCGAGCACGCTGCCTGGCCCGCGCTCAAGAAGGCCGTGGAGGAGATCCGTCCCTGGCAGTCGAAGGACGGATCCATCGACTTCGCCGCCGAGCACGCGCCGTCGCCCGCGACCGCTGCCGCGACGCTCGATCGTGTGGTCGCCGCGATCGAGGAGCTCTCCCCGCTGCTCCCGCACGACGCCGCGTACCACCGCGCCCTGGTCGCGGACCTGCGTCGCTGGGCCGCCGAAGGCTTCGGCGTCCCGGACTTCCTGGACTCGCTGCTGGCCTTCCAGCCGGCCAAGAACCGCGCCGACGGCCTCCAGCACCTGGTCGTCTTCGCGATGTACACGCAGAACGGCAACCCGGACCGCAACCTCGAAGCGGTCGTGCTGCGGATGGTCTGGCCCGAGTGGCTCGCCGACCTCGAAGCCACGCGCTACGACAACCCGCTTTTCTGCGGTATCACCTTCGAGGACTTCACCTCGGGCTACGACACCAACTCGGCGGTGCTCTTCCCCGAGACCATCGCCGTGCGCGAGGCCCCCGAGCGCTTCAGCTGGGGCGGCATCTTCTGCGACCGCGAGGCCGCCCGCTTCCGCCGGGTCACCGAGGCGTCCGTCGACCTCCTGGGCGTCGAGCTGCCCGAGGACATCCGCGAGATGATCGGCGACCAGACCCGCTGCGAGCAGGCGTTCGTGCTCTGGGACATGGTCCACGACCGCACCCACAGCCACGGCGACCTGCCGTTCGACCCCTTCATGATCAAGCAGCGCCAGCCGTTCTGGATGTACGGCCTGGAGGAGCTGCGCTGCGACCTCACCGCCTTCAAGGAGGCCGTGAAGCTGGAGGCCGAAGGCAACGCGCACGGCCGTGACGTGCAGTACGCGGTGCTCTTCGACCGCATGTTCCGCTTCCCCGTCACCGGCGAGCGCGTCCGCAACTACGACGGTCTCGGCGGCCAGCTCCTCTTCGCGTACCTGCACAAGCACGACGTGGTGCGCTGGACGGACAACACGCTGAAGATCGACTGGGAGCGGGCTCCCAAGGTCACCAACCAGCTCTGCGCCGAGATCGAGACCCTGTACCGCGACGGCATCGACCGCCCGAAGCTGGTCCACTGGTTCGCCGCGTACGACCTGGTGTCCACCTACCTCGCCCCGCACCCGGGCTCCCGCTGGGCCAAGGGACCGGACGCCCTGGACCTGACCCAGCCGCCGCGCAAGCTCGTCGACGACGTGCTTCCGGACGAGTTTCCCCTGAGCATGTTCTATGAGGCACTCTCCAAGAAGCTGAAGAACGTGATCGCCTCGACCAAGGGGATCACCGCGGCCGACGCCGAGCAGGCAGCCGCGTGAGCGCTCGTCCCAAGGAGGCGGAGTCCATGACCGGAACGGTTGACGGCAACGGGAGCGCGCTCGAAGGTGCGGTCATCGCCGTGGCAGGAGCGGCCGGACCGGCGGGCCGGGCCACCCTGCTGAGACTTGCCGAGGCCGGCGCGATCGTCGTCGCGTCCGACGCCAACGCCGAGCGGCTCGCGGAGGCCGTCGATGCCGCACGCTACGCCCACGGCGGCGCGACCGTCACCGGCGACACCGTCGATCTGCTCGACCTGGCAGCAGCCCGGGACTGGGCGGACAAGACGGAGAAGGAGTTCGGCCGGATCGACGGCCTGGTGCACCTCGTCGGCGGCTGGCGCGGCAGCTCCACCTTCGCCGAGACGGACCTCAAGGACTGGGATCTTCTGGAGAAGCTCCTGATCCGCACGGTCCAGTCCACCTCGCTCGCCTTCCAGCAGGGCCTCCAGCGCAGTGACCGGGGCCGCTACGTGCTCATCAGCGCGGCGGGAGCGAGCGCTCCCACCGCGGGCAACGCCGCCTACTCCGCGTCCAAGGCCGCGGCCGAGGCGTGGACGCTCGCGCTCGCCGACGCCTTCCGCAAGGCGGGGGGTGACGAAGGTCCGAAGACCGCGGCTGCGATCCTGGTCGTCAAGGCACTGGTGCACGACGCGATGCGCGCCGAGCGCCCGAATGCGAAGTTCGCGGGCTTCACCGACGTCAAGGAGCTGGCCGAGGCCATCGCCGGCGTCTGGGACATGCCCGCCGGAGAAGTGAACGGAAAGCGCCTGTGGCTGACCCCGCAACCGTGAGGACCGACGCGCGCCGACACCACGATCCGCAGGTACGCGGATTCGCGAGTGACAACTACGCGGGCGCGCACCCCGAGGTTCTCGCCGCCCTCGCCCTCGCCAACGGCGGCCACCAGGTCGCCTACGGCGAGGACGACTACACCGAGCACCTCCAGCGCGTCGTGCACAGTCACTTCGGTGCCGGCTCCGAGGCGTTCCCGGTCTTCAACGGCACCGGTGCCAACGTCCTCGCCCTCCAGGCGCTGACCGACCGCTGGGGCGCCGTGATCTGCGCCGAGTCCGCGCACATCAACGTGGACGAGGGGGGCGCCCCGGAGCGGATGGGCGGCCTGAAGCTGCTCACCGTGCCGACGCCCGACGGCAAGCTGACACCCGAGCTCATCGACCGGCAGGCGTACGGCTGGGACGACGAGCACCGGGCGATGCCGCAGGTCGTGTCGATCACCCAGAACACCGAACTGGGCACGGTCTACACCCCCGACGAGATCCGCGCCATCTGCGAACACGCCCACGGGCACGGCATGAAGGTGCACCTCGACGGGGCCCGGATAGCCAACGCCGCCGCGTCGCTGGACGTGCCCATGCGTACGTTCACCAACACGGTCGGCGTCGACGTCCTCTCCTTCGGGGGAACCAAGAACGGCGCGCTCTTCGGTGAGGCGGTCATCGTCCTCGACCCGGACTCGGTCCGTGCGATGAAGCACCTTCGCAAGCTGTCGATGCAGCTCGCCTCCAAGATGCGCTTCGTCTCGGTCCAGCTGGAAGCACTGCTGGCGCGCGACCTCTGGCTGCGCAACGCCCGCCACGCCAACGCCATGGCCCAGCGGCTGGCCGAGGGGGTCCGTGGCGTGGACGGTGTGGAGATCCTGCACCCCGTCCAGGCCAACGCCGTGTTCGCGCGGCTCCCGCACGACGTGAGCGAACGGCTGCAGAAGCGTTTCCGTTTCTACTTCTGGGACGAGGCGGCCGGTGACGTCCGCTGGATGTGCGCGTACGACACGACAGAGGAAGACGTGGACGCCTTCGTGCAGGCGCTGAAGGAAGAAATGGCGAAGTAGTCTTCGCATACATATGCGGTCGATCGGAAAGTCATTGGCTTCCGGTCGACCGCTTCCGTATGCTCCGCGACTATGGAGCTCACCCAGCAGATTTCTGACATCTCCGCATATCTTGCTGCGGATGACGTCATCGATCATGAACACCCCTGTGTGCGGAAGACCGCCGAACGACTCCGGTCCGAAACGATCGACGCATATACATACGCATCCGCGGCCTTCGGCTTCGTACGCGATTCCATCGAGCACTCCGCCGACTCGGGGGACCTGCGGGTCACCTGGCGCGCCTCCGACGTCCTCGGCGCCCGCACCGGCGTCTGCTACGCCAAGGCGCACGCCCTGGCCGCGCTGCTGCGCGCGGCGGGCATCCCGGCCGGTCTCTGCTACCAGCGGCTCGCCGACGACGACGGCACGAACCCCTCCGTCCACGGGCTGATCGCGCTGAAACTGCCGGGCCGGGAGCGCTGGGCCCGTCAGGACGCGCGGGGCAACAAGCCGGGCGTGGACGCGCGGTTCTCCCTGGACGAGGAGCGGCTGGCCTGGGTCGTCCGTCCGGAGTTCAATGAAATGGACTATCCGGTACTGTATGCCGCACCGCACCCGGCGATTCTCGGTGCCCTGCGCACCGCCGCGGACCGCCCGGAGCTGTGGCGGACCCTCCCCACCGAACTCTGACCGTTCCGCGCCGAAGGCAAGGCAGACGATGACCCCGACTTTCACTGTTTCCGACGACGTACGCACCCTCGCACCCGGCTTCGCCCACCTCGTCATCGAGGCGCACGGCCTGGTCAACGGTCCGAGCGACGACGCGAGCGCCGCCCTGCTGGACGACGCCGCGCGCCGGCTCGCCGAACGCCTCGGCGGACGGGCCCCGCACGAGGACCCCCACGTCGCGGCCTGGCGCGAGGTCTACACGGCGTTCGGCGCCAAGCCCTCCCGCACCCGCAACTCCGCCGAGGCCCTCGCCAAGCGCGCACTCGCCGACGGCGGGCTGCCACGCATCAACCGGCTCGTCGACGCCTACAACGCGGTCAGCGTCGCCCATCTGATCCCGGTCGGCGGCGAGGACGCCGACCGCATCAAGGGCGCCATGCGACTCGTACGCGCCACGGGGCAGGAGCCCTTCCTCACGGCCGCGGGGGGCGAAGAGGTCACCGACCACCCGGAGCCCGGCGAAGTCGTCTGGTGCGACGACGAGGGCGTCACCTGCCGCCGCTGGAACTGGCGCCAGGGGGTACGCACGCGCCTCACCGAGGAATCCGTGAACGCCGTGTTCCTGCTGGAGCGGCTCGCCCCCATGACGATCGGCGAGCTCCGTGCCGCGGGCACCGAACTCGCCGAATCGCTGGAGAAGCTGAGTCCCGGGGCGCGGATCACCGTCCACACCCCGAACTGACGCCGGGCGGTCAGCCCTGCTCGCGCACCTCGGCGGGCGTCGGAGCCGTACCGCCGAGGTGGGCCGGGACCCACCAGGTGTCGCCGGCGTCCTTGGGGCGCACCGGATAGGCGCGCTGCGCCGCTTCGAGGAGCTCCTGCACCCGGTCCCGCAGGCGCCGGGTGATCGCGCCCGCGTACTGGTCGGTCGGGGCCTCCATCGGCTCGCCCACCCGGATGGTGACCGGGATGTGGCTGCGGCCGAAGTTACGGGGCCGGCCCTTCGTCCAGATCCGCTGGGTGCCCCACAGCGCCATCGGGATCAGCGGTACGCCGGCTTCCTGTGCCAGCCGTGCCGCGCCCGACTTGAAGCTCTTCAGCGTGAACGACTGCGAGATCGTCGCCTCGGGGAACACTCCGACGATCTCGCCGGACCGCAGCGAGGCGAGTGCGTGCGCGTACGCGTCCTCACCCTGGTTCCGGTCCACGGGGATGTGCTTCATGCCCCGCATCAGGGGACCGGAGACCTTGTGGCGGAAGACCGATTCCTTGGCCATGAAGCGGACCAGCCGCTTCTGCGGCAGGGCGCCCAGGCCCGTGAAGATGAAGTCCAGGTAGCTGATGTGGTTGCTGACCAGAACCGCACCGCCGGTCTTCGGGATGTGCTCCGAACCCTGAGTGTCGATCTTCAGGTCCAGCGCCTTGAACAAGGTGAGAGCGGCGCCGATGACCGGCCGATAGACGAGTTCTGCCATCTGGAGAAGACCCTTCTTCAATGCCTGGGGAGGTTCTCCCGGCGGAAGTTACGCAGCCGTAGGTTTTCGGCATTGGGCCGATCGTGCCCCATGCGCGACGCCGTGGCCAGCCCCGGCGGGTACGGGGCGCGAGATTCTCATCACGTGGTACCTCCGGGAATGTCTCGTGGCTGCCCGGTGCTGACCCTTTGCGAAGAGCTCTGACAGGAGGCGGAAGGTGGACGGACGGACACGTGCCGACAGGCTCGACGCGTCCCAACTCGGCGTGGAATTGGGGGAGCGGGCCACACTCGTCCAGTTCTCCAGCGCCTTCTGCCAGCCCTGCCGGGCCACCCGCCGGACCCTCGTCGAGGTGGCCGGGATGGTCGAAGGAGTCGCCCACGTCGAAATCGACGCCGAGGCACATCTCACTCTGGTGCGCACCCTGGAGATCACCAGGACGCCCACCGTGCTGGTCCTCGACGCGGAGGGCAGGATCGTCCGCCGCGCGGCGGGGCAGCCACGCACCGTCGACGTCGTCGCGGCTCTCGGGCAGGCGATGTGACGGACCGTGATGCATCTCCCACATTGCGGAACGCACTTGACTGCACCCGCCACGCATCGTCAGTCTGACGCTATGCCGCCAGAACTCCTTCTCTACGGCCGGGTCCACGTCGACCTGGCCCGTAACGCGAGTGCGCGCTGTCCGGGTGTCTGAGCACCCACGGCCCCGTACGCACCCACAGCAGAAGGACAGTTCCATGACGGCTTCGCCCGAGCTCGACGTCCCCCGGACGGCCTCGCCCGCCCTCCTCCGTTCCGTCTTCCGGCAGCACGCCGCGGGCGTCGCCGTGATCACCGCGGCCGGTGAGTCGCCGGTCGGATTCACCGCCACCTCCCTCAACTCCGTGGCCGCCGAGCCGCCGCTGATCTCCTTCGGGGTGGGGACCTCGTCCTCCAGCTGGCCCGTGGTCTCCGAGGCGGAGCACATCGGTGTCCACATACTCGGCGAGCATCAGCAGGAACTGGCGGCCACGTTCGCGCGCAGCGGTGCCGACCGCTTCGGTCCGTCCACCGACTGGCGTAGCGGACCGGAAGGTGTGCCGGTGCTGGGCGGAGTCCTCGCCTGGCTGGTCTGCCGTGTCGTGGCACGGGTTCCGGCGGGGGACCACCGCATCGTCATCGCCCAGGTCGTGGCCGGAGACCCGGCCGGAGGCGGCCGTCCGCTCGTCTATCACCAGGGTCGCTTCACCGCTCTGCGAGACTGATCCGCCCCAGGCGCAACAGGGGTCCGGTGCGTTGGGCAGATCACAGTCCAAGCGCTTGCTTATGGGTGACGCACTGGGTGTACTGATTAGTAATATTCAGTTCGGAGCGCCGGTCGCCACGACCGGAAACCGCCCCATCAGGCGCCTATGCTGCGAGCAACAAGGCAGCCCGGAAATGACGATGCAGTAGGAGAGCCGGCGTGAGCTTGAGGATCGTTGTCTGTGTGAAGCATGTGCCCGACGCGACTGGTGACCGGCATTTCGCCGATGACCTGACGGTGGACCGTGAGGATGTGGACGGTCTGTTGTCGGAGCTGGATGAGTATGCGGTGGAGCAGGCGCTGCAGATCGCGGATGGTGCGGATGATGCCGTGGTCACGGTGGTGACGGTGGGTCCGGAGGACGCGAAGGACGCGTTGCGCAAGGCGTTGTCGATGGGTGCGGACAAGGCTGTGCATGTCGAGGACGACGATCTTCATGGTTCCGATGTGATGGCGACGTCGCTGGTGCTGGCGAAGGCGATCGAGAAGACGGGTTACGACCTGGTGATCGCCGGTATGGCCTCGACGGACGGCACGATGGGTGTGCTCCCGGCGATCCTCGCGGAGCGGCTGGGTGTCCCGCAGGTCACGCTGCTGTCCGAGGTCAAGGTCGAGGGCACTGTCGTGACCGGGCGTCGTGACGGTGACAGTGCCTCGGAGCTGCTGGAGGCCTCGCTCCCGGCGGTGGTCTCGGTGACCGACCAGTCCGGCGAGGCGCGTTACCCCTCGTTCAAGGGGATCATGGCGGCGAAGAAGAAGCCGGTGGAGTCCCTGGACCTGGAGGACCTGGACATCGAGGCGGACGAGGTCGGTCTCGCGGGTTCCTGGACCGTGGTGGACACCGCGACCCAGCGCCCGGCCCGCACCGCGGGCACGATCGTGAAGGACGAGGGCGAGGGCGGCAAGCAGCTCGCCGAGTTCCTCGCGGGCCAGAAGTTCATCTAGGACCCGGCCCCCTGCACGACCCCGTCTCTTCTCTCATCCACGCAGGAGCATTCCCATGGCTGAAGTCCTCGTCTACGTCGATCATGTCGATGGTGCCGTCCGCAAGCCCACCCTGGAGCTGCTGACCCTGGCCCGCCGGATCGGTGACCCGGTCGCCGTCGCGCTCGGCACGAACGCCGCGCAGACCGCGACGGTCCTGGCCGAGCACGGCGCGGTCAAGGTCCTGACCGCCGAGGCCCCCGAGTTCGCCGAGTACCTCGTCGTTCCCAAGGTCGACGCCCTGCACGCCGCCTTCCAGGCCGTGTCCCCGACCGCCGTGCTGGTCCCCTCGTCCGCCGAGGGCAAGGAGATCGCCGCCCGCCTCGCGGTCCGCACCGGCTCGGGCCTCATCACCGACGCGATCGACCTCGAAGCCGGCGAGCAGGGCCCCGTCGCCACCCAGGCCGCGTTCGCCGCGTCCTTCACCACCAAGTCCCGTATCTCCAAGGGCACCCCCGTCATCACCGTGAAGCCGAACTCCGCTCCCGTCGAGGCCGCACCCGCCGCCGGCACCGTGGAGAACCTGCCCGTCACCTTCTCCGCCCAGGCCACCGGCACCAAGGTCACCTCCCGCACCCCCCGCGAATCCACCGGCCGCCCCGAGCTCACCGAAGCTGCGATCGTCGTCTCCGGCGGACGCGGCGTCAACGGCGCGGAGAACTTCCACATCATCGAAGCCCTCGCCGACTCCCTCGGCGCAGCCGTCGGCGCCTCCCGCGCCGCCGTCGACGCCGGCTGGTACCCCCACACCAACCAGGTCGGCCAGACCGGCAAGTCCGTCTCCCCCCAGCTCTACATCGCCTCCGGCATCTCCGGCGCCATCCAGCACCGCGCAGGCATGCAGACCTCCAAGACCATCGTCGCGATCAACAAGGACGCCGAAGCCCCCATCTTCGACCTCGTCGACTACGGCATCGTCGGAGACCTCTTCACCGTCGTCCCCCAACTCACCCAGGAAATCCAGACCCGCAAGGGCTGAGCTGGGAAAGTTCCGAAGGACCGGGGCCGCGTGGTGATCTCACCGCGCGGCCCCGGCCGCTTTCGGGCAACCATTGACGCAGGTCGCAGCCGCCTACTAACTTCGCTATGTGGATTACTGATTCCGGGAAGCGGAAACAGTGAGCGTTTGGAGGGTGTGGGAATGGGTCAGCAGGAGAAGGTGGCAACGAGCCTCGCCGGTGCGGTCAGCGAGGGCATCAGTGCCTCCCTGACGTCGGTGGACGCGGAACTCGCCCGCCGTTACCCGGGAGACCCCGGCACCCGCCAGCCCGTCCACACCGTCTACGTCCCCGGCGACGTCTTCACCGAGGGAACCATCCGCTCCTGGGGCGACCAGGCGCTGAAGGCCCTCGACGAGCACGCCCCCGACGCCGCGGCCCTGGCCGAGGTGCTCGGCATCCCGGCCGAACTCGCGGGCCCCGTCCACGACCGCGTACGCGCCAAGCTGGAGCGCGAGCCGGTCGAGGACCTGCGCATCGACTTCGAGGACGGCTACGGACCCCGCTCCGACGCCGAGGAGGACGAGGCCGCCGCCCGCGCCGCCCGGCTGGTCTCCGAGGCGTACGCGAACGGCACGGCCGCCCCGTACATGGGCATCCGGATGAAGTGCATGGAAGCCGCGGTACGCGACCGGGGCATCCGCACGACCGATGTCTTCCTCACCGGCCTGATGCAGGCGGGCGGTCTGCCCGACGGGCTCGTCCTGACCCTGCCGAAGGTGACCTACCCCGAGCAGGTCACCGCCTTCGTCCAACTGCTCGAAGCCTTCGAGACCGCGCACGGGCTGCCGTCGGGGCGGCTCGGCTTCGAGATCCAGATCGAGACCAGCCAGTCCATCCTCGCCGCCGACGGCACCGCGGCCGTCGCCCGCATGATCGACGCCGCCCGGGGCCGCGCGACGGGCCTCCACTACGGCACCTTCGACTACAGCGCCTGCGTCGGCGTCAGCGCCGCCTACCAGGCGAGCGACCACCCGGCCGCCGACCACGCCAAGGCCGTCATGCAGGTCGCCGCGGCGGGAACCGGCGTACGCGTCTCCGACGGCTCCACGAACGTGCTGCCCGTCGGCCCCACCCACCAGGTCCACGAGGCATGGCGCCTCCACTACGGCCTCACCCGCCGCGCCCTGGCCCGCGCCTACTACCAGGGCTGGGACATGCACCCCGGCCACCTGCCGACCCGTTACGCGGCCGTCTACGCCTTCTACCGCGAGGGCCTGGAGCAGGCCGCCGCCCGCCTCGCCGCCTACGTGGCCAAGGCCGGCGGCGACGTGATGGACGAACCCGCGACCGCCAAGGCCCTCAGCGGCTACCTGCTGCGCGGCATCGACTGCGGAGCACTCGACACGGCGGAGGTGGCCCAGCTCACCGGCCTGACCCGTGCCGACCTCGACGCCTTCGCCTCCCCGCGCCGCGGCGGCCTGACGGTCACGGCACCGTAGCGGGGGACGCCCTGGTTGTCGCCCGCCCGGCGCGCGTCGGCCGCACGAAGGGCCCTCAGGCGGGCGGGAGTTCGCCGGAGCCGCGGGGGACCAGTGTCGTCGGGAGTTCGACGCGGGCCGGGGGGTGGTCCGCGCCGTCGAGGCGGCGGAAGAGGTGTTCGGCCGCCGTGCGGCCGACCGCGGCGGCGTCCTGGGAGATGACGGTGATGCCGAGCAGGTCGGCCAGCTCGATGTCGTCGAACCCGACCAGGGCGACGGGTCGTTCGCGGTCCGCCAGGACGCGTACCGCCGTCACCGTCACACGGTTGTTGCCTGCGAAGAGGGCGGTGACCGGTTCGGGGCCGGAGAGCATCGTCTCGGCCGCCGTCCGGACCCGGGCCGGGTCGGTCGAGCCGAGGGAGACCCAGGCGTCGTCGACGGTGATGCCGGCGTCGGTCATCGCCGCGTGGTAGCCGCGCAGTCGCTCGGTCGCGGTGTGGATGCGGGGTTGGTCACCGATGAAGCCGATCCTGCGGTGGCCGTGCGCGATGAGGTGGGCGACGCCTTCGCGTGCGCCGCCGAAGCTGTCGGAGAGGACCATGTCGGCGTCGATCCGGCCGGCCGGGCGGTCCACGAAGACCGTGGCGATGCCCGCCTTTATCTCGGGCTCCAGGTAGCGGTGGTCGTCGCCCGCCGGGATCACGATCAGGCCGTCCACCCGGCGGGCGCAGAGCGCGAGGACCAGTTCCTGCTCGCGCTCGGGGTCCTCGGCGCTGGAACCGTTGATCAGGAGTGCGCCGTGGGCGCGGGCGACCTCTTCGACGGCGCGGCTCAGCGGACCGTAGAACGGGTCGGCCAGGTCCTCCAGGACGAGCCCGATGGAGGCGGTACGGCCCTTGCGCAGGACCCGCGCGCTGTCGTTGCGGCGAAAGCCGAGGGCGTCGATCGCTTCCTGGACGCGACGCTCGGTGTCGGGCGTGACGCCGGCCTCGCTGTTCACCACCCGGGAGACCGTCTTGAGGCCCACTCCGGCGCGGGCTGCCACATCTTTCATGGTCGGCCGGTTGCCGTAGCGGTTCTCGGAGTGACGGGCGGTCTCGGCCACGGTGCGCTGTCCTGTCGTCGGGTGAGGGTGATCCGGCCCCCGCGCGAGGGTGCCGTGAGGGGTGCCGGAGGCTGTGGCGTCGAGCATAGGCCCTGGACAACGTTGTCAGCTGAATGGAGACTGTGCAGACTATTGACTGAACGCGCAGGTCCGCCCCCTCACCATCCGGAGAGCCCACACCGATGCATACCGACCTCGTCGCCGCGCTCGACATCGGCGGCACCAAGATCGCCGGCGGGTTGGTGGACGGTGACGGCGCCCTCCTCGTGCGGACGCAGCGTCCGACGCCCGCCCGTGAGGGTGCCGAGGCGGTGATGGGGGCGGTCGCCGACGTCCTCGCCGAGCTGAAGGCGTCCTCGCTGTGGGAGCGGGCCGGTGCCGTCGGGATCGGCAGCGCGGGTCCGGTGGACGCGTCGGCCGGCACGGTCAGCCCGGTCAACGTCCCGGGCTGGCGGGACTTTCCCCTGGTCGACCGGGTGGCCGCGGCGACGGGCGGGCTGCCCGTCACGCTGGTCGGCGACGGCGTCGCGATGACCGCGGCCGAGCACTGGCTCGGTGCCGCCCGTGGGTACGACAACGCGCTCTGCCTGGTCGTCTCCACCGGAGTCGGCGGGGGCCTGGTGCTCGGCGGGAAGCTGCACCCGGGCCCCACGGGAAACGCCGGTCACATCGGTCACATCTGCGTGGACCTGGACGGCGACCTCTGCCCCTGCGGTGCGCGCGGCTGCGTCGAGCGCATCGCCAGCGGGCCGAACATCGCGCGCCGTGCCCTTGAGGGCGGCTGGCTCCCGGGCCCGGACGGCGACAGCACCGCCGCGGCAGTCGCCGCTTCCGCCCGGGCCGGAAACCCGGTGGCCATCGCCTCGTACGAGCGTGCCGCCCAGGCGCTGGCCGCCGGAATCGCCGCCACCGCGACCCTCGCCGAGATCGACATCGCAGTGATCGGCGGGGGTGTGGCCGGAGCCGGTGAGGTCCTCTTCGAGCCGCTGCGGCGGTCCCTGCGCGACTACGCCACGCTCTCCTTCGTCAGGCACCTCAAGGTCGCGCCCGCGGTGATGGGCACCGACGCGGGCCTGGTGGGCGCCGCAGCCGCCGCCTGGGCGGCGGAGGAGAAGCGGGCGGAAGCGAAGGGATCCCCGGCCGCGGCCGTCCGGTAGAGGCCCCGCCCAGGACTTCCAGGGGGTGCCCGGATCGTCAGGCCGGGCACCCCCTGGACCGTTTCCCGACCCCGGCGGTCAGGGGTTTCGGCGGCCTCGGTCCGTCGCCTGCTGGGGCACGATCACCAGGAAGGCGTCCTGCTCCAGGTCCATCACCACTTCGGCTGCCATGCCCTCCCCGCGGCGGGCCGCCGCGAACTCCTCCGCGGGCCAGCTGCCCCGCGGACCGCCCGCGGGAAACTGCTCAAGCACTGTCCGGCGCATGGCGCGCCCCCCTCGTCGTCCCTGTTGATGATGGCTCCAACGACGTCCCGCTCTTCCCGTTACGGCCGTTCCCACCCGGTCCCGGCCCGGAGGACTCGCACAGCGGGGGCGGCTCTCGGCAAGCGCGTCATGAGCCCGGTGTTTCGGGCGGAACCCGTAGGAACACGGGAGGAAACCCGCCTCGAAGATCGGCCCCAGTGCCGGCTTCAGGGCCGCCTGGCCGACGGTGCTTGGCCATTCCCGGCTTGTGGATCATCTGTTCGCGCACGGGAAGCGGTCGGAAGGTGCGGTCTCTCAGCTTGTTTTTCTAACCCTTTCGGCGTTCAGGGACTGAACTGGATTCAGAGTTTCAGTGGCCCGAAGGTGCCGTCTCGGAACGTGAAGACGGTCGGCTCGGTGTCGAACTCCTCCCGGAAGTACCCGCTGTAGCCAGGTTCTTCGACGTGGGGTGCGACCAGGTCCAGGACGGTGTAGAGGTCACCCATCATGTCGTCGAGCCAGAGGTTGCGGCTGAACAGTCCCCATGCGTGGAGCTCACCACCGGGCGTGAAGCCTCGGGACTGGCGTCGTAGGGACACGAAATCGCCTCCTGGCAGGCGACTGTCCGGATCCGGGGAGAGCAGTGGATACGAGTGCTCCTCCGCGTCGAGCTCTGGTGGACGCTCGAGGGCCAGGCCGAGGTGCCATCGCAGGGCTGCCAGGACCGTGTCGGGCGTGTCGTCCCGGAGGAAGCACGTGAAGACGACTTCGTAGTGGAGGCTCACGGGAGTGCATTCTTCCTGCGACCAGGGGCGTCTGTCACGGCTGGCCGTCGGCGGTGGGAACGCCTACTCCGCCGAGGACGGTGAGGTCTGTGCGGTGCGGTGGGGACGACAGCAGCGCGAGGACTTCTGCGGGGCCGGGGCCGCCGGCGGGCGGCGGAGCGGCAAGGGCGGCCTGCGCGCTGGTGTCGTCCTGCCAGACCTCGGTGACGTGCACCGTGTCCGGGTCTGCTGTGTCCTGGCTGATCAGGTAGATCTCACAGCCAGGGAAGCCGTGCAGCCTTTCCGCGACCCTCAGCAGGACGGCGGCGAGTTCGCCACCCCTGCCCGGATGCGCGGTCATGGTCATCAGTCTGCCGATCATGTTCAGACCAGAGTGGTGATGCAGAACGGGTGGCCAGCGGGGTCCAGCAGGACCCTCCACCGGTCGGGCTGGGGCTGAGTCGGGGGCTCGACAGCGCCCAGGGCCAGCAGGAGAGCCTGCGCGGACTCCAGGTCGTCGACGCCCAGTTCGATGTGGGCCTGCTTCTCCTGGGAAGGGTCCGGCCAGGTGGGACGCCTGTAGTCGGTCAGCCGATTGAACCCCAGTCCGGCCGAGCCCTCCTGGCCGAGCAGGATGAAGTCGTCGCTGGAGTAAGCGACGGGCAGGCCGAGGGCATCGCCGTAGAAGCGGGCCAGTTCGGCGGGGTCCGGGCAGTCGAAAGTGACGGCCGAGTAGTGGATCGCGGGTGCGGACGGGTTTCCAGTGCTCATGAGGAAGACGCTATGACGGGACCAGGACAGATTCGGTCCTGGTTATGCGGGACACTTCGGAACGTGATCAGCACATCCGCCCGTCTGCTGCGACTGGTCTCACTGCTGTCCGTGCGACCGTCGTGGACCTGCGGCGAGCTGGCCGACCAGATGACCGTCACCGAGCGCACGGTGCGGCGGGACATCGCCAGGCTCCGAGAACTCGGCTACGGAGTCGAGTCCGACCCCGGGCCATGGGGCGGTTATCGCCTCCGCGCCGGAGCACGGCTGCCGCCGTTGGTCCTCGATGACGAAGAGGCACTCGCCGTGGCCGTCGCGCTGCGCGAGGCCGCGCTCAGCGGCGTCCTCGGCAGCGACCAGGCCGCGCTGTCCGCCCTACTGAAACTGCGTCAGGTTCTGCCACGCCGGATCGCGGACAGGCTGGGTGAGATGGACGCCGCCTTCGTTCACACCACAAGGCTCGACGAGCCGCAGATCGCGCCCGGCATGCTGCTGGAATTGGCCGGCGCGTGTCTCCGGGGCGAGCGCAGCCGCCTGTCCTACCGCGATCGGGAAGGGAAGGCCACGGTCCGGGACGTCGACCCGTACCGCCTGGTGCACACGGGACGCCGTTGGTACTTCGTCGCCCGGGACGTGACCCGCGAAGAGTGGCGTACCTTCCGGGCCGACAGGGTCGGCCGGATACAGCCGACAGGGCGCCAGGTGGAACTCGTCGACCCACCTGACCCGGCTCTGCTTGTTTCCCGCGCCATAGCGACGGGCGCCTACCCGCTCTACGTGACGATCCGCCTCCCTCTGCCTGTGGAGCAGGCGCTTCGGCTGATCCCGCCGACGGTCGGTACCCACCGCCCGGAGGGCAGCGACGCCACGATCGTCGACATCGGCGGCCCCGACGCGGACGGGCTCGCGAAGTATCTCCTCAGCCTGGCCACACCGCTGCGGGTCCTGTCACCGGACGACGTACGGACAGCGCTGCTGCGCCGTACCCGGGAACTGTTCGAGGACAATGTGAACGGTCAGCCCCGGTAGAGAGACGTTGCACGAGGTGTTTACGAAGGAATCGGCTTCTTCTCTCCGAAGCAATTGGCGGATGCGTCAAGGCAGGTCGAGGGCCCCGCGTCGGGTCAGCAGTTCGGCAAGCTGAGCTTCGCGTCCAGGCCCAAACCTTCCTCCTCCACCCAGCGCACCATCGCGCGGGGGAGAAATGCCTTGGCGGCGTAGAGAACGTCCGCTTCTGGGAAGGCGTCCCGGTAGGCGCGGCACCGCCCGCGGACCTCACTCGTCCAGGACGTAGGCCGGTGTGTCGAACCGGTCTGCGATCTCTGCCAGGGACACCCGACCGACGGCCAGGTCACCGTGCGGAAGCCGGGTGCTGGAACGGCTGTATCGGGATGGCGGAGTCCGGGGCCGAAGCGGTTTCCAAACTGGCGGCTCAAGAAGTCCTCCAGAAGTCGTTCGGGAAACTTCTCGGAACCCCGGTCGGTTTGGTGGCCACAGCCGTCGACTTCTCAGTGAACCCGCCGTCGGACGACGAGATCCAGAACCTCAAGTTCTGGGAGAACTGGGGCAGCCCGTCAAACGACTGGCGCCGACACGGAGAGCGGGACTTCTGGGTCCAATGATGACCGAGCACAGCAGTCGACCGGGTGGAACCGGCCCGTAGGCTGACCGCCGGCCGGGCGCATGTGCGCCCGGCCGGCGGTCGCGCATCCGCTTCGTTGGAGGTCTGTTGCAAGGGCGTATATGGATCGACTGGCGCCTGGTGCTGTTCGCGGCGATCGTCGCGGTGGGAGTGCCGGGCCAGGCAGTTGTTGCCGATATCGGTCCACCGGCGCGGTTGGTGCTTGGCGTGATCGGTCTGTCGGCGTGGTGGTATCTGTTCCGGTGTCTGGCGGACGGCTGGGGCAGCCGATTGCTGCGGAGGGACGGCCGGGAGCCCTCGTTGGCGCCGTGGCTCGTATTCGTTCTCTGCTTCTATGCTCATGGGCTCCTGCTCGGCCATGCTTGGCGGGACTGCGGAGTGGGGGAGCCGGGCTCTACCCTGCTCCATGTCCTGGTCAGTTCAACCGTGATGGGTCTGGCCGGAGTGGCGGCGTGGATCGGACTGAGCGGGCCTCCGGACGCGCAGCGAGTGCTGGTTCCCGCTCTCGGCGTGCTCGCCCTGGCCGTACTGCTGCTCTGGCCTGCGATGACGGTGTGGCACCTTCTGGCGGGGGCCACCAGGCAGGCATGCGCATTGGGTGATGTGCCCGCGTGGTGGCCGGCACTGTTGCCCATCGGTTGATCACGCGTGTGCCGTCCGGCCGGAATCCAAGATCATCTGCACGGAGATGGGATGTCATGCACGGTATACGGCCGGGTCGCCGACTGCGCGGGGAAGGGCTCTGCTTTGCCGGGTTGGCGTTGGAGGGATGTGGCGGAGGCTACGCGCAGGGAACGTCCGTGCTCCCCGGGAGCGGTTGGCGACCCAGTCCGTATCGCGTACGGGGGCTGGCACCCGCGCCTCGGTGGCCGAGGTGCGCATGATGCGCCAGCTGGTGCGCGACGCGGTGACGACGTGGACCAGGACGATGCGATGTGTCTGCTTGAAGTCAGTCAGCTGGTAGCAGTGACGGTCGATCAAGTAGGGCGTGTCCTTGCAGGTCTCTGGCTTATGGCGATGGCTGGCCGCTGACACGAGGTGGTGCGTGCGCCTTGGCCCTGACGTGGAGCGGTGCATCCGCAGATGGCTCACTGCAACCGTGGATCTCGGAGCCTTGTCTACGTCTCTGTGACGACCAACCGACAGCTGCGATCAACTGCAGACAACCGGGAACTGCGCCTGTGGAAGGTCGGCCGGGCTCTGACCGTCACCTTCGCTGCTGCCGTCCTGGTCGCAGGCGGCATCTTCTACGGCCTGGTGGTCCTGTTGGGCTTCACGGGAATCGACACCACCGAGAAGCTCGACGCGTCGACGCTCTTCGACTTGGTGAAGCTCTCCTTCGGGGTGGTCGCCGGGGCGGGCGCGCTCGTCGCCCTGGTCGTGGCTTACCGCCGCCAGCGCGTCGACGAGGCTGGCGCCCACCGTGAGGCCACCCGGCTCCATACCGAACGCTTTTCCCAGGCCATCGACAAACTCGGTTCCGCCTCCCCGCCCGTCCGGCTGGGCGGGGTTCACGCTCTGGCCGGCCTCGCCGACGACGCACCCACGCGGGACCTACGCCAGACCTGCATCGACGTCCTATGCGCCTACCTTCGCCTGCCTTTCTCTCCTGATCCCGGCGACCCGCCCGACGGCACCTCGCTCACCGACGAGCAGCGCGAGGCCCACGAGGACAAGAGCAACCGGTACCGTGAACAACGCGAGGTGCGGCACACGATCTTGCGTCTCATCGGCGATCACTATCGACGTCCTCAGGGAACCAGCCGCTCCTGGCAAGGGCACAACCTCGACCTCACTGGTGCAAGCATCGACGGCTGGCTGGACTTCACCGGTGCCACGTTCTCCGACGGCAACCTGGACTTCGCCAGCGCCACGCTTGCTATTGGGCGGCAGGGTGATCTTCACTGCGGCCAGATTCTGCGGCGGCAGGGTGTCTTTCAGCAACGCAAAGTTCTCCCCTGGCGGCACACTGGACTTGGACAAGGCCACGTTCTCTGATCGCAGCAGGGTGTTCTTCATGGGCACCGAGTTCTCCAGCGGCGGGGCCAGTTTCGACAATGCACGTTCTCCGGCGGCTACGTGATCTTCTCGAGCTCTGTGTTCTCCGGCGGCAGGGTGAGCTTCAAACACGCCACGTTCTCCGGCAGCGCGGTGTCCTTCCTCAGCGTCACGTACTCCGGCGGCAGCGTGTCTTTCGATCTTGCGACGGGCTCAGCTCCTCACGGGCTCCTCGAATCCACCGGTGCTCCCCCTCCCGCCGTCGTCACCCTTCCCGCTACCTGGCTGCCCCCTGATCCATAGCGCCTAGGGAGGCGGAAACGGTCATAAGCGCCGGGTCCTGCAGTCATCGTCCTGGCTGCAACCGTTGACTTTGGTGGAGCCGGTCGGCGTCCACCCCCGCTCATCGGTGTCCCAGGTCGGACAGCAAAGTCCTGCTGGTGTAGCCGGTCGTCTCAAACCGGAAGCGCACGTCTCGACGTATCAGCCGCCGGCCTCCGCCACTGCCTGCGGATTCGGGTCAGAGCAGCTCGAGAAGACGGGTGCGGTGAAGAACGATCAGCTGAGCGGCTGCGACGGCAGCAGCGGTGACCAGCAGCGTGATCGAGAGGGTGCTGGCATACCCGAGCTCGCCGTACAGGAATGCGCGGCGGTAGACGTAGAGCGGTGCCACCAGTGTCGCGGAGTGCGGTTCGCCGGCTGTGATCAGCAGGGCCGGGATGAACGTGGTGTGCAGGAGGAGGACGACGTCCCGCAGTGCGAGCAAAGTAAGGATCGGTGCCATCAGCGGCAGCGTGATGCGTCTGAAGGTGAAGGTGCGTCCCGCGCCTTCCATGGCGGCGGCTTCGTGCAGGGAGCGTGGCAGGAGGCGGCGGGCTGCGAGGGCGACGAGGAAACCCTCGCCCATCTGGAGGGATGCGACGAGCGCGAGTCCGCCTCGTGCTGCAGCAGGGTCGGTGAACCAGCCGGGTGAGGGGAGGCCGAATGCTTCGAGGGTGAGGGGGAGCGGCCCGTAAAGAGGGTTGAGCAGCCAGAGCCACAGGAGAGCCCATGCGGCGTCAGGAATGATGGACGGCAGGAATACTGCGGTGCGGGCGGCGCTGTTCACGCTGCTGCGGCGGTGGAGTAGCAACGCGCAGCCGATGGCGAGTGCGGTTCGCAGGGGTATGGCTATGGCTGCGATCTTGGCCGAGTTGGCGAGAGAGTGCCAGAAGGTTTCGTCGGTGGCGAGTCGGTGCCAGTTGTCGAGGCCGGTGAATGAGGGGGCGCCGAAACCGTAGTAGTCGGTGAAGGCGAGCCATGCCGAGCCGATGAGTGGGATGCCCACCAGAAGGGCTGTGGCGGCGAGCCATGGTAGGGCCAGTGCTGTCGGCCGATGTCTGAGTGAGGGTGTGCGCACGCTGCCCCATCTGCGGTGAGGAGTGGGCCGAGTGGGTCGGCAGTGTTGATCGTTCATGCGGTGCGCGGTCCTTCGGCCGAAGCGAAGTGGTGTTCGTCGGCGTTGCTCCAGGTGATGCCGGTCTCGCTTCCGGGCCGGGGCACAGCGGCCGAGGACGGCACCCTGACCAGAATGCGCGTGGTGTCGGGGCACACGACGTGAAGGACCGTCTCTTCGCCGCTTGGCTCCACGGCGGCGACGCGTCCCGTCAGATGCCCGTGTCCGGCAGGTGCCAGGTGTGTGCGCTCAGGTCGGATGCCGGTCACCGGACCGTTCTCGCGGCCCAGCGCTTCGGGTGGCAGCAGGTTCATCGGCAGAGCTCCGATGAAGCGTGCGATGAATGCCGTGCCTGGGCGCGCGTAGAGCTCGTCAGGTGTGCCCACCTGCTCGATGCGGCCTGCTCGGACGACGGCGATACGGTCGCCCAGAGCAAGTGCCTCGGTCTGGTCGTGGGTGACGTAAAGCATCGACACGCCCAGGCGGCGCTGGAGTTCGCGGATTTCGGCGCGCGTGCGCAGTCGCAGGTCGGGGTCGAGGTTGGCGAGGGGTTCGTCGAGGAGGAAGGCATTGGGCCGGCGGATCATGGCCCGGGCGAGTGCTACGCGTTGGCGTTCTCCACCTGACAGTTCGCGGGGGTACCGGGCCAGAGCGGCGGTGAGGCCGAGCATGGATGCGGCCTGATCGACGTCGGTGGTGATCTGGGTCTTGGGCACGCCTCGGGCGCGCTGGCCGAAGGCGATGTTCTCGGCGACGGTGAGGTGGGGGAAGAGCGCGTAGTCCTGGAAGACCAGTGAAATGTCTCGATCGCCCGGTGCGGCCGTCGTGACGTCGCGTCCGCCGATCTCGATTCGACCGGCGTCGAGTGCCTCGAGTCCGGCGGTTGCTCTGAGCAGAGTGCTTTTACCGGAACCTGACGGTCCTACGACCACCATGAGCTCGCCCCTGGCCACCTGCAGATCGACCTCGGTCAGGGCGGTGATGGACTGCTTACGGCGTGAACGGTAGGACTTGTGTGCACCGTGGATTGCGATGCCCATGGTCATGTCTCCAAGCCGCGGCGGGGGGCGAGCGCTCGTTGTGCGGCCAGGAAGGCGAGCGCGACGGGGGCGGTGGCCATGACGGCTGCTGCCATGTAGAGCGGATGCAGTGTCGGCTCGAGTGCGGCGAGGGTGCGCAGGCCGAGTGCGACTGGCCAGTCGTCCTCCGTGGTGAGCAGGATGAGCGGGTCGATGAAGTTCCCCCAGTAGGCGGCGAAGGCGAGCGCGGCCACGGCGAACATGGTCGGCCGGGCGAGTGGGAATGCGACCGACCTCCAGATACGAAACGCCGATGCCTGTTCGACTGCCGCGACCTCGTACAAGGACCGTGGGATGCGGTGGTAGGCGAGTGCGAAGAGCAGCACGTAGAACGGTGTGGTTCCCATGACCGCGGGCAGCGCGACGACGAGGGTGTGGTCGGTCAGCCCCAGCTGCTCCAGCATCACCTTGCGCGGCACCCACATGGCGGACGCGGGCATGCTGAGCATCACCAGCGCGATGCCGATCAGCGGGCGTCGTACGGCGGGGCGCGCCATGGCGATCGCGAACCCGGCCCAGGAGGCGACAAGTACGGTGACCGGTACCGCGGTTGACACGACGAGGACCGAGTTCAGCAGCTGCTGGCCGAGCGGGATCAGCCCCGCAACGGTCCCGTAGTTACCCGACCAGAACACGTCCGGCCGGAGTTCGAGCCCGCCAGGAGGCGGCAGTCCAGGCTTGCGCAGCGAGCCGACGGCCATGATGGCCAGCGGGGAGAGGAACACGACCCCGACCATGCAGGCCGCCAAGGCCCGTCCTGCCGTGCTGCCGCGAAGTCGAGCCGATCGCCGTACAGATGCCTCCCGATGCTCTGTCATTTCGGGGGCTCCGGTAGTTCCGCATTCGTCATGACCTGGCCGCACGGCGCCTCGGCCATGCTGATGATCCCCTGGCCGTGGGGTGTCTTGACGAAGACCTCCACGTCGATACCGTCATCCTCCGCGCTGAGGACGGTGAAGCCGGCTTCGTCCACCAGCTTGTGCATGCGTATGACGGCATCCCGGAACGATGCCCGGGTGGAGATCACCACAGAGGTGAAGTCGGGCTGCTTGCTGACGGCGGTGACCACACCGAGCTCGTCGGCCTTGAACCCGGACGGTATGTCCGGGATATCGGCTGCCGGGCTGGGGCTCGGGCAGATGGCAGCGGCTTCTGCCGCGCCGGGCCCGGGTTCGGTGTTTGACGTGGGGAGGGTGCAGGCCGTCAGCAGGGATACGCCGGCCCCTGCGGTGATCAGCACTGACAGAAGCCTCCTCATCGGGTGCCGTCACTGGAGGTGAACAACGGCCGGGTGCGCTCGTCGATCCGCTTGATCACGTCATCCAGGGGTGCACCGTCGTAAAAGGCGCGGGCCAGTTCCTCGCCGGCTATGTCCTCGATCTCCGGCCAGGTTGCCAGGACCGGGAGGCTCTTGAGATGCGGAATGCCGTCAAGGAACGCCTGGGAGTTGGCCGGCTTCCTGACAGGGTTGAGGAAGGCCGACGACTTGGCGACCTCGCGAAGGGAGGGCACCACACGTCCGCTCAACGCGGTGATCCGCTGGCCGTCCTTCCCGATGGCGAAGGCGATGAAGCGGGCGGCTTCGTCGTGGTGCTTCGACTTGCGGGCGATGCAGTAGGCGTCCGAGTGCAGGACGCCGGCCGGCTTGCGGGTCACCGGCAGGGCGGCGACGTCCCAGTCGAGACCCTGTACTTCGCGCAGGGCCGGGGTTTCCTTACGGGAATCGAGGAACATCGCGAGCTTGCCGGAGGCGAATCGGGCCTGCAGGTCCTGACCCGCGAGCTCCGTTCTGTCCGGTCCTGTTCCATCGCCACGCACGAGCTGCACCAGCGACTCCAGGGTCTGCCGAGCAGCGGGTGTGTCGAGCGTGAGTCGCGTCGGGTGCTCGGGGTCGTCGACGATGTCGCCGCCGTTGCTCCAGACGAACGGAGCAAGGCGCACGAGGGAGGGATCCAATCCCAGGCCATGGACGCCGTCGTCGGTGAGTCGGATGGCCGCTTCCTTGAACTGCTCGAAGGTCCACCCCGGCGTCGGGGCTTGCATACCCGCCTTGGCGAACAGCGTGCGGTTGTAGTAGACGACCAGCGAGGAGAGGTTCTGGGGCATGCACTGCACCTGCCCGTCGTACGTGAACGCGCTGATCGGCTGCTGGTAGTAGTCCGCGGTGTCCACGCCGACGCCGGCCAGGCGAGGGCCGATCGGTTCGATCGCGCCGCGGGCCGCGAACTGGGCGTACTCCCGGTAGTTGATCAGGAAGACATCCGGCGGATTGCCGCCGGCGAACGCTGTCGACAGGCGGGTGAGGTGATCGGACTTCTCCGCGACGGGCACGATGTGCACCTTCGTCCCGGGATGGCTCTGCTCGTAGGTTTTCGCTATCGCGCTATATCCGGCAGTCTCCCCCGGCTCGCCCGAGACCTGGACACGGATGGTCGTGTCGCCGCTGGTGGCGGGCACGGCCGTGGTTCCGCAGCCGACCAGGAGGGCCGCGACACCTGCCGCGAGGGCCATTCGACGCTTGATCATCTTTCTCACTTTTCTCTGTATGCAGCTGCACATCAGCTAAGCCTTGCCACCTCTGGGAGGCGGGCCGGGCCCCACCCTGTGGCGCGAGTTGATCCAGGGCGAGGGGCCGCGGGTGCGGCCCCTCGCGGTGTTTCTTGAGCGTCATTCAGCGCCGAGATTGAGCCGCCAGGCTCCGAGCCCGTGGGTCGCGGCGTAGAGGATCTGCTTGCCCGGCACGACGGTCAGGCCCGCCACCTCGACGTTGGGTATCCCCGGAGCGCTTTTGGTCCACGTCGTGGTCCCGGCCGCGAGCCGCAGCACGCCGAAGTCGGTTGCCGCGTAGAGGTCACCGGTAGCGTCGTCGCGCACCAGGTCATTGACCGGTGTGTCACCGAAGTCGTACGAGCGGTCGGTCCAGCTGGCCGTGCCGGTCGCCGGGTCGAACCGGACCTCGAACATGTGCCCCGTTGTGGTCGGCGTGGCCGAGTCGAAGCCGCTGTAGGAGATCCAGGCGTGGTTTTCGTCAGCGGGGTCGACGTGGATGCTGCTGATGAACCGGTTCGGGGTCACCGCGTCGTCGTCGATCCGGGTCCAGGAGACCGAGGTCGCCGACTCCGCGTCGACGTTGTGGGAGATGAACACCCGGCCGGTGGCCGTCGCCGCCCAAGCGGTCGCGGTGTCGGCGGTGGTGCGCTCGACGGCCACCACCCCGCGCCCGGACCGGTCGCCCCAGGAAGTGGCGTTGAGCGGGTCGGACCCGAGCTCGACCCAGTCGCCGCACACCACGGTGCGGTCGCGGGTCCTGAGATTGCAGAGCCGATTGGCCTCCTCGGGCGTCCGGTCACCGAGCCCGAACGTCTTGGTCCGGTAGACCGACCGTCCCGCGCCGGCGAACATCGTGCCGCTGACCTTCGGGTCGCTGATGACCGGCGCGTAGAACTCGGTGAAGGCCTTCCCGTTGATCGGGTCGCTGGTCCAGATCCAGTCGTCGCTGTTCCCGTTGCTGAAGTTCACCTCCACAGCCGTGCCGGAGAAGGTGTGGAAGCGGAACTCCGGCCGGCCGACGTCGAAGCCCGACTGGCCGCCGTCGCCGATCGCGGTGTTCCGCCACAGGTTCGGGCTGCCGTCGGTCTGCCAGGTGCCGTTGTCCTGTGTCCCGCCCTGTAGCAGGCCGCTGTTGTGCGGGCTGACCGACAGGCTGTTGAACTGCAAGGTGGACAGTCCCTTGTTGAGGCTCTGCAGCTCACTCGGGATGCGGGAGAGCATCTGCCTGCAGCGGGGTTTCGCTTTCTCGCTCATGATCCGGCGAGGGCTGTCGCACCACGCCGAGCGGTCGACGAACGTGCCGCTGGACCGCATCATGCCGCCGTCGCTGGCCTCAAAGAACTGGAACGGGTTGTTGGGGTTCGTCACCAGGGCCTGCTGGTCCGGGTGCAGGCCGTTCGGATGCAGCTCGTCGGTGCCGTCGAACGTCATGTCGGTACCGCTCTCCCCGGCGTCGGTGGAGAGCACCACCGCCTTCTTGTTGGCGGTGGTGTCACCGTAGGAGTAGGAACCGCCGACGTAGACCACGTCAGGGTGCCCCTCCGGGGTGTGGACGAAGATGTCGTACCAGCACAGCTGGCCGCAGAGGCCTAGCCAGGCGTACCCGGGGTTGGCGACGTCGGAGCTGGTCAGATCGGTGAAGGCCGGGGTGCCGGTGGCCACGTCATCGCTGCGGAACAGCCGGGAGGCCGGCTTGCTCATGTTGCCCTCGTGGACGTACATCCGGGTCTTGCCGTTCGGCAGCCGGGTCACGTCGAAGGCGGGCCGGGTATAGGCGATCGTCGCGTTGAGCGACGGCTTGATCTGCGTCCAGGTGGCACCGCCGTCCGGCGACCGCCAGATGCCCCGCGCCCACGAGCCCGCGTACACGGTCTCCGGGTCGCTGGGGTCCAGTTCGACGCCCTGGACACCCTGCGGCGAGCAGGCGGTCTCGTTGTTGTACTCGGCTTGGCTGCCGGTGCAGTCCGCGGCGTCGGCCGACCCGTTGTGGACGAAGGCCCAAGTGGCTCCGCCATCAGTGGACTTGTAGAGGCCCCACTTGGCCGAGTCGGGCACCGGACGGCTGATCCCGGAGCAGCAGACGCTCGACACACCGCGCATCGCGGTGCTGGTGCCGACGTAGATCGTCCGGGGGTCACCCGGCTCGATCGCGATCTGGCCGATGCCCTTGCCACCGAGTTCCGCCTGGCCCAGTGGCCCGGTCCAGGTTTCGCCGGCGTCGGTGGACTTGTAGATGCCGACGCCGGCCACGCAACCGGAGGAGCAGCCGTTGGCCTCGCCAGTGCCGACGTAGACCGTGTTGCCGGTAGCGTCGTTGCGGTCGATGGTCAGCGAACCGGCGGCGTTGATGCCCAGCGGCCCGCCGAGGTACCGCCAGGGCGGCTCGTCGGCGAGCGCGTTGTCGGTCCGCCAGACGCCACCACCGGCGGCCGCGATCCACATCTTGCAGCGACCCGGTACGCAGGTGGGGCTGATCGCCACTGCAGTGGTACGGCCGCCCGCGACGTACTCGTTGGGCAGATAGCTGGACGAGTCGCGGTTCTCGGAGTACGGGTAGACCGCCTCCTTGGGCCCCACCGAGACCCAAGTGCCCTTCTTTCCCTTGCCCGTCGGGAACGAGCGGCCCTTGGCCGTGCGGTAGGCGGCGCGCGCGCCGTTCATCTGCGCCACGGTGATGGTGTCACCGGGGTAGGCGCGCCGGAGGAATGCGGCTTGCCCGGCGGATCCCGGGTTTTCCTCGCCCTCCTCGCCGGATTCCCCGCCTTCCTCGAACAGGGCACCAGGGGCGGCCTGGTGCAGCTTGTCCAGATCCTGACCCAGCTCGACCTGTGCTCCGGTTCCTGACGGATAAGTTGCCACTACACAGGCCAAGACAGCGAGAATCCCGGCCACGAGTGCGGCGAGCAATTGGCGACGTCTGCGCGTCACGTGAATTCCTTTCTGCGTGCGAGTCGACCGGCGGCCCGGCAGGGCAGCCATCGCCAATCGATAGGCGAGGATTGAGCGGGGTCTGCGAGCATTGGCCCGCCCGTATTCGGCGAGGCTTGGCCGAATAAGCGAGAGACGGCTGCGGCGAGTCACGTCTCGCCCCGGCCGGGCCCTCGGGTTGGTTTCATCGCTTCATCGATTCACCTCAGCGCGTTGGGACGCTTCGGGAATCGTCTGCGTGGCGGTGTCCCCAGCACTGTCGGTCGCTCCGGCGGCAGCGCGGAGAAGGCTGTCGCCGACCGAAGTCGGGCAGGCTCTGGTTGACGGCGGTATGGGCAGACGGGGCGGGCCGGCGGCATTCGCCGGGGTGGTCGATATGACCACCCCGAGGACGGTGATGCCGGTGATCGCGGCGGCCAACCGTTGCCCGAAGCGCCTCATCGCCAGGCCTCGTGAGATGCCGTTCCTTCGAGTTCGCCGTGAACGTGGTGAGGAATGCACAAGCGCCTCCTCACTTGGTGCGGGCCGGTGCTGCTCTCCGGAGCGATCGGTGCCGTAGCGCCTGGGCTGCGGACCGCGCGCCCTGCTGCGGCGGCAGCGATCCGCCACCGGCCGATCAGCCTGCGGGGTTCGTCCCGGAACCTCGCTGCATCAAGAGCCAGGACGGCTGGGCCGGTCGAGGCGGCCCGTCGGATTCGACCGTGCGGCAGAAGCCTTGCGGACGTGGGGCCGGGCGACGGTTCGCGGACCAGGCCCCGGCCGGCGCGGGCTGCGGCGCCCGCATGGGGCTAACTGGCAACGGGCGAAGGTGCTGTTGTCCACGCGGTTGAGTGTTGTTCCCGCACCGGCTACCGGACTACTGGGCAGATGACCCAACTTTGCCACCACGCACCCACCTAGGGGCTTTCGTTCGGATCAGGCCGGACCCCGCGAGCCCGGCATGATCCCAACGAGAGGCCCCAGCGGCCGTCGACGGCCAGGTCATCGATGACGACGCCGGCTTCGACGACCCTCACGGCCGGCGCCGTCCGGGACGACACCTCGAGTGCGCACCCTGATGGTGCGGCGGCGCGCTGAGCGGCCCGAGGCGGAGAACCTGGGATTGGCAACAGCAGTGCCTCCTTGTACATGTGTTCATGGCGCAGCAGCAGCTCCAGCACACTGCGGACGTGCGGTTCCTCGCGGAGGGCGCGGCTGATGGGGCCGAGACTGCCGAGTTGCCGGAGCTCGGACATCCGCGGGCCGAAGTCCTCACGGCCGGAGTCGGCCGCCGAGAGTTCCAGCAGACTGACCACGGCCGCACCGGAGATCTACCTGTCCTGCGAGGTCAGGGCGGCGACGTCCAGGCCCACGCTCTGCATCAGCAACTGCGGGTCGATGCCCAGCTTGGCTCAACTGCGCATAGTCGTTGAGCGCCGCGGTGCGAACAAGCGGTCTCATCGCGCTCCTCTCGGTCCTGTCCCCGAAAGGCAAGTCGACTGTCCCGCCACGTCAAGTGCTCGGATGTCGCGCGACCTATCGTTGTGGTTCCGCGGGTTGCACCGCACGTGACCCACGGCCAGCCGGCGACCGCGCAGGACACCCTGGCGGATGATCCCCCGTTCGACCACGGACAGGGCGCGCGGCACCGGGCCCGCGGCAGACGCGCCGGCCGTGCCGACCCAAGGAGGCAACGACTTGACCAACCTCGCCACATTCCTGGTGCACGGCGGTCGCGTCGCCGTATACGAGTCCGAGGCAGTCCTGACGTACGCGGAACTTGACGACGCGAGTGCCCGAGTGGCGACGCTGCTCCGCGCCGACGGGCGAGACGTCCTGATTGTTGTCGAGCCCACTTCATACGACTCGGACACGGACCGCCGGGACCGGGAGCGACCCTCACTTCGGCCATCGCGCCGCGCGCGAGTCCGCCGCTCGGCAGAGCGGCGGACGCCACATTGCGATGACCTCCCACCCCGACGCCGATACCCGCCTCATCCTCGATGCCGTCCGCATTGCGCAGGCACGAGCGGGCCGGCCGGATCACAGGCACGGAACATCGCAGCACACACCGCCGCGAACGCGCCGCCCGCAGAAGCCGATGCACTGGAGGGCCACGGCGGCGCACCCGGGGCGCCGCCGCCTGCCCCGGGCACACCCGAGGACAGTCCCACAAGACTCTCGGTCCCACCTGGTGCTGCTTCCGCCGTGGCCTACCTGCCCGCCATCCCGCCTTGTAACCTCTACTCACGCTGCTCCCTGACCACCCGACCCGGCACGACGTTTCGGGAATGCCGTCGGCTCTCTCCCGTGATAGGGCAAATGTCTCCCTGCGGTTCTGACCCACGCAACCTGCCGGCGATCGCGTCACCCGGCTTGATCGGACGCGAGCGCGAGCTCGCCGCCCTGAGGGCCGTGCTGTTGGACCCGCCGGTGATCGTGCTGGTCGAGGGCGAGGCCGGGATTGGTAAGAGCCGGCTGGTCCAGGAGCTGCTCGCGACGCATACCCCGGCCCGGCAGCGGGTACTGCTGGCGACCTGCCCGGCCGTTCGGCAGCCCTTCACGCTCGGTCCGGTGGTGGACGCGATCCGACCGGCGACCGAGGATGTCGCCGGGCTCGGCCTGAGCGGGTTGGCGGGGGCGCTCCGGCCGTTGTTCCCCGAGTGGGCGTCGGCGCTGCCGCCGGCACCCGACCCGGCGGAAGACGCGGCAGCGGCACGGCACCGGCTGTTCCGGGCCATCGAGGAGATCCTCGAACGGCTCGAGATCGGGTTGCTCGCGGTGGAGGACGTGCACTGGGCAGATGAGGCCACCCTGGAGTTTCTGCTGTTCCTGGCATCACGCCAAAGGCAACGGGTCAGCCTGCTCGTGAGTTACCGTCCGGAGGAGATCGCGCCGGACTCCCTGCTGCTGCGGTTGACGTCGCGCCAACCGGTGGGAGCGGCGCGGCTGCGGCTGACGTTGGAGCCGCTGGATGTCCACGGGACTGCCGAAATGGTGTCCTCGATGCTCGGTGGGGAACGGGTTTCCGACGAGTTCGCGACCTTCCTGCACGACCGGACCGATGGGCTTCCGCTCGCGATCGAGGAGTCCGTCCGGCTGATGTGGAACCGCGCCGACCTGACCAGGCGGGGTGATTCCTGGGTGCGGCACCGGCCGAGTGAGATCGACGTACCGCCCACGGTGCGGGATGCCGTGCTGGAACGCAGTGCCCGGCTCGGCCCCGCGGCGCAGGCGGCGCTGCGCGCGGCCGCCGTACTCACGGCCCCCGCCCCCGAGGGCGCCGTCGTCGAGGTGATGGCGCCGGAAGGCGATCCGGCGAGCCGGCTGGCAGGCCTGGCGGAGGCAGTGGGTTCAGGGCTGCTGAGGGAGGATGCGAGCGGGCTGGTCTCGTTCCGGCACATGCTGGCGTGCCGCGCGGTGTACGAGGCGATTCCTGCGCCGCAGCGACGGGCGATGCACCTGCGTGTCGCGCACGTCCTCGAAGGCGCCACCCCGTCCCCGGTCGCCCAGCTGGCGCGCCACTTCCGGGAGGCCGGCGACATGACGGCATGGTGCCGGTACGCGGAACAGTCTGCCGACCTCGCCCTGGCCTCGGGTGACGATGCGACGGCGGTCGTCCTGCTGCACGATCTGCTCACCAACGCCGATCTGCCGCCCGCCGACGTGGTCCGGCTGACCAGTAAAGTTCCGTTCGCTCTGCTCAGCGGGCACGAAAGATACCGCGAACTGATGGACGCCCTCCGCCTCGTGCTGGACACCGGTGAGCCGGCGCCGAACGAGGCAGCGGAGATCCGCTTCCATGTGGCCCGTCTGCTGCAGCAGATGGAGGCGTTCGAGCAGTCGCGGATCGAGGCGGAATGCGCGCTGCCCGACCTCGGGCACGACCCGGCGAAGGCGGCCCGCGCGATGATGTTCCTCGGCCTGCCGTACGGGACGACGACACCGGCGGCCGAACACCTCAGGTGGCTGCGGCGCGTGGCGCAGGTGCCGGCCTCGATGGCGCCGCGGGACCGGATGAAGATCCGGGTCGGACGGGCGAGCGGGCTGTTGCTGCTCGGTGAGGAGGAGGGGTGGGCGGAGGCGGCGTTGATCGCCGATGACGCGTCCACCACCGAGGAGAGGCAGGACATTACGATCGGCCGACTCAACGTCGGGCACATGGCGCTGATCTGGGGAAGGTACCCGGAGGCAAGGCGGTTGCTCACGCGCGCCGTTGGCCTGGCCGACAGGTATGAGTACCTGAAGCTTCGCAGGGTCGGGCAGGCGACGCTGGCTCAGCTGGACTGGCTCACCGGGGCCTGGGACGGGCTGGCCGACCGGGCCGGATCGCTGGCCGGTGACGAGGAACTCCTGCAGCCGGTCAGTCGCCTGGCGCCGGCCATGGTCACCGGCTTGCTGTACGCGGCCCGCGGTGATCGGGACCGAGCGGACGCGTGCCTGCGGCTCGTCCTCGAACAGGCGGACCGCCATGGCGGGGCGGAGCACTCCGTCGAACCTGCCGGCGCCCTGGCCAGGCTTCGGCTCGGCGCCGGCCGGATCGATGATGTGCTGGAGTTGACCGACAAGCCGATCCGGTTCCTGGAACACAAAGGCACCTGGATCTGGGCCACCGAACTCGCCCCGGTACGGGCCGAGGCGCTGTTCATGGCCGGCCGCTCCGACGAAGCCGGCGACCTGGTCGACGCTTTCGCAGCGGGAGTGCGCGATCGCCGTGCACCTGGCCCGCACGCCGCCGTGTCGACCTGCAGGGCGATCCTGGCCCAGTATCAAAGCGATCCCCTCGGCGCCGCCGAACTGTTCGCGCGTGCCGCCGACGCGTGGCAGGACCTCCCGCGGCCGTACGACGCCCTGCTCAGCCGCGAGCGACAGGCCGACTGTCTGCTGCGTGCGGACCGGTCGGATGCGGCGCTCTCCATTCTTGCGGAGACCTTCCAGGGGTTGTCCACCCTCGGCGCTCGTCGCGATGCCGAGCGCGTCATGCATACGCTGCGTGCACACGGTGCCGAGGTGAAGCGTCCGTCGTGGCAGGGTGGGCGGCGAAGCTACGGCAATCAACTGTCTCCCCGGGAGCGCGACGTGGTCCGGCTGCTCGTCGGGGGCCGGACCAACCGGGAGATCGCTGGTGTCCTCGTCCTGTCGCCGAAGACGGTCGCGCGGCACGTGGGAGCAGCGATGCGCAAACTCGAGGTGTCGTCCCGGACGGCGCTGGCCGTGAGGGTCGTCGAAGCCGGCGCCGTCATCGATGACCCGGCCGTCGAGGGCCGCTAGGGCTTCGTTTGGATCAGCACCGGACCCCGCTCCCTGATCCGGCCTGATCCGAACGAAAGGCCCTAGGTGGGTGCGTGGTGGCAAAGTTGGGTCATCTGCCCAGTAGTCCGGTAGCCGGTGCGGGAACAACACTCAACCGCGTGGACAACAGCACCTTCGCCCGTTGCCAGTTAGCCCCATGCGGGCGCCGCAGCCCGCGCCGGCCGGGGCCTGGTCTGCGAACCGTCGCCCGGCCCCACGTCAGCAAGGCTTCTGTCACCAAGCTGGTCGAGTACGGCTACGACGACGCGCACCGCCCCGCCGTGCCGCTGATGGCGACCTTCGCGGGCAAGCCGGGCAAGGCGGGCAAGGCCCTCAGGCAGGCCGCGCCGGCCGGTTCGGTGAAGGCCGACGAGCTGCCCAGCGCCAACGCGGTGGCGCTGCGCGCGAGCAAGAAGAAGGCGGCAACGTTCTGGGAGGCGGTCGACTACGACGGCGCCGCGACGACCGCGCCGAAGCTTGCCCACGGCATCAAGAAGCTCTGGCTCGACCGGCCGGTGCAGGTGACGCTGGATCAGAGCGTCCCGCAGATCGGCGCGCCGGAGGCGTGGGCGGCCGGCTACGACGGCACCGGCACCAAGGTGGCCGTCCTCGAGACCGGTATCGACCCGAACCACCCTGATGTGGCGGGGCGGGTGAAGCAGGCACAGAACTTCACCGACGACCCCGATGCGGTCGACCACCACGGTCACGGCACGCATGTCGCCTCGACCGTCGTCGGCTCGGGTGCCGCGTCGGGCGGCGCATTCAAGGGGGTGGCGCCGGGCGCCGACCTGTACATCGGCAAGGTGCTCAACAGCGGCGGCAGTGGCCCCCAGTCGGGGGTCATCGCCGGCATGGAGTGGGCAGTCGCCCAGGGCGCGGACGACTTCGATCTGGCGTTCGCGCTCCAGACCGGCGCCACCCCGGACATCGACGGGGTCGAGGTGGAGGTGTCCACCGACGACGGTGCCACCTGGAGCCCCGCGACGGTAAAGACCAAGACCGACGGCAACTACAAGGTGTCCGTCCGCAATCCGTCATCGGGCCATGTGTCGCTGCGCGTCGAGGCACAGGACGCCAACGGCAGCAAGATCGAGCAGACCCTGATCAGGGCCTACGCCGTGCGCTGACCCTCGCGGCAGACCCTGAGTTGCTGACTGCGCCCCTGGCGCGAGGCATGTCCTTGTGCCAGGGGCGCAGCCACCTTGATTACGCCGTGGCCCGGCGACCGGGCCTCGGCCCCGGCATCAACCGCCGCTGAAGCCCATTCAGGTGCGGGAACCGCACCTGGAATTCCGCTGCCGACAAAGTACGGGTCCCTTCCGGAATGCGCATATCTTCACAGCCTTGGGGCTTTATGTGGCCCCGGCAGTCTTTCCTGTCCGTGAATTCTCCGGGGTTGGATTGCCGGGGACTTGCCGCGCATCTTGAAGTGGCTCTCCGTTGCGCCCGAAGAGCATCGCCAGAGCGGCTCGGTGGTTCCCCGTCGGTTGTCCGGACGGCTGTTGTGGCGGGTTTCCGACAAGGAGGAAATACGCCACTGCCTATCAGTTGTCTTTGCCCATGCCGAGCCTGAGTATCTGTCTGAACTGATTCTTTGCCACGACGACTGGGAGTCGCTTGTGCAATCCATACAGCAGATTTACGGAGAAGCTCACAGAACGGCATCTCAGGAGGCCTGGCGATGAGGCGTTTCGGGCAACGGCTCGCCGTCGCGATCACCGGCATCACGGTCCTCGGGATGGTCATACCGACCACCTCGGCGAATGCTGCCGACCCAACCCCCGCCCCGTCTGCCCCTACCACCCTCAACCAGGTCCTGCCCACTTCGGTCGGCGACAGCAGCCTTCTCCGCGCCGCCGCCGGAACTCAGGCAAAGCTGTCACTGACGCTGATGACCGGCGACAAGGTGCAGATCGGTGTCACCGCGGACGGGAAGCCGGTCGTCCACGAGATCGAGCAGGCAACGCGGCCCGGGAACGAGTCGGTGCTCTTCCAGACCATCACCAGGAGCGGCCAGGTCTACGTCGTACCGGATGACGTGTTGCCGTTGATCCGTGCCGACCTGCTGGACTGGGAGCTCTTCAACCTTGGCAAGCTGGCCGCTTGGGCGGCCGAGGGTACGACCGGTGAGGTCCCGGCTATCGCCGCGTACACCGGAAAGACCAGCGCTCGGACGGCGCCGACCGCCGCCGGTACCAAGGCTAAGCGCGTCCTGAAGAGCATCAACGCCCGCTCGATGACCATCAAGGGCAACGGCGAGTGGTGGCGAGAGGTACGGGAGAAGAACGCCGGCAAGTCCGCCTCCGCCGCTCGGACCGTCGGCCCGCTTGCCGGAGTGAAAAAGGTGTGGCTGAACGAGCTGACGAAGATTCAGCTCGACACGTCCGTACCGCAGATCGGCGCGCCCGCCGCTTGGAGCCGCGGCTATGACGGTTCAAACGTGAAGGTCGCGGTGCTGGACAGTGGCATCGATGCCACCCACCCCGATCTCGCCGACCGGATCGCCGAGGCGGTTGACTTCACCGGCAGCCCGACTGGAGCGGTGGACGAACACGGGCACGGTACCCATGTGGCGTCCACGATCGCCGGCACCGGAGAGGCCTCCGACGGGCTGCGTCGCGGTGTGGCGCCCGGTGCGAATCTGCTCATCGGCAGAGTCTGCGGTTCGGACGGCTCGTGCTCCGGCGACGCGGTCATCGCCGGCATGGAGTGGGCCGCCCAGTCCGGTGCCGATGTGGTGAACATGAGCCTCGGTGGCCCGGCCTCCGACGGAACGGACGTGCTGAGCAAGGCGGTGAACAAGCTCAGCCTTGATTACGGCACCCTGTTCGTCATTGCCGCGGGCAACAACGGCCCGGACGCCAAGACGGTCGGGTCGCCGGGTTCAGCCGACGAGGCGCTGACGGTCGCGGCCGTGGACAAGAGCGACCAGATGGCCCCCTTCTCCAGCCGCGGACCTCGGATCGGGGACGGCGGGGCCAAGCCGGACATCGCGGCTCCGGGCGTCGCCATCGCCGCCGCCCGGGCCAAGGGCACCGCGATGGGCACGGTCGTGGACGACTACTACACGTCCGCCAGTGGCACTTCCATGGCCACGCCCCACATGGCCGGCGCCGCGGCGATCATCGCCCAGAAGTACCCGGACTTCAGCGGGCGGCAAATCAAGGCGCTGCTGATGGCCACCGCCAAGGACCTGGGCCACGACGTGTACGCGCAGGGGGCCGGCCGGGTGGACGTGGCCCGTGCGATCGATCCGAAGATCATCCCGGACGGGAACCTGAACTTCGGCCGCTTCGAGTTCCCGCACTCGTCGACGTCCAAGACGGTCACCTACACCAACTGGACCGACGAGCCGATCACGCTGACGCTCTCCGCCTCGGCCTCCTACGCGGGCAAGCCCACGCCGGCGGGGCTGTTCACGCTCAGCGCCGACCAGGTGACCGTGCCCGCCAAGGGTTCGACCGACGTCGCGGTGACCCTGAACGCCAAGTTGGCAGAGGATGCCGGGCAGTACGGTGGATACGCAGGCGCCCTGACCGCCAAGGACAGCACGGGGACGACGCTGGGAACGTCGCGGATCTCGGCGTTCCTGGAGCCGATCCGTCACGACCTGACCATCAAGGTCATTCCTCCGGCCGGCGCCACCGACGTCCGGTACGGCAACGCGCTGATCGTCCCGATGAACGAGGACAAGCTGGGCCTTTACGAGGACCCGCAGGTGGCACCGGGGGGCGAGACGATCAAGGCCAGGGTCTTCGCCGGTACTGTCGCGTCGGCGCTCACGATGACGTGGCGGGACGCGGCCGGTGAGCTGCACAGGGCCGCACCGATGGCACCGCAGGTGCAGGTCACCGGGGCGACCACGGTGGAGCTGGACTTGCGGAAGGCCAAGCCGATCAGAGTGAACGCCCCGGAGTCGACGGAGACATACGGCGCGGCCTTCCAGATCAAGCGGGCCTCTGTGGACGGCAATTGGGGGCTTGCCGCAAAGCTCGGCACCACCTACGGTCCCGGTGAACCTAACTGGTGGGCACTGCCGACCAGCGAGGTGAGCCTCGGCACGCTCTCCTTCAACAGCCAGCATGTCCTGGTACCGCCGTCAGTAACGATGAAGGTCACGGGCAACGGTGACTCCTTCGACCTCGGCGCCCGCTACGCGACGCCGGACACCTCCATCCACGGCGGGACCCAGGGATGGAAGGAAGACGGAAGGAACCAGGTCCGCCACGTGCAGTTGACGATCCCTCGACTGCCCACCAATGGTCAGAAGCCCGTGGTCTACGCGGGCACCGGCTCGGCCGAGGAGCTCGCCAAGGTCGACGCCAAGGGCGCGCTGGTGCTGGTGCGGCCGACCGACATCTGCACGACGACCTGCAACTTCACCGCACTCCGTGAGCGAGTGGCCGCGGCTGCCGCGGCGGGTGCGATCGGGGTGCTGGTGGCCGGCGGGACCGACCGGGTCACCCTGGAGTCGTACGGGACCCGGCACTACAACTGCGAGAACGGTCCGGACAGCTGCCCGCCGGTCGAGGAGTACGCGGCGTTGCCGATCGTGACCGTACCCCCGGCCGAGGCCGCCACGCTGATCCGGCGGATCGAGGGCGGGGCGACGCCCGGCGTCCAGGTCGAACTCGGCGGCAACAGCGAGGTGTCGAAGAGCTACGCGCTGGCGTTCAGCACCAACGGTCGGATCCCCGCCAGCCTGCCGCACCAGGTCCTGCCCGAGGAGCTCGACCGTGTCGACCACCGTATCCACGCCGACCGGCTCGGGGTGACTTCCTACTTCGGCTGGAGCCGGACCACCGACGCCGGCCCGGTTGCAGTGGAGATGGACCTGCCCAAGCCGGCCAGCCAACGGCAGCTCACCACGTGGGTCACGCGGGACGACCACGCGGTCGACACATTTGAGCTGGCCACCAGGCATTACGTCGGGCCGTCCGTGCTGGCGACTGGATCGCGCCCGGGCGAAACCCAGGACCTGGCGCTCGACAGGAAGAACACGATCAACTGGAGCACGGGCCCGTCCCTGCCCGGCGCGGTGCCCCAGGTCCGCACCAAGTCGGGCTTCACCAACAGCGTCGGCCTGCCGTGCGCCGGCTGCCGGGAGGCCGACCGATTCTGGCCGACCATGTACCTGACCGGCAGCGGAGGCGGCCGGCAGGCCGTGATCGGCATGGTCAACGAAACGGTCTTGTTCCCGCTCCTCTACGGGATAGGGACCTGTACCACCTGTGACGTCCGCCTTTCCAACCAGGCCGGCGACGAACTCGAGCAACGGCTCGTACCCCTCGAGTTCGCCTTCCAGCTCGGCGAGCCCGGCAACGCGCCGAACCTGGTGTCGGGGAGCAAGCGGTGATGACCGAAGCGAGAAAGGAGACCGGTCCGATGAACGCGACCGTGCCATCGAAGTGGCGCCGGACAGTGAACCTTGCGGCGCTGACAGCCCTCGGGGTGCTCGCGATGACGAGTTGCGGTAGCGCTGACGTCATCACGTACGACCTGCCTGCGGAATCAGCCCGCTACTCGTACGAGGCGGACACCAACGGGGTCAAGACCGTGTGGGAGTACACGTCCGACCGGCCGGACAAGGCAGACACGCCGACGTCGCAACCGTGCATCGCGGACGCCATCGTCAAGGATCCTGGTAAGTGCCGTCCGGAGCCGCTGATCTTCCTGCGGTACGACCTGGGCCTTGATCTGGACAACACCGCCAAGGCCGGCGGCCTCCACTCCATCACCGTCACCGGCTACTACCAGGATCGGCTCAGCAAGCCACCGACCGTGACGAAGTTGCGGGTCGAGGCCAGCGTCGACGGCGGCAAGACCTGGCAGCCGGCAATCACCACCCAGGCCGACAAGCAGAACACGTTCACCGCGCAAATCGAGCACCCGAAGCGTGACGAGGCTCCCGGAGAAGTCGGACTGCGGATCACCGCGACCGACAGTGCGGGGGACACCGTCAAGCAGACGATTCCCAAGGCGTACCAACTGCGCTGAGGTGAACCGGTGAAGCGATGAACCCAACCGGAGGGCCGCGACCGGGGCGAGACGTGAGTCTCGCCCCGGCCGTCTCCCGCGTATTCGGCGAAGCCTCGCCGAATACGGGCAGGGCCAACGATCGCGGACCGGTGGCCAGTAACTGCCCGGTTCAGCCCAAGTCGGTTCAACTCGCCGGCCCGCTCCCCGCTTGAAGTCGGACCGATTGTGCACGGCCGGCAGGCGGACCCAGCAGTCCAGATCGTGGGGCCCGCGCCCGCGCCGGCGATCCGGCCCAGCGCACGTTCGTCCAGGGCCGCCAAACCGCGAGCCGAGGAGTCGGAGGGCCGCCCCAGCGTGCCCGATCGCCCTTTCCCGCAGGCAGCCGACACTTCGCCGACCGGCCATCAGGGAATCAAAATCAAACCCAGCCAAAATAGCCAGGGCCGACCAATTCGCGGAGGAGTACCATGCTTTCGGACGTGCTGGGACTAAGCACCGCAGAGTCGGAGACCTACCGCGCGCTCATCTCGGTAGCCTCCGCCACCCCCGCCGAACTCGCCGAGTCCGTCGGCCGCGAAGCCCGCCAGGTCGTGTGCATCCTCGGCGTGCTCGAAGACCGGAGACTCGCCACGCGCAGCCTCGGGGATCCCACTCGATTCGTGGCCTCCCCGCCGGCGGCGGCGCTGCAGGCACTCCTGCGCCAGCGGCAGAACGAGCTCAAGCGGGCGGAACTCGAACTCGACTCCCTCGACAAAATCTACCGCTCGGCGGCCCTCGGGCGCGGCGTCGGTGACGTCATTGATGTGATCCACGGCACCGAGGCCATTCGCGAGCGTGTCGGACAAATACAACTCGGTGCACGGAAGGAGGTCATGAACTTCGTCAAGGCGCCAGTCTTCGTGGTCGGCAACAGGACCGACGGCGCTGTCATCGCGCGCGGTGTCCGTTACCGCGTGGTACTCGAACGCCCGGTGCCCGAGAATGCGATGCTCAATGAGGGAGTCCCGTCGTTCGACGAGATTGCCCGTGCGCGGGCCGCAGGAGAGGAGGTCCGATTCGCCGAGACCGTGCCACTGAAACTCTTCATCGTAGACCGCGAGTTCGCCATTGTTCCACTCCTCGGTCGGACCGATGCAGCACCGGCGGAAGCCCTGCTCGTGTACTCGAGCAGCCTGCTCGACGCGCTGATAGCACTGTTCGAGTCCGAATGGGAGAAGGCGACGCAGTTTGTCACCTCTGCCGGGGCCTTGCAGAACGCGTCCGGCATCGATGATCTGGATGCACAGATCCTCAGCCTGTCGCTGACCGGCCTCACCGACCAAGCGATCGCCGCCCAACTCCGCGGATCCCTGCGAACGGTGCAGCGCCGGGTCCGGCACCTGATGGACGTCGCGAAGGTACAGAATCGCGTACAGCTGGGCTTCCAGGCGGCTCGGCTGGGCTGGCTCGAAGCCGAGCGCGACGCACCCGGACCGCATGAGGCCACCGCGACCGCGACTCGTCGGAAAACGGTGCCGTCCGTCGCCACTCCGTCGGAGAATTCCCCGAGGAAACTGTGAGTTCTTGAGGTGCGCACGGGTCTGAGCAGACCTCTGACCGGCTGCCGCAGTAAATGCGTACACCTCGCCCCGGCGGCCGGAATGGCCCGCCGCAGGTCGCGGTGATCACGGTAGGGGCTCTGTCGGGGTAAATCCGGCATCTACTGCGGCAGTTGCGAACGCGTATCCGCGATCGAGCATCCGCCCGAATGCGGTTCTGCTGTGCGGACTTGAGGGGAGGGGACTGTCAGTGCCCGGCGCCAGCATGCTTACCTGGGACATGCCCCAGATCCTCCGTCACGGGCAGGCACTCGGCGAGCAGGTCGACGACGTCGCGCCAGGCTCGCTGCGCGTGCTGTGGGTGGTAGCCGACGCCGGGGACCGTGGGGTGATCGACCGGCGGGTGGTGGAAGGCGTGCAAGGCGCCACCGTAGACCGCGAGGCGCCAGTCGATGCCCGCGGCCTGCATCTCAGCGGTGAACGCGTTCCGTTGCGCGGGCGGCATGATCGGGTCTTCCGACCCGACCCCGGCCCACACCGGGCAGCGAATGCGCGCCGCCTCGCCCGGTCGGCCCGTGGTCAGTCCGTTGACTGTCCCGATCGCGCGCAGGCTGACGCCGCCGCGCCCGAGTTCCAGCCCGACGGCGCCCCCGGTGCCGTAGCCGACGGCGGCGATCCGGTCGGGGTCGGTCCGCGGTTCGGTGCGCAACACGTCGAGCGCCGCATGGCCGATGCCCCGCATCCGGTCCGGATCAGCGAGCAGCGGCAGGCAACGGGCCAGCATCTCCTCGGGGTCGCCCAAATAGCGCCCGCCGTGAAGGTCGAAGGCCAGCGCTACATATCCCAGTTCGGCGAGAGCATCGGCCCGGCGGCGCTCGACGTCGCTGAGCCCCATGCCCTCTGGTCCGAGCAGCACCGCGGGCCGGCGGTCGACGCCGGCCGGGAGCGCGAGGTGCCCGATCATCGTCAAACCGTCGGCCGGATACTCGACCGTACGCGTCGTAATCGTCCTCATGAGACTGGACTGTAGTGATCGTCGAGCCCGGTCCGGCTGGTGTTCTGCCGCTGGCAGAACAGCGCGGGTATCCCTCTGAAATACGGCGAGGGCTTACGAGAACCGTCACAAACCCCGTCCCCACGGCAGCGCTATCGGATCATCTGCCCAGGCCACGGTGTTGGAGGCTGACCCTCGCAGCAGGTTTCTGGGGTATACCGGTCCGCTCCCGTGAAGGACGTCACCAGCTAGTTCACCTCACGGTTCAGGCGGCCTGGCCGAGGCCGGCGGGGGTCAGGTCCTGCTCGCGCAGCGGGGTGAAGTCGACGTCGAGTTTCGGGTCGTACGCCTCGGGCTGGATGCCGAGTTCGTGGGTGCTGTACTCGCCGAACCGGTTGATGTGTTCGGTCAGGTACGGCGAGATGTGCGCCAGGTCTTCCGGGTCGATCTCCCATCCCTCCTCCAGCAGCTGCCGCACGATCTCCGCGATGTCCAGGGCGCTGTGGAAGAGCACGGCGTTCGTGAGCAGCGCGTTGAACTTCATCGCCTTCTCCTGCTCGATGGGGTCGTTGTCGGCGATGACGCCGCGCTTGAGCAGTGGGGAGGAGGAGATGGTGCCCTCGCGTACGGAGACGGCCACGCGCTGAGTCGGGTGGCATTCCGCGCGTGGCGGTGGAGGCCCGAATGGGGCATGAGCTTCCGGGTGTGGAGGGTGTGTACAGCGAGGTGACGGTCGCGATGGAGGAGGGAATCGTGGACTACCTTCGGCGCGTATGGGAGAAAGAAGTAGTGGGTGCGGGGTTGTGGACGCCTTCCTTTCCCATGTCGCTCCCAGATGACTTGCACGATGCTGCTCCGTCCCTGTTCAGAGGCCTTCCCGTCTTGGAGTACGAATGATCGTCTGGATCAACGGTGCGTTCGGTGCGGGCAAGACGAGCGCCGCGTGCGAACTGATCGATCTGCTCCCGAACAGCACTGTGTACGATCCCGAACTGACCGGTGCGGGACTGAGTCACCTGCTGCCGCAGAAGAGGCTCGCCGAGGTCACCGACTTCCAGGACCTGCCGATCTGGCGGCGCATGGTGGTGGACACGGCAGCCGCGCTCCTCGCCGAGCTGCCCGGGGTGCTCGTCGTGCCGATGACCCTGCTCCGCCAGGAGTACCGCGACGAGATCTTCGGAGGACTCGCCGCCCGGCGGATACCCGTGCGTCATGTGCTCCTCTCGCCGGAGGAAACGATCCTGCGTGAACGGATCTCCGGCCGGGAGGAGTTCGCCGACCGTCCTGAGCCCGGCGGACGCATCCAGGACTGGGCCCTGGACCACATCGAGCCCTACCGGGCGGCCCTCGGCTGGATCACCGCCGACGCCCACACGATCGACACCAGCACCCTCACCCCGCACGAGACGGCCGAGCGCATCGCCGAGGCCGTACGCACCGGGGCGGCCAGGGAGTGCGGCATCGTCCAGACGCCGGAGCCGACCGCGGAGACCGTCGCCGCCGGAGTCCTGTTCTTCGACGAGCAGGACCGGGTCCTGCTCGTCGACCCCACGTACAAACCCGGCTGGGAATTCCCCGGCGGCGTCGTGGAGGCGGGCGAGGCTCCCGCGCAGGCCGGAATCCGGGAGGTCGCCGAAGAGATCGGGCTGCGCCTCGACACGGTGCCGAAGCTTCTGGTCATCGACTGGGAGTCGCCGCGACCGCCCGGCTACGGCGGGTTGCGCTTCCTCTTCGACGGCGGCCTGCTGCGCCGCGAGGTTGCCGATCAACTAGTGCTGCCAGGGGCCGAGTTGCGCGGATGGCGGTTCGTCACCGAGGAGGAGGCGGCGTCCATGCTGCCGCCCACGCGCTACGAACGCCTGCGGTGGGCGCTGCGGGCCCGCGAGCGCTCTTCGGTGCTCAATCTGGAGGCCGGGGTGCCGGTGGGGTGACCGGCACCGCCCGGCGGGCCCGACGCCGCCGGTCAGGCCGGCCCGTCACCCTGCCGGGTCCCGGTCGGCGGCTGCCCGCAGGATCGCCGGCGCGTCGGCGGTGAGCGGGTCGCCGTGGCCGAAACAGGCGACGGACGGGGCCAGCGCGGCCAGTCGCCGGAACGAGTCCTGGGCCTGAGCGGGGTCGGTGTTGAACACGCCCAGCATCGCCTGGTCGACGCCGGCCACGGAGTCGCCCGTGAACAGCACGTCGTAGTACGGCAGATGGATGCCGATGGAGCCAGGGGTGTGGCCGGGGGCGTGGACGATCCGGGCGCCCCCGCCGAACGGCAGCTCGTCGCCGTCCGCCACCTCGTGGTCGACCCGGGTCGGCGGAGCCGGGGGGACGGTCAGCCCGTTCGCGTACAACGGGCGTTCCCAGTCGAGGAGTACGGGATCGGGCACCGGCTCCTCGCCCCGGATCGACGGGGCGTCGAGGCCGTGGGCCAGGATGTCGGCGCCGTACCGGTCGGCGAGTTCCTGGGCGGCACCGTAGTGGTCGCGGTGACCGTGGGTGACGACGATCCGGCTGATCCCCGCGGGGTCCAGGCCGAGACCGCGCACGGCGTTCTCGATGGCGGACGCCGCGTTGATGTCGCCCGCGTCGATCAGGGTCAGGTCCGCGCCGTCCCGCCAGAGATACGCCTGGCCGATCCGGAAGCGGAACATGTGCAGCTGAGGGAGCACCTCGACGAGTTCCATGCGGCGAACCTAGGCAGCTGCTCAGGTCCGCCGCACGGAAATCTGCTCCTGGCGACTTCGCCGGGAACCGGCCGTGGCCGGGGTCAGGCCCTCTTGGAGTCCGCGTAGTTCTGCAGGAACAGCGCCTCGGTGACCGAGAGCCGCTCCAGTTCCTCGGGCGACACGCTCTCGTTCACCGCGTGGATCTGCGCCTCGGGCTCGCTCAGACCGATCAGCAGGATCTCCGCCTCCGGGTACAGGCCCGCGAGGGTGTTGCACAGCGGGATCGAGCCGCCCATGCCGGAGGACTGCATCTCCTCGCCCGGGTACGCCACCCGCATGGCGTCCGCCATCGACGTGTACGCGGGGCTGGTGATGTCCGCGCGGAACGGCTGGCCCTGGCCGACCTGCTCCACGGCGACCCGCGCACCCCACGGGGCGTGCGACTCCAGGTGCGCGGTCAGCAGCTTCGTCGCCTCGGCGGCGTCGTGGCCCGGCGGAACCCGCAGGCTGATCTGGGCCCGCGCGCTCGCCTGGACCGACGGCGTGGCTCCCACGACCGGCGGGCAGTCGATACCGATGACGGTGACGGCCGGCCGCGCCCAGATGCGGTCCGCGACCGTGCCCGTACCGATCAGCTCCACACCGTCGAGGACCTTCGCGTCCTTGCGGAACTCGCCCTCCGGGTACTGCAGCCCTTCCCACGTCGTGTCCGAGGTGAGGCCGTCGACCGTGGTCGTGCCGTCCGCCGCGCGCAGCGACGCCAGCAGCTGGATCATCGCGGCCAGCGCATCGGGGGCCGCGCCGCCGAACTGCCCCGAGTGCAGGTTCCCTTCGAGGGTGTCGAGCGTCACCCGCAGCATCGTCATACCGCGCAGCGTCGCGGTGACCGTGGGCAGGCCGACCCGGAAGTTCCCGGTGTCACCGATGACGATCGTGTCGGCGACGAGCAGCTCGGGGTGCGCCTCCGCGTACCGCTCCAGACCGCCGGTGCCCTGCTCCTCCGAGCCCTCCACGATCACCTTGACGGAGACCGGGACGCCGCCGTTCGCCTTGAGGGCGCGCAGCGCGAGCAGATGCATGATGAAGCCGCCCTTGCAGTCGGCGGCACCGCGGCCGAACCACCGGCCGTCGCGCTCGGTCAGCTCGAAGGGCGGGGAGAGCCAGGCCGACTCGTCGAGCGGCGGCTGTACGTCGTAGTGCGCGTAGAGCAGCACGGTCGGGGCACCGGCGGGGCCGGGCAGGGATCCGTAGACCGACTGGGTGCCGTCAGGCGTGTCGAGCAGGGCGACGTCCTGGAAGTCCTCGGCGCGCAGTGCGTCGGCGACCCAGCGGGCGGCCCCCTCGCACTCGCTCTTCGGGAACTGCGCGGGATCCGCCACCGACCGGAACGCCACCAGCTCGGCCAGCTCCGTCTTGGCGCGGGGCATCAGCGAAGCGACGGTCTCGGGAATCGGACGGGCGGTCATGGGCACGCTCCTCGTGGGTGCGACGTTATGTCTACGGCGCGGTGGTGTACGCATCGTGGGTGACGCTGTGGGTGCGGCGTCGAATGTACGACAAAAGCATGGCCGATCCTCCCACAGGGGGGCTCGGCCGCAACGCGCCGTAGGATGCCGTGAGCAGCTGGGGCCACTGGTCGGATCGGGAGCAGAAGCACATCGTGAGCAGCGAGAACGCAGACGCCGGACGTGAGCACGAAGAGCCGTCGGTACCGGAGTCGGTATGGGACGTGGTCGTAGTCGGCGCGGGTCCGGCCGGAGCCTCCGCGGCGTATGCGGCGGCCGTCGCGGGCCGACGGGTGCTCCTGCTGGAGAAGGCCGAACTGCCCCGGTACAAGACGTGCGGCGGCGGCATCATCGGGTATTCGCGTGACTCCCTGCCCCCGGGCTTCGAACTGCCCCTGCAGGACCGGGTCCACGCCGTCACCTTCTCGCTCAACGGGAAGTTCGCCCGCACCCGCCGCTCCAGGCGCATGCTCTTCGGGCTGATCAACCGGCCCGAGTTCGACGCGGGTCTGGTGGAGCACGCACAGAAGGCGGGCGCCGAACTGCGCACCGGCGTCGCGGTGCAGCGCGTGGAGCAGCACGGCTCGGCCGTGCCGGACCGGCGTACGGTCGCCGTGGTGCTCACCGGCGGCGAGACCGTGCTCGCCCGGGCGGTCGTCGGTGCCGACGGCAGCGCGGGCCGCATAGGAGCACACGTCGGGGTCAAGCTCGACCAGGTGGACCTTGGTCTGGAGGCGGAGATCCCGGTTCCGGAGACGGTCGCGGAGGACTGGGCGGGGCGGGTGCTCATCGACTGGGGCCCGATGCCCGGAAGTTACGGGTGGGTCTTCCCCAAGGGTGACACCCTGACGGTCGGTGTGATCTCGGCGCGCGGCGACGGCGCGGGCACCAAGCGGTATCTGGAGGACTTCATCGCCCGGCTCGGGCTCGCCGGCTTCGAGCCGAAGATCTCCTCCGGTCATCTCACGCGCTGCCGCAGCGACGACTCACCGCTCTCGCGCGGCCGGGTGGTGGTGTGCGGGGACGCGGCGGGACTGCTGGAGCCGTGGACCCGGGAGGGGATCTCGTTCGCGCTGCGCTCCGGGCGCCTCGCGGGTGAGTGGGCGGTCCGGATCGCGGAGTCGCACGACGCGGTCGATGCCCGGCGCCAGGCCCTCAACTACGCGTTCGCCATCAAGGCGGGGCTGGGCGTCGAGATGAGCGTCGGCCGTCGCATGCTCAAGCTGTTCGAGCGCCGCCCCGGGGTTCTGCACGCCGTGCTGACGGGCTTCCGGCCGGCCTGGACGGCGTTCGCCGGCGTGACGCGGGGGACGACCTCGCTCGCCGAGCTGGTCCGTACGCACCCGCTGGCGCAGCGGGCGCTGTCGGCGATGGACCGCTAGCGGGGCACCGGGGTCGCGAGGCCGAAACCGAGGGGTCCCGGTGGCCGGGCGGGTCCGTCCGGGAGCGGGGCTTCTCCGATGGCCGGGGCGGGTCCGGAGGCGGGGCTTCTCCGGTGGCCGAGCGGTCCGGTGGCGGGCTGCTCAGCCCTGGACGGTGATCCGGAAGACGGGGTGGTCGGGGCAGGCCGCGAGCAGCTCCGCGTCGGTCGACTTCGCGGTGATGCCCTTGAAGTACTGGTTGACCTCCCAGCCCCACCGCTCCAGGTAGGCGCGGACGATCAGCATCTTCTGCTCGTCGTCCGCGATCTCCACGGCCGTGAAGGTCCGGGTTCTGCGGCCCACGCGCAGCTCACCGCCGCCCGCGGCCCGCATGTTGCGCACCCACTGGGAGTGGCCGCGGGCCGAGACCAGGTACTGCGCGCCCTCGTGGACGTGGGGGTTCACGGGGATGCGCTGCATCTGACCGCTCTTCCGGCCGCGCACCGACATCTCCGCCGTGCCGAGCAGGCTGATGCCGTGCCGGGCGAGCCAGCCGATGGCGCTGTTCATCCGGATGGCGAACGGGCTTCCCTGAAGGTAGTACGGCTGCGACATGGGAACCTCCGGCTATTGGAGAGCGGTGCTCTCGCTTGAGATCAGTGTGTACGAGACGGGTGCGCAAAAGCAAGAGCACTGCTCTCTATATTGGCCGGTGCTCTGTTTTCGTGGGAGAGTGGACGTCATGAGCAAGATCAAAGGGGCCAGGGAACGCGCCCGCATCGAAGTGACCGCCGCCATCAAGGACGAGGCGCGGAAGCAGCTCGCGGCGGACGGCGCCGCGAAGCTGTCCCTGCGAGCGGTCGCCCGCGAACTGGGCATGGTCTCCTCGGCGCTCTATCGCTACTTCCCCAGCCGTGACGAACTGCTGACGGCGCTCATCGTCGATGCCTACGACGCCGTGGGCGAGACGGCGGAGGCCGCCCGGGATGCCGCCGGAGGGCCTGCGGGGGCGCCTGGAACCGGGGCGTCGGGCAGCAGCGCGTCCGGCAGCAGGGCGTCGGGAACCAGGGCGTCCGGTGCGGCCGTCGGCGGGTATCGGGAGCGCTGGACGGCGGTCGCCTGCGCCGTACGGGACTGGGCCGTCGCCCACCCCCACGAGTACGCGCTGATCTACGGGTCGCCCGTCCCCGGCTACATCGCCCCGCAGGACACCGTCGGCCCCGCCTCCCGCGTGGGGCTCGTCCTCATCGGCCTCGTCCGTGACGCCTACCGCGCCGACGGGCTTGCGGTTCCGCCGCTTTCGGAGGAACTGCGCCCCGAGGCCGCCCGGATGGCAGCCGACCTCGCCCCCGACCTGCCGCCCGCCGTCGTCGTCGCACTGGTCGCGGCCTGGGCGCAGCTCTTCGGCCTGATCTCCTTCGAGGTCTTCGGCCAGTTCAACCGGGTCGTCGAGGCCAGGGAGGCGATGTTCCGGCAGGCCGCGGGCGATCTCGCCCGTGCGGTCGGGATCACCGACGTACCCAACCCGGCCCCCACCCGGCCCCGGCACGACTGACCGGCGCCGACGGGGCCGGGCCGGCGCGCCGGGCCACCCCTCGCCCGGCGGCGTCCCGCAGGACCGCCCCGCGCCGTCGGCCCGCCCCGGAGTACTCCCCAGGGAGTACCACTGATCACCACGCCCGGCGGACGCCCGCCGGGCGGCCGTCCGTCTAGCGTGGCCGCCATGGAAGAGCAGCGAGCGCGCAGAAGTGACGGTCCCCACCGGGGGGCCGGCAGGCCGGGGGAGCGCGGAAGGCTGCCGCGCTGGCTGTCCGGGGCCGGTGGGCCGGTCGACGGGGCGCGGACGGCCGCGGGGCTGCCGTGGCCGTCGACCGTGGCACTCCTGGCCTTCGTCATGGCGGGTACGACCTTCGCGGCGGAGTCGCAGGACCGCCGGCCGCTGGACGTGTTCGCACGGATTCTGCTGTTCGTCGCCGTCGCGGTGCTGCTGTTCCGTCACCGCCGCCCGGTGGCGGCGCTGACGGTCACCTCCGCCGCGACTCTCGTCTATCTCGGCGCGGGCTATCCGTACGGCCCCGTCTTCGTCGCCGTGGCCGTGGGCTGCTTCAGCGCCATCGTCTCCGGGCACCGGCGCGCCGCCTGGTGGTCGCTCGGGGTGCTCTGGGCCGGTCATCTGCTCCTGGCGCACTGGCTCTACCGATGGCTGCCGCCATCCGGCGACACCGCGGCCGGCTGGGGTCAGGAGGCCGTCGTCACCGCCTGGGTGATCGCGATCGTCGCCGCCGCCGAGCTCCTGCGGGTACGCCGTGAGCAGTGGGCGGCGGCGCGTGCGGAGCGGGAGGCGGCGGACAGGCGGCGGGCCGACGAGGAACGGCTGCGGATGGCCCGGGAGCTCCACGACGTCCTCGCCCACAGCATTTCCGTCATCAACGTCCAGGCCGGGGTGGGCCTCGCGCTGCTCGACTCCGACCCGGAGCAGGCGCGCATCGCGCTCACCACCATCAAGTCCGCCAGCAAGGAGGCCCTGGGCGAGGTGCGTCAGGTGCTCGCCAATCTCCGGACCCCGGGCGACGCCCCCCTGGCCCCGGCCCCGGGACTCGACCGCTTGCCCGAACTGGTGGAACAGGCGTCGGGGGCCGGGCTGTCGGTCACCGTCGAGACCGAGGGGGAGCGTGGTGCGGTCCCGCCCGGCACCGATCTCGCCGCCTTCCGCATCGTGCAGGAGGCCCTGACGAACGTGGTGCGGCACTCGGGGTCGCGCACGGCGGCGGTCCGGGTCGGTTACGGAGCCGGGCGCCTCTGGCTGCGTATCGACGACGTGGGCCCCGCGACCGGCGACGACGCCGGGGGCAGTGGCAACGGACTCGTCGGAATGCGGGAGCGGGCGGCGGCGCTCGGTGGCACCATCGAGGCGGGGCCCCGGCCCGGAGGCGGTTTCCGGGTGAGCGCGGAGTTCCCGCTGCCGGCCGGTTCGCAGGACCCGGCGGCGCCGCCGGAAGAGGAGACACCGTGATCCGCGTACTGCTCGCCGACGATCAACTGCTGGTTCGGGCCGGCTTCCGGGCGCTGTTGGACGCCCAGCCGGACATCGAGGTGGCCGGGGAGGCCGCCGACGGCGTGGAAGCCGTCCGTCTGGTGCGTGAACTGCGGCCCGACGCGGTGCTGATGGACATCCGCATGCCGCGCCTGGACGGTCTCGCCGCGACGCGCACGATCACCGAGGACCCCGGGCTGGGCGAGGTGAAGGTGGTCATGCTCACCACCTTCGAGCTCGACGAGTACGTCTTCGAGGCGATCCGGTCCGGAGCCTCCGGCTTCCTGGTCAAGGACACCGAACCGGAGGAACTCCTGCGGGCGGTACGCGCGGTGGTCGGTGGAGACGCCCTGCTGTCGCCCGGGGTGACGCGCCGTCTGATCGCCGAGTTCGCAGCCCGCTCCAAGGAGCCTGCGGAGGCGACGGCCCTGGACGAACTCACTGATCGGGAAAGGGAGGTGATGGCACTGGTCGGGATCGGTCTCTCCAACGAGGAGATCGCCCGCAGGCTCGTCGTCAGCCCGCTGACCGCCAAGACCCATGTCAGCCGGACCATGGTGAAGCTCGGCGCCCGGGACCGGGCCCAACTGGTCGTTCTCGCCTACGAGTCGGGACTCGTGCGGCCCGGCTGGCTCGGCTGATCGGACGACTGCGGCTGCGGCGACGTCCCCGTCGACTGCTGAGGCAGGGCGTGCCCGTCGGTCCGGCGCGGGAATCGCCACAGGACATGGACGACACGGGCGATGAAGGCGAGCGCGGCGATCGTGCCGCCGGCCATGGTCAGGACGCGTTCGACGGTGCCGGGCAGATCGAGGAACAGGGCCGGGGCGACTGTGCCGCCGAATCCGGCAGCCGCGACGAAGGACGCGCTCACCAAGGCGTAGCCGATCTCGACGGTGATCGCGTCGCGATCCTCCTGGCTGCGTCGTCCCATGCCCGAAGTGTCACAGGGGGTGCTGGCCGGCGGCAAGAACGCGCCCTCGGCCAGCACCCCCTGTCGGCGGATCAGTCCCGGACCTTCGCGGCTCCGGTGCCGACGGCCGGGCCCGCTGCGGCCGTTGTCGCCGCTGCCGCCGCGCGGTCCCCCTCGGACGAGGCGACGAGCACCGTGTGCTGTGCGGGGCGGTCCCGACGCAGGCCCGTCAGGGTGATCAGCAGTCCGGCGAGCGCGATGACGGTCACCACGACCAGGCCCGGCCGGAAGCTGTCGAGCACGGCCTGCGGCGAGCCGTCGCCGCTGCCGTCCGCGGTGATGGCGGCCGTCACGACGGCCAGGAAGATGGCACCGCCCACCTGGAAGGAGGTGTTGAGCAGTCCCGAGACCATGCCCTGCTCGTCGTCGTCGACTCCGTTGGTCGCCTGGATGTTGAGCGAGGGGAAGGCCACCGCGCAGGCCGCGCCGAGCAGCAGCATCGAGGGCAGGATGACGGCCGCATAGGACGGGGTGAGGCTGATGCGCAGGAAGAGCGCGTAGCCGACGACGAGGAAGGCGAAGCCGGCCGCGATCAGGCGCGGCGTGCCGAACCGGTCCACCACGGCGCCGATCTTCGTGGAGGAGAGGGCGACCAGTACGCCCGCGGGCAGGAAGGCCAGCGCGGTCTGCAGGGCGGACCAGCCGAGCAGCGACTGCATGTACTGGGTGACCAGGAACTGGAAGCCGACATAACTGCCGAAGAAGGCCGCCGCACCCAGCTGCGCCCGGATCTGGTTGCCGGAGCGCAGCACCCCGAGCCGGATCAGTGGGCTCGCCGTGCGCTGCTCGATCAGGACGAAGGTGGTGAGGAGGACGACCACGGCGAGGAAGGACAGCAGGGTGCGGGCGGAGGCCCAGCCCACCTCGGGGGCCTGGACGACGGTGAAGACCAGCAACAGCATGGAGGCCGTGCCGGTGACGGCGCCCGGCAGGTCGTAGCCACGGCTGGTGCGGTCGCGGTCGCTGTGC